>NZ_AP019373.1:912438-1216584 GCF_004323595.1 Sulfuricystis thermophila
GCCAACCTCTGGGCGCTGGTCAAGGCCGCGGGTGCCGAGAACATCGTCTCGGTGGCCTCGGTCGGGGGCATCCGCGCCGACCTGGGCCCGGGTTCGCTCGTGGTGCCGCACCAGATCATCGATTACACCTGGGGGCGGCCGCATACCTTCTTCGATGGCGGCGAAGCGCCCGTGGTGCACGTCGATTTCACCGAGCCGTACGACCGTGCCTTGCGCGAACGGCTGCTGTGCGCCGCCGATGCAGTCGGCTTGACGGTGTCCGGCGCAGCGGTGTATGCCGCGACCCAAGGCCCGCGTCTGGAGAGCGCGGCGGAGATCGAGCGGCTGGCGCGCGACGGCGCCGATGTCGTCGGCATGACGGGGATGCCCGAGGCAGGGCTGGCGCGCGAGCTGGAAACCCCTTACGCAGCGATCTGTGCGGTGGCGAACTGGGCGGCCGGGCGCGGCGATTCGAAAACGGCGATCAGTTTCGCTCAGCTCGAGGCGGTGCTGGAAGAAGCGCTGATCAAGGTGCGGCGGGTGATCGAACACATGTGTGAGTCCGGATTCGCCGGCTGAGCGTGCCGTCTTGCCAGCGCCGAGTTTCAGATCTTCAGCGTTTCGAGCAACTCCTGCTCCAACTGCACCAGCGAGGCGGTTTGGCCGAGTTCCGCGCCGCTGATCAGGAACGTATCCTCGACGCGTTCGCCGAGCGTCATGATCTTGGCGCCATGCACCGTGATGCCATGCCGCGCCAGCACCAGAGCGATCGCATAGAGTAAGCCGGTGCGGTCGGCGGCGACGATCGACAGCAGATGATGCCTGCCATTTTCGTCGATGCGAATCGAAACTTCCGGCGCGAGCGGCATATGCCGCACCCGGCGCGACAGGCGCGCTTGTGGCGGCGATGACAACGGCGGCAGCCGTGTGAGCTCGTCGGCGAGTTCGTGTTCGATGAAGCTCAGCATGTCGCGGTAAGGCATCTGATGCTCCGGATCGAGCAGCGCGAAGCTGTCGAGCGCGTAGCCGTGGCGGGTGGTGTGAATCTTGGCATCGACGATCGTGAAGCCCAGACGGGCAAAGAAACCGCAGATGCGCGCGAATAGCGCCGGCTGGTCGCGCACATAGATCATCACTTGCAGGCCGGCACCCGCCGGGTTCATGCGCGCACGGACCAAAGGAGTGTCCGGCGCCGGCCGATGGTAGAGCTGCTGGGTGTGCCAGGCGATTTCGTCACTGTCGTGGCGCAGGAAGTAGGCGGTATCGAATTCGCGCCACAAGGCGTCCTCGATGCCGGAGCGCAGGCCACGCAGTCGCAGCTTGCCGCGCGCCTCCTCCTGGCGTTCTTCCACACCGCCTGACGAGATACGACTCTCCCCGGTCAGCAATGGTCGCGTCAGCCGGAAGAGATCCTCGAGCAATTTGGCCTTCCAGGGGTTCCAAACTTTCGGCCCGGTACCGCGGATGTCGCAGACGGTGAGCAGATACAGCGCGGTCAGCCGCTCTTCCGTGCCGACGAGTGCAGCGAAGCGGCGGATCACCTCGGGATCGGTGAGGTCGCGTTTTTGTGCAAACAGCGACATCGTCAGATGATGCTCGACGAGGAAGACGATCAGCGCCGTATCGTCCCGACTGATGCCGTGAGCGCGACAGAAGCGACGCGCATCGCGCATGCCGAGCTGCGAATGATCGCCACCGCGCCCCTTGGCGATGTCGTGGAACAGTGCGGCGACATAAAGCCGCCAGCGGTCCGGGAACTCCGCCATCAGGCGCGAGTGTTCGGGATATTCGTGGGCGAATTCGGGCAGCGAGAGGCGGCGCAGGTTGCGCACCACCTGCAGGATGTGCTGATCGACGGTATAGACATGGAACAGGTCGTGCTGCATGCGCCCGACGATGCGGCCGAAGGCGGGCAGATAGGCGCCGAGGAGGTCGAACTGGTTCATGCGCCGCAGCTGGTGGGTCAGCCCACGTTGCGTCTTGAACAACGCGAGGAAGCTGGCGCGGTTGGCCGCATCGCGCCGGAACGCGGCATCGATGTGCCGCCGCGCATGCCACAGGGCGCGCAGTGTGCGGGCCGTCATGCCTTTCAGTTCCGGACGCTGGGAGAGCAGCAAAAAGCTCTTCAGCAATGCTGCCGGCTGGCGTTCGAAGAGGTCGTCGCTGCGGATGTCGAGCAGATTCTGATCGATCTGGAAATCGGCGTCGATGGCAATGGGGGCAACGGCGCGGCGTTGCTCCAGCCGGGCGGCCAAATCGAGCAGGATTAGCGTGTTCAGCTGCGTGATGCGCTTGGCGTTACGGTAATAGCGCTGCATCAGGACTTCGGAAGCGCGGCGGTGGGTGGTGGCGGCGATTCCAAGACTTTTGGCGAGTGCTTCCTGATGGTCGAACAACAAGCGGTCTTCGCGCCGGCGGGCGATCAGGTGCAAAGCGATCCGCACGCGGCGCAGGAAGTTTTCCGTGCCCGCCAGTTGTCGTGCTTCGAGCGCCGAGACGATGCCTTGGCGGGCGAGCGCCTGCCAGCCGATGGCCCCGGTCGCCGCGCGCCCGACCCAGAGGATGATCTGCAGGTCGCGCAGGCCGCCGGGATGTTCCTTGCAGTTCGGTTCCAGCGCGTAGGGCGTGTCCTGATATTTCGCGTAACGCTCTTCCTGTTCGAGGCGTTTCGCCCGAAAAAAGGCCAGCGGCTCGAGCTGCGTGGCAAAGGCGGTGTGAAAGCGCTCGTACAGTGCGCGGTCGCCGCACAAGAAGCGCGCTTCGAGCAGCGCGGTCTGGATCGTGATGTCGCGCGAGGCTTCGCTCAGGCACTCGCCGATGCTGCGCACGCTGTGACCGATTTCGAGGCCGATGTCCCAGAGCATGCCGATGAGCGATTCCAGTTGCGGCGTATGGTTCTCGCCGGCATCCTCCGGCAGCAAGATCAAGAGATCGACATCCGATGCCGGGTAGAGCTCGCCGCGTCCGTAGCCGCCGACGGCGACGAGCGCCAACTGCCGGTCCATCCCGGCGGTCCGCCAGAGGTGGCGCAGCACACGGTCGATCAGCCGGGCGGTGCCGTGGAGCAGGGCGGCGGGGTGGCCGCCGGCGAGATAGCGCTGCTGCAATGCCTCGCGTTGCGTCCGCAACTGGTCGCGACAGAAGGCGATCAGATCGCTTGAAGGGGCGGGGCAGGGCTTTGCCAAAGCGGCGAAATATTCAGGACTGGAGAGGATTGGGCGGCGCGCCCGCCGACAATGTCAGCACCTCGACGCCGGTCTCGGTGACCGCGACGGTGTGCTCCCACTGCGCGGAGAGGCTGCGGTCCTTGGTGACGATCGTCCAGCCATCGGCCAATTCGGAGATCGCGGCCTTGCCGGCATTGATCATCGGCTCGATGGTGAACACCATGCCGGGCTCCAGGCGCAGACCCTCGCCGCGCTTGCCGTAATGGAGCACCTGCGGTTCTTCGTGGAACTTGCGGCCGATGCCGTGGCCGCAGAACTCGCGCACCACCGAAAAGCCATTGGCTTCGGCATGGCGCTGGATCGCCGCGCCGATGTCGCCCAGGTGCGCGCCCGGACGCACTGCCGCGATGCCGAGCCAGAGGCACTCGTGGGTGACGCGGATCAGCCGCCTGGCGAGGATCGAGGCGGCGGCCTCCCCGCCCGCGACGAACATGCGGGAAGTGTCGCCATGCCAGCCGTCCTTGATCGTCGTGATGTCGAGATTGACGATATCGCCTTTCTTGAGCGGGCGGTCGTTGGGCACGCCATGACAGACCTGATGATTGACCGAGGCGCAGATCGATTTCGGGTATGGCACATAGCCGGGCGGCGCGTAGTTGAGCGGGGCGGGGATGCAGCCCTGCACCTTGACCATGTAATCATGGCACAACCGGTCGAGCTCATCGGTGGTGACACCGGGTTTCACGAAAGGCTCGATGTAGTCGAGTACCTCACCGGCGAGCCGGCCGGCGATGCGCATCTTTTCGATTTCTTCTGGGGTCTTGATCGTGACGCTCATTTTTCTCTGTGGGGCGATGGTGATCGCAATGATTCTAACCCCTCGCGCGGCGAGAAAGCCCCGCCGCTACCGCCCGTTGCGATAGGGCGCGAAATGCATTTATAATTCGCCGCTTGTCTTGCCTGGCAGGACAAAATTCACACACCCGGCGCCGAATGGGTGCCCGCATCGGGCGGGAACCAGCCGGGTGGCGGACCAACCCATATCGGAGATCGATCGCAATGAGCACCACCATGCGCCAGATGCTGGAGGCCGGCGTGCATTTCGGCCACCAGACGCGTTTCTGGAACCCCAAGATGGCCCCATTCATTTTCGGCCATCGCAACAAGATCCACATCATCAACCTCGAAAAGACCCTCGCCAAGTACAACGAGGCGATGGACTTCCTCAAGAAGCTGTCGGCGAAGAAGGGTACCGTGCTGTTCGTCGGCACCAAGCGCCAGGCGCGCGAGATCATTGCCGAGGAAGCGCAACGTGCCGGCATGCCCTATGTCGATGAGCGTTGGTTGGGCGGCATGCTGACCAACTTCAAGACCGTCAAGCAATCATTGAAGCGTCTCAAGGAAATGGAGCAGATGGTCGAGGATGGCACGCTCGAGAAAATGAACAAGAAAGAAGGCTTGATGCTGACGCGTGAACTTGCCAAGCTGCAAAAGAGCCTCGGTGGCATCAAGGACATGGCGGCGTTGCCGGATGCGCTGTTCGTCATCGACGTCGGCTATCACAAGATTGCCGTCACCGAAGCCAACAAGCTCGGGATCCCGATCGTCGGTGTCGTCGATACCAATCACAGCCCGATCGGCATCGACTACGTGATCCCGGGCAACGACGACTCCTCGCGCGCGATCCGTCTCTATGCGCGCGGCGCCGCGGATGCCATTCTGGAAGGCCGGAATCAGGCGATCGACGAGGTGGTGCAGCAGTTGGCCGGCGACGATGAGTTCGTCGAGGTCGCGGAAGAAGAAACGGAAGAGTGAGCATAGGGAGCAGATGAGCATGGCTGAAATTACCGCGAGCATGGTCAAGGAGCTGCGCGAGAAGACCGACGCGCCGATGATGGAATGCAAGAAGGCGCTCAGCGAGGCGGGCGGCGACATGGCCAAGGCCGAGGAGATCCTGCGCGTCAAGCTCGGCAACAAGGCAACCAAGGCGGCGACCCGCATCGCCGCCGAGGGGGTCATCGGCATGTATCTGGCCGCCGACGGCAAGCTGGGCGCGATGGTCGAAGTGAACTCCGAAACCGATTTCGTCGCCAAGAACGACGAGTTCGTTGCGCTGGCAAAGAATTGTGCCGAGCTCGTCGCGACGCAGAACCCTGCCGATGTCGCAGCGCTTTCTGCACTGCCGCTGGGCGATGGCACGGTCGAATCGACGCGTGCCGCCCTGGTCGGCAAGATCGGCGAGAACATGACGATCCGCCGCTTCGTGCGCATGGAGGCGAAAGGCAAGCTCGCTGCCTATGTGCATGGTGGTTCGAAGATTGGCGTGCTGGTCGATGTCAGTGGCGGTGATGATCAGATGGCCAAGGACATCGCGATGCACATTGCCGCCTCCAAGCCCAAGGCGCTGGATGCCTCCGGCGTGCCGGCCGAACTCTTGGACACCGAGCGGCGCATTGCGATCGAAAAGGCGCGCGAGGCCGGCAAGCCCGAAGCGATGCTCGAGAAGATCGCCGAAGGCACGGTGCAGAAGTTCCTCAAGGACGTCACGCTGCTGGGTCAGGTGTTCGTCAAGGCCGAGGACGGCAAGCAGACCATCGGTGAGCTGCTGAAGAGCAAGGGCGCGACGGTCAACGCCTTCACGCTCTACATCGTCGGCGAAGGGATTGAAAAGAAACAGTCCGACTTCGCTGCCGAAGTGGCCGCCCAGGCTGCCGCCGCCAAGAAGTAAGCATCATCATGCCGGCCGCCGCACCGCGTTACCGTCGCATCCTGCTCAAGCTCTCCGGCGAGGCGTTGATGGGCGACGATGCCTATGGCATCAATCGCGAGACGCTCTGGCGGATCGTCAACGAGGTCAAGGCGGTCGCCGATCTCGGCGTCGAGATCGGCGTGGTGATCGGCGGCGGCAACATCTTCCGTGGCGTAGCCGGTGCCTCCTCGGGCATGGACCGCGCCACCGCCGACTACATGGGCATGCTGGCGACCGTGATGAATGCGATGGCGCTCGCCGACGCGATGCGCCAGGCGGGTATGAATGCGCGCGTGCAGTCGGCGCTGACCATCGAACAGGTCGTCGAGCCCTACATCCGCGGCAAGGCGATCCGCTATCTCGAAGAAGGCAGGGTCGTCATCTTCGGCGGTGGCACCGGCAATCCGTTCTTCACCACCGACACGGCGGCTGCGCTGCGCGGCTCGGAGATCGGCGCCGAGATCGTCTTGAAGGCCACCAAAGTCGATGGCGTGTATAGCGCCGATCCGAAGAAGGATCCGGCCGCGATCCGCTACACCAAGATCAGCTTCGACGAGGCGATCGGCCGGGGCTTGGGCGTCATGGATGCCACCGCCTTCGCGCTGTGCCGCGACCAAAAGTTGCCGATCAACGTGTTCTCGATCTTCAAGCCCGGCGCCTTAAAGCGTGTCGTGATGGGTGAGGACGAGGGCACGCTGGTCCATTGCTGATGAGCGGGAGTTTTCCATGATCATTGCAGAACTGAAGAAAACCACCGAACACAAGATGCAGAAGAGCGTCGAGGCTCTGAAGGCCGATCTCGCCAAGGTGCGCACCGGCCGGGCCCATACCGGGCTGCTCGATCACGTGATGGTCGACTATTACGGCAGCCTGGTGCCGATCAACCAGGTGGCGAACGTCACGCTGCTCGATGCGCGCACCATCGGCGTGCAGCCGTGGGAAAAGGGCATGGGGCCGAAGATCGAGAAAGCGATCCGCGAATCCGATCTGGGCCTCAATCCTTCGGCACAGGGCGATCTGCTGCGCGTGCCGATGCCGATGCTCACCGAGGAACGGCGCCGCGATCTGATCAAAGTGGTGCGCCACGAAGGCGAGACCGCCAAGGTGGCGGTGCGCAACCTGCGCCGCGATGCGATCACTCATCTCAAGGATGCGCTCAAGAAGCACGAGATTTCCGAAGACGAGGAACGGCGCGCACAAGACGAGGTGCAGAAGCTCACCGACAAGTATGTTGCCGAGATCGACAAGCTGCTCGCCGAAAAGGAAAAGGACCTGATGGCCGTCTAGGCCGTCGGCGTTCGCGCAGGCCGCGATGTTTTCCAGCTCGACACGCAGCATTCCCGAAACACGCAGCGTTCCGCGCCATCTGGCGATCATCATGGATGGCAACGGGCGCTGGGCGAAGCAGCGTTTCCTGCCCCGTGTCGCCGGCCATCAGCAGGGCCTCGAGGCGGTGCGCCGTATCGTGCGTGCCTCGATCGAGCGCGGTATCGAGTATCTGACGCTGTTCGCCTTCAGCTCGGAAAACTGGCGCCGTCCTCCCGAGGAAGTCGGTTTCCTGATGAATCTGTTCATGGCGGCGCTGGAGCGCGAGGTCGGCAAGCTGCATCAGAACGGTGTGCGCCTGCGCGTCGTCGGCGATCTGGCCGCATTCGAGCCGCGCCTCATCGACCTGATCCGCCGCGGCGAGAATCTCACCGCGGAAAACAGAAAGCTCACCCTGACGATCGCTGCCAACTACGGTGGTCGCTGGGATTTGATGCAGGCGATGAACGGCCTGGCGCTGGCTTATCCGGAAAAGGCCGGCAGCTATACCGAGGCGGATCTGGAGCCTTTCCTGGCGATGAGCTACGCGCCCGAGCCGGACCTGTTCATCCGCACCGGCGGCGAACAGCGCATCAGCAACTTCCTGCTCTGGCAGCTCGCCTACTGCGAGTTGTATTTCACCGAAACCTTCTGGCCCGATTTCGATGCCGCGGCGCTCGATGCCGCGATCGAGAGCTACCGGCGCCGCGAGCGGCGTTTTGGGCGCACTAGCGAGCAGTTGGCGAGTTCCGCTGGAATTGTTCCGTCGGTGGCGGAATTGATGAAAAAATGAAACCGCTGCATGACGCCGCGAGCGGGATGGGATGCAAGGCGCCCGGAGCGCAGAGACCGAGACATATCGAGTGGATAGGCGAGGGAGCGAAAACGAAGTTTCGGCGCAGGCTAACATCGGCGCAGCCGATGTTAAGCGAAGCGGCCGGAGCCAACACCGCGCAACGCTGCAGACCGCCCGCGCAGCCAGTCAGGCAGAGGTTTCGCTATGCTTAAGGCGCGGATCATCACCGCGCTGTTCCTCGTCGCCGGCTTCCTCGCCGTCCTGTTTCTGCTGCCGTCGCGTCCGGCGGGCATCATCTTCGCACTGGTGGCCGCCCTTGCCGCCTGGGAATGGGCCGGGTTGATGCAGGCAGCCAGCCGCGGGCGCATCGCCTACGGGCTGTTGACCTTCGGATTGTGCCTGCTGTTCTGGACACGACCAGAAGACGGTTTTCCGCTGCTCTGGGGGCTCGGTGCGCTGTTCTGGCTCGGCTTTGCGCCCCTGTGGCTGAAGCGGCAATGGTCCACCGCCTGTGCCACCCTCGGCCTGGTCCTGATTTTGCCCGCCTGGGCGGCGCTGGCGGCCTTGCATGAACGCAGCCCGCTGCTGTTGCTGGCCGTGATGGCGCTGGTCTGGGTCGCGGACATCGCGGCCTATTTCAGCGGTCGCGCCTTCGGCCGCCATAAACTCGCACCGAGCATCAGCCCGGGAAAGACCTGGGAGGGCGTGGCCGGCGCGATGGCCGGTGTGCTCGTCTATGGCTTCGCGGTCGCTCCCACGCTGCCGGCCGTGCAAAACCTCGACCGGCTTGTGCTGGTCGGCTGCCTGCTGCTGCTCACCGCGCTGTCGATCGTCGGTGACCTGTTCGAGTCGCTGGCCAAGCGCCAGGCCGGCGTCAAGGACAGCAGCCAGTTGCTGCCCGGGCATGGCGGCATACTCGATCGTATCGACAGCCAGCTGTCGACCCTGCCGCTCGTCGCGCTGGGCATCCATCTCTGGCTGTCATGAAGAAACTCACGGTTCTTGGCGCGACGGGTTCGATCGGGGTGTCCACGCTCGATGTCGTGGCGCGTCATCCGGACCGCTTCCAGATCGTCGCGCTCACCGGCAACAGCCGCATCGAGGTGCTCTATGAACAATGCCTGCGGCACCGGCCACGCTATGCGGTGGTCGGTCGGCCGGAGGACGTTCCTGGCTTGAGCAAGCGTCTTTCGGCGGCCGGGCTCGCCACCGAGGTGCTCGCTGGCAGCGAGGCGCTCGAATTCGTCGCCGCCTTGCCCGAGGTCGATGCGGTGATGGCTGCGATCGTCGGCGCCGCCGGTTTGCAGCCGACGCTCGCCGCAGTGCGCGCGGGCAAGCAGGTGTTGCTGGCGAACAAGGAGGCGCTGGTGATGGCCGGCCACCTGTTCATGGCCGAAGTCAAGGCGCATCGCGCCACGCTGTTGCCGATCGATTCCGAGCACAACGCGGTATTCCAGTCGCTGCCGCCCGATTACGCCGGCGAGCCTGCACGCGCCGGCGTGAGTCACATCCTGCTCACCGCCTCGGGCGGGCCGTTCCGCTCGGTGCCGCTCGAACGGCTCCGGAATGTCACACCGGAGGAGGCCTGTGCACATCCGAACTGGTCGATGGGCCGCAAGATCTCGGTCGATTCGGCGACGATGATGAACAAGGGGCTCGAAGTCATCGAGGCGCACTGGCTGTTCGGCCTCGCGCCCGAGCAGATCGAGGTGGTCGTCCATCCGCAGAGCGTGATCCATTCGCTGGTGCAATATGTCGATGGCTCGGTGCTGGCGGAACTCGGTAATCCCGACATGCGCACGCCGATCGCCCAGGCGCTCGCCTGGCCGGAACGCATCGCGGCCGGCGTGGCGCCGCTCGATCTGCCGGCCATCGCCCGGCTCGATTTCGAACAGCCTGATTTCGAGCGCTTTCCCTGTCTGGCGCTCGCTTATCGGGCGCTCGCCGCGGGCGGCAATGCGGCGACCGTGCTCAATGCCGCCAACGAAGTGGCGGTCGCCGCCTTCCTCGACGGTCGGCTGCCTTTCCTCGGTATCAGTGAGGTGATTGCCGCGACGCTGGATGCGATTCCGGTCGAGGAGATGCCGGATCTCGCCGCGATCCTCGCCACGGATGCGCACGCCCGCGCCATCGCCTCGGAAATGCAGCTCCGCTTCCAGCGATGAATTCCACCGGAGTCATCTGGACGCTCGGCGCATTCCTGCTGGCGCTTGGCGTGCTGATCGTCGTGCACGAGCTGGGCCATTATTGGGTGGCGCGGCTCTGTAACGTCAAGATCCTGCGTTTTTCGATCGGCTTCGGCCGGCCGCTCTGGTCACGACGACTGGGACGCGACGGCACCGAATGGCAGATTGCCGCGTTTCCGCTCGGCGGTTATGTGAAGATGCTCGACGAGCACGAAGGCGAAGTGCCGCCTGCCGAACTGCCGCGTGCCTTCAATCGTCAGAGTCTGGCCAAGCGGGCGGCCATCGTCGTCGCCGGCCCGCTCGCCAACCTGCTGCTCGCCGTGGTGCTCTATGCCTTCCTGTTCATGAGCGGCGTCGCGGAACCGCGGCCGATTTTTGCCGCGCCGCCGGAAGGCAGCCTGGCGGCGGAACTGAAAATCGGCGCTGGCGAGACGGCACGCAGCGTCTCCGGCAAGCCGGTGGCGACCTGGAGCGAGCTGCGCTGGGAAATCCTGCGCCATGTGCTGGCGCGCGATGAGATCGTGCTCGAAACCCTCGATGCCCGTGGCAATATCCAGCTGCATCGCATCGATCTGTCGCGCCTGCCGCCGGAGGCGCTGGAAGGCGATGTGCTGCCGGCGCTGGGCCTGCGGCTGCAGCCTCCCGATCTGCCGGCGGTGATCGGCAGCGTGCAGCCGGATTCGCCGGCCGCACGGGCCGGCCTGCGGGTCGGGGATCGCATCGTCGCGATCGACGGCGCGCCGATGGGCGGTTGGCAGGCTGTCGCAGTGGCGATCCGTTCCGCCGGCGCGCGTCAAATGACACTCGAGGTGGAGCGTGACGCACAACGGCTTGCCATCGACGTCCAAGCCGAGCTCGTCGAGGAACGCGGCAAGCCGGTGGCGCGCATCGGTATCGCGGTACGTGACGATCCGGAAGTGCGCCGCGCGTTCCTGGTGACGGTGCGGTACGGTGCGTTCGAATCCCTAAAGCGCGCGCTGAACCAGACCTGGGATACGGCGACGCTGTCATTGCGCATGATCGGGCGCATGATCATGGGCGAAGCTTCGCTCCGCAACGTCTCGGGACCGCTCACCATCGCCGACTATGCCGGCCAGTCGGCGCGCATGGGCGGCGAGCATTTCCTGCGCTTCCTGGCGCTGATCAGCATCAGTCTCGGCGTGCTGAACCTGCTGCCCATCCCGGTGCTGGATGGCGGGCACTTGATGTATTATCTGGCCGAGCTGATCAAGGGGAAACCGCTCTCGGAACGCGTCATGGCAATCGGCCAGCAAATCGGTCTGACCGTGCTTGCATTGCTGATGGGGCTGGCCCTTTACAACGACATTTTCCGACTGATTTCCGGCTGACGCATGAAACGTTCTGTTCTGGCAGGTTTGCTCGCTGCGCTGCTGACCTCCGGCGCCGCCGCCTTCGATCCTTTCGTGGTGCGCGACATCCGCGTCGAAGGCATCCAGCGCACCGAGGCTGGTACCGTATTCGGCTATCTGCCGGTCAAGGTCGGCGATACGCTGACCGAAGACAAGGCGGCGCAGGCCATCAAGGCGCTGTTCGCTACCGGTTTCTTCAAGGATGTGCGGCTCGAGGTCGAGGGCAATGTGCTGGTGGTGTTCGTCGAGGAACGCCCGGCCATCGCCTCGCTCGAATTCATCGGCGTCAAGGCCTTCGAAAAAGACAATCTGCGCAAGGGGCTGCGTGAGGTGGGCTTGGCCGAGTCACGCATCTTCGATCGTTCGCTGGTCGAGCGCGCGGAGCAGGAGCTCAAACGCCAGTATCTGTCGCAGGGCTATTACGCGGCGCAAGTGACGACGACCGTGACGCCGCTCGAACGCAATCGCGTCGGCATCACCTTCGCGGTCGAGGAAGGCGACATCGCCAAGATCCGCCAGATCAACATCGTCGGCGCCAAGGCCTTCAAGGAAAAGGAACTGCTCGAGCAATTCACCTTGCGTACCCCCGGCTGGCTGACCTGGTACACCAAGAACGACCAGTATTCGAAGCAGAAGCTCTCCGCCGACCTGGAAACCCTGCGTTCGTGGTATCTGGACCGCGGCTTCATCGAGTTCAATATCGAATCGACGCAGGTGATGATCTCGCCGGACAAGCAGGACATCTACATCACCATCAACATCAACGAGGGTGAGCGCTATACCGTCTCCTCCGTCAAGCTCGCCGGCGAGCTGCTGCTGCCGGAAGACGAGCTGCTCAAGCTGGTGACGATCAAGCCTGGTAGTCTGTTTTCGCGCGAGCAGGTGACCGCGACCACCAAGGCGATCGCCGAGCGCCTCGGCAACGATGGCTATGCCTTCGCCAACGTGAATGCCGCGCCCGAGCTCGACAAGGAGAAGAAACAAGTCGCCTTCACGTTGTTCATCGACCCGGGCCGCCGCGTCTATGTGCGGCGCATCCAGGTGCAGGGCAACACCCGCACGCGCGACGAGGTGATCCGCCGCGAGATGCGCCAGATGGAGGCGGCTTGGTATGACGGCGAGAAGATCAACAAGTCGCGCACCCGCGTCGACCGGCTCGGCTATTTCGACGAGGTGACGGTCGAAACCCCGGCGGTGCCGGGCACCACCGACCAGGTGGATGTGGTGATGAACGTCAAGGAGAAACCCACCGGCAATTTGATGCTGGGCGCCGGCTTGTCGAGCTCCGAAGGGCTGGTGTTCTCCGGCTCGGTCAACCAGCAGAACCTGTTCGGCAGCGGCAAGCATGTCGGCATCGGCTTCAACACCAGTAAGATCAATACGCTGTATTCGTTTTCTTATACCGATCCGTATTACACGGTCGATGGTGTCAGCCGCGGCTTCGACGTCTATGCGCGTGACACCGACACCACGAAGCTGACCAGCCTGGCAACCTATGCCACGAAATCGCTGGGTGGCGGTATCCGCTACGGTTTTCCGATCGGCGAGGACGACTCGATCAACTTCGGTCTCGCCGTCGATAGCACCCAGATCAAGACGACGAGCTACACGACGCCGACTATCCAGCGATTCCTCGACCAATACGGCAGCAAATTCACCGGCGCGATCGGCACGCTCGGCTGGGCCAAGAATACGCTCGACAGCATCATCTATCCGATGTCCGGTTACAACGCCCGTGTCAGCGGTGAGGTGGGATTGGGCGGCAGCCTGCGTTATTACCGCACGAATTTCCAGTACCAGCGTTTCTTCCCGATTGGCCGCGAATACACCCTGATGCTCAATGGCGAATATGGCCATGGCGGCGGTATCGGTGGCAAGCCGCTGCCGTTCTACAAGTACTACTATGCCGGTGGCGTCGGCTCGGTGCGCGGTTTCAAGGCGGGCGCGCTCGGCCCGGTCGATCCGTATGCGACCGATTCCGACCAGCGCATCGGTGGTGACCGCCGCCTGGTGATGAACGCCGAATTCCTCTTCCCGATGCCTGGCAGCGGCAAGGACAAATCCTTCCGCCTCGGCGCTTTCGTCGATGCCGGCTGGGTATGGGGTGTCGGCGAGAAGCTGAACGTCGGCGACCTGCGCTACAGTACCGGGCTTTCGCTGTCCTGGTCTTCGCCGCTCGGTCCCCTGAAGTTCAGCCTGGCCCAACCGCTCAACCGCAAGGAAGGCGACAAGACGCAGCGGCTGCAGTTCCAGATGGGTACCGTCTTCTGAAACAGGAGAGAACATGAATCGCATCATCAAAGTATTTGCACCAGTATTACTGGCCCTCGTCGTCTCGCCCGCGCTCGCGGAGTCCGTCAAGATCGGCTTCGTCAATGGCCAGCGGGTCGTCAACGAGTCGCCACAGGCCAAGCGCGCCAAGCTGAAGCTCGAAAAAGAATTCGAAAAGCGCGATCAGGAATTGCAGCAAATGGCCAAGCGCCTCCAGGCGATGCAGGAAAACCTCGACAAGAACGGCGTGACGATGGCCGAAAGCGAGCGGCGCACCAAGGAGCGCGAATTTTCCGAGCTGAACCGTGAATTCCAGCGCAAGCAGCGCGAATTCCGCGAGGATCTGAACCTGCGCCAGAACGAGGAGCTGGCGGCGATCTTCGAGCGCGCCAACAAAGTCATCAAACAGGTCGCCGAAGCCGAGAAGTTCGATCTGATCGTCCAGGAGGCGGTGTATTTCAGTCCGCGCATCGATATCACCGACAAGGTGATCAAGGCGCTCAGCAACGAGACCGCGCCCGCCGCGAAGTAAGCAAGCAACTGCAGGTGGCCACGCCACGTACCTTGGGCGAGATCGTCGCCCGTTTCGGCGGCGAGCTGAAAGGCGACCCGCAGCGGTTTGTCTCCGGGTTGGCGACGCTCGAAAATGCAACGCCCGATCAGCTCAGTTTTCTGGCGAATCCAAAGTATCGCCGTCAGCTGGCGACGACGCATGCGGGCGCAGTGATCCTCGCCGCCGATGCCGCGGCGGAGTGTCCGGTCGATGCGATCGTCACGGCGCAGCCTTATCTCTATTTCGCCCGCGTCTCGCAATGGCTGGCCGAGCTGCCACGGCCGGCGCCGGGCATCCATCCGAGCGCAGTGGTCGAATCGGCGGTGCCGGCGAGCGCCGCGATCGGCCCGCTGGCCTGGATCGGTCCAGACGTCTCGATCGGTGAGAACTGCGTGATCGGCGCGCACTGTCGCATCGGCGCTGGCGTGAGCATCGGCGCGGACAGCTGGCTGTATCCCGGCGTCACGGTCTATCACGGCTGCCGCATCGGCCGCCGCGCGATCATTCATTCGGGCGCGGTGATCGGCGCGGATGGCTTCGGCTTCGCGCAGGATGGCACGGCATGGGTGAAGATCGCCCAGACTGGCCGCGTCGTCATCGGCGATGACGTCGAGATCGGCGCCAATACGACGATCGATCGCGGCGCGCTGGAAGACACGGTGATCGGCGATGGCGTCAAGCTCGACAACCAGATCCAGATCGCCCACAACGTCAGAATCGGCCGGCACACGGCGATCGCCGGCTGTGTCGGCATCGCCGGCAGCACGAAGATCGGTGAGCGCTGCACCATCGGCGGTGCGGCAATGATCATCGGCCATCTGACCCTGGCGGATGACGTGCATGTCGCCGCCGGCACCTTCGTCGGCAAGTCGCTGCCGACAGCCGGCAGTTATACCGGCACCGTGCCCCTGCAACCGCATGCCGAGTGGCTGAAAAACTTCGCTCATCTGCGTCATCTCGACGCGCTGGCCGATAAAATACGCGCACTCGAAAAACGCCTCGCCGAACTGGAGAACAGCCGATGAACGCCCCGACCGCCATGGACATCCACCAGATCCTCGAATATCTGCCGCACCGCTATCCGATCCTGCTGGTCGATCGCGTGCTCGAGATCGTACCCGGGGAACGCATCGTCGCCCTCAAGAACGTCAGCATGAACGAGCCGTTCTTCCCCGGCCATTATCCGCATCATCCGGTGATGCCCGGCGTACTGATCGTCGAGGCGATGGCGCAGACGGCGGCGATCCTGTCGTTCCGCAAGATGGACGGCAAGCCCGAGACGGATGCCGTCTACTATTTCGTCGGCATCGATGGCGCGCGCTTCAAGCGGCCGGTGATGCCCGGCGATCAGCTGATCATCGAAATCACCATCCTCGGCAACAAGCGCGGCATGTGGAAGTTCGCCGGCAAGGCCAGGGTCGACGGCCAGCTCGCCTGCGAGGCGGAACTGATCTGCACGATGCGCAAGCTGGAAAAGCCGGAACAGCCGGAACAGTGAGATGGCGGTCAGCATCCACCCCAGCGCGCTCGTCGACCCGAAGGCGCGGCTCGGCGAGAACGTCACGGTCGGCGCCTACACCATCATCGGCGCCGAGGTCGAAATCGGCGATGGCACCTGGATCGGCCCACACGTCGTGATCAACGGGCCGACCCGTATCGGCCGCGACAACCGCATCTTCCAGTTTTCCTCGCTCGGCGAAGCGCCGCAGGACAAGAAATATGCCGGCGAGCCGACATGGCTCGAGATCGGTGATCGCAACACCATTCGCGAGTTCTGCACCTTCAACCGCGGCACGGTCCAGGATGCCGGCGTGACGCGTCTCGGCAATGACAACTGGATCATGGCCTATGTGCATCTGGCGCACGACTGCCAGATCGGCAACCACACAATCTTCGCCAACAACGCGCAACTCGCCGGCCATGTGCATGTCGGTGACTGGGCGATCCTCGGCGGTTATACCGGCGTGCATCAGTTCGTGCGCGTCGGCGCGCACTGCATGACCGGTGTCGGCAGCGTCGTGCTGCAGGACATCCCGCCCTACGTGATGGCCGCCGGCAACCCGGCCGCACCGCATGGCATCAACAGCGAAGGCCTGAAGCGGCGCGGCTTTGCGCCAGAGACGATCGCCAGCATCCGCCGCGCTTACAAGACGCTCTACCGCAGCGGTCTCAAGCTCGACGAGGCAGTCGCGGCGATCTCCTCGGCTGCGCAGGCGGGAACCCCGGAACTTGCTCCGCTGGCTGAATTCCTCGCGGTACCCGGGCGCGGCATCATTCGCTGATCTGCCATGACGCGTATTGCCCTGGTGGCAGGCGAGGCGTCGGGCGACCTGCTGGCCGCACACTTGATCGAAGCGCTCAAGTGCCGTCTTGCCAACGCCGAGTTCTACGGCATCGGTGGGCCGAAGATGCTGCGCGCGGGCTTCGATGCCTGGTGGCCGGCGGAAAGCCTGGCAGTGCGCGGCTATGCCGAAGTTCTGAAGCACTATCGCAGGATTGCCGGGATACGCAGGGCGCTGCTCAAGCGTCTGCTCGCCGATCCCCCCGACGTCTTCATCGGCGTCGATGCGCCGGATTTCAACCTGTGGCTCGAAACTCGGCTCAAGCGCGCCGGCATTCCCACCGTGCACTATGTGAGCCCGTCGGTCTGGGCCTGGCGCGGCGGACGCATCCACAAGATCGCCCGCGCCTGCCACCGCCTGCTGGCGTTGTTTCCCTTCGAGCCGCCGCTTTATGAAAAAGTCGGTCTGCTGGTCGATTACGTCGGCCACCCGCTCGCCGACGTGCTGCCGCTCGAATCGCAGCGCAAGCAGGCACGCGAGCGGCTCGCTTTGAATGGCCGCGGGCCAGTGATCGCATTGCTGCCCGGCAGCCGCCAGTCGGAGGTCGCCTATCACGCGGATCTCTTCATCCGCACCGCGCGCCTACTGCGCGAGCGGTTTCCCGATGCGGTATTTCTGGTGCCGCTGGTGTCGCGCGAGACACGCACGTCGTTCGAAGAAACGCTCTGGAGGCTCGGTGGCCAGGACTGGCTGATCAACGAGGCGCCGGTGCACCCCGGTTTCGAGATCACCCACATCGAGCTCGATGCGGCACCGCCCGTCGCCGGCTGCATGAAGCTGTTGTTCGGCCATGGGCAGGATGCGCTCGCAGCCTGCGATGGCGCACTGGTGGCGAGCGGCACGGCGACGCTCGAAGCGGCGCTCGTCAAGGCGCCGCATGTCATCACCTATCGCATGTCCGAGTGGTCGTGGCGCATCATGAAACGGATGGGCTATTTGCCATGGGTGGGTTTGCCCAACATCCTCGCCGGCCGTTTCGTCGTCCCGGAATTCCTGCAGTACGAAGCGACGGCGGAGAACCTCGCCCAGGCGCTCGGCAATCTCGTCCAGGATGAGGAGGTCAAAAAACGTCTGACCCGCTGCTTTACCGAGATGCACCGGCAGTTGCGTCAAAACACCGCCGAGAAGGCGGCCGCGGCGATCCTGTCGCTGCTCGGACAAGCATGATCTGCGGCGTCGATGAGGCGGGCAGAGGACCCTTGGCCGGGCCGGTGGTCGCCGCGGCGGTGATCCTCGATCCAACTCGCCCCATCGTCGGTCTGGCCGACTCGAAGAAGCTGTCATCCGCCAAGCGCGAAAGACTCGCCGATGAGATCCGCGCCAAGGCCATCGCCTGGAGCGTGGCCGAGGCGACGGTCGAGGAAATCGACATGATCAACATCCTGCAGGCGACGCTGCTGGCGATGCAGCGCGCCGTGGCGGGGCTGGCCGTGCGTCCTGAAGAGGCGTGGATCGACGGCAACCGTTGCCCGCAACTGGAGATGCCGGCACGCGCCATCGTCGGCGGCGATGCGACGGTGGCGGCGATTTCCGCCGCTTCGATCCTCGCCAAGACGGCGCGCGACGCCATCATGCTCGACTTGCACGCATGCCATCCGCAATATGGCTTCGACCGGCACATGGGCTATGGCACGCCGGAGCATCTCGCGGCGCTCGCCGCGCACGGCCCCTGTGATGCACATCGCAAGAGCTTTGCGCCGGTGCGCCAACTGATACTGTTCGCATGAAGACGATCACCTCACGTGACAACCCGACGTTCAAGGCTCTGCGCGATCTCGCAGGCGACGCGCGGCGGCAGAAGCGTGAAGGCCGCGCACTGCTGGAAGGTCCTCATCTGCTTGCCGCGGCGCTCGATCATGGCGTGGTTCCCGAGCTCGTCGCCGTGGCGGAAGAAGCCGTCGATCATCCCGAGATCGCCGCCCTACTGGCGCGCCTTCCCGGTGTGCCGGTGCTTTGTCTGCGCAGCACACTGTTTCGGGAGGTGAGCGAATTGAAGACGCCGGTCGGCATCCTGGCGCGCATTGCCGTGCCGAACGTGACCAAGGCTAAGGATGCCGTCTCATCAGCGCCGACTTTGGCTCCGGCGGGTGATTGTCTGCTGCTCGATGCGGTACAGGATGCCGGCAACGTCGGCACGCTGCTGCGCACTGCGGCGGCGGCCGGTGTGCGCGACGTGCTGCTCGGCCCGGGCTGCGCCGGTGCGTGGACGCAGCGCGTGCTGCGCGCTGCGCAGGGCGCGCATTTTTCGCTCGCCATCCACGAAAATGTCGATCTCGCCGCTTTCGTACAAAGCTTTTCCGGCCAATCGCTGGCCACCGTTGCGCATGGCGGCGAGTCGTTGTATGCGCTCGATTTCTCTCGACCGACTGCATGGCTGTTTGGCAATGAGGGAGCAGGGCTCTCCCCCAGCCTCGTGGCCATGGCCGCAAAGCGCGTGACGATTCCGCTCGCCGCGGACTGCGAATCGCTCAACGTCGCCGCGGCCGCCGCGGTCTGCCTCTTTGAAATGCGCCGGCAGCGCTTGATCAGGCATAATCCTGGCGGAGAGAGCACGATATGATGCAAAACCTCGAAGGCTTTTTCGCCGGGTCTGCTGCGCTCAAGACGTTGCTGGCCACGCTCGATAGCCATGCCATCGTCTCGGCGACCGATGTCAAAGGCGACATCGTCTATGTCAATGACCGGTTTTGCGAAGTCGCCGGCTATGTGCGTGAGGAACTGATCGGCCGCAACCACCGGATCCTCAAATCGGGTCTGCATCCGGACGCGCTCTACCGTGAGATGTGGCGCACCATTGCCGGTGGCGACATCTGGCAGGGCGAGGTTTGCAACCGCAAAAAGAACGGCGAGTTTTATTGGGTGCAGGCGAGCATCGCGCCGATCATCGATCCGGCAACGGGCAAACCGCGCGGCTACATCTCGATCCGCACCGAAATCACGCGCCAAAAACAGGCCGAGATCGCCGCCAAACAGTCGGAAACCTATCTGCGCGCCATTCTCGATTGTCTTGGCGAGGGCGTCTATACGCTCGATCGCCAGGGCCGTTGCGTATTCATCAACGCCGAAGGCGCGCGCCTGTTGGGTTATGCTGCCGAAGAGCTGATCGGCAAACCTCTGCACGAGGCCATCCACCACCACCGCCCCGACGGACGGCCCTTGCCGGCAGCCGAATGCCCGATCCATCTGGCGATGCAGCAGCGGCGCATCTACCGTTCCGAAGCAGAGGTTTTCTTCTGCAAGGATGGCGCTCCCCTGCCGGTCAAGGTCACCGGCGCGCCTTTGCCGCAGGATGGGCCTTTCGGCGGCTCGGTGGCTGTGTTTTCGGATCGCCGCATTGCGGTCGAGACCGAGCGCCGGCTCAACGAGGCGAAAGAAGCCGCCGAGCGTGCCGCGCGGCTCAAATCCGAATTCCTCGCCGTGATGAGCCACGAAATCCGCACGCCGTTGAATGGCGTGATCGGCATGGCCGATTTGCTGCTCGACACCCACCTCGACGCCGAACAGACCGGCTTTGCCAAAACGATCAAGCTCTCGGCCGATCATCTGTTGCAGCTGATCGACGACATCCTCGATTACTCGAAGCTCGAAGCCGGCGCGGTGGAGCTCGAACGTGCGCCGGTGGCGCTTGCCACGCTCATCGATGGCTGTCTCGAGCTCGTCGCGCCGCGGCTGGCCGGCAAGCCAGTGATGGCCTACGCGCATCTCGCGCCGGATGCGCCGCGCGGCATTTGGGGCGATTCGGCGCGCTTGCGGCAGATTCTCGTCAATCTGCTCGGCAATGCGGCCAAATTCACCGAGCAAGGCGAAATCGAGCTGGCGGCGCGTCGGCGTGAGGAAGGGAAGATCGAGTTCGTGGTGCGCGATACC
Organism: Sulfuricystis thermophila; assembly: GCF_004323595.1. Lineage (GTDB taxonomy): Bacteria > Pseudomonadota > Gammaproteobacteria > Burkholderiales > Rhodocyclaceae > Sulfuricystis > Sulfuricystis thermophila. The sequence goes on from NZ_AP019373.1 coordinate 933,024, forward strand.
GGCATCGGTATTGCGCCCGAGGCGCTCTCCCGTTTGTTCCAGCCGTTTTCCCAGGCCGAAGCCGCGACGACACGGCGCTTTGGCGGCACTGGGCTGGGATTGGCGATTTCGCAACGCCTGGCCCGGCTGATGGGGGGCGAGATCACCGTCGAAAGTCTCCCCGGCCAGGGATCGACCTTCAGGCTCATTCTGCCTTATGAGGAAGCGGCGATCGAGTTGCCCGATGCGCCCTCGCTGGCCGGTCGTCGCGTGCTGCTGGTGGGCGGCACGCCGGAACACAGGGCGCTGTGGCGCGAGCTGCTCGCCTCGTGGCGTGTTATCGCCGAGGAGGATCGGTCTTTCGAGACCTTCCGCGCCGGTGGCGGTGATGCCGTGTTGCTGCTCGATGCGAAAGAGGCGGTAGACCATCGAGCGGTTTTCGCCGGCATGCCGGCTTTCGTTTTCCTGTCACCGGCTCAGATCGATCAGCGCAAGTCTTTGCAAGAGGCTGGGCTGATACCGATATTGGCGCCCTTGACGCAATCGAAAGTGCTGGATGCGTTCGTCGCCGCCTTCGCAGCCGCGCAAACCGAACAACCTCAAGGGACTGTGGCGGCTACCCAGCCGATGCCATTTTCCGGTCGGCGCATCCTGCTGGCCGAGGACAATGCCGTCAATCAGCGCGTCGCCAGCGCGATGCTGCAAAAATTGGGCTGTTCCGTCACCATTGCCGGCAATGGTCGGGAAGCCATCGAGCGTTGGAGCGCCGAAGCCTATGACCTCGTGTTGATGGACTGCCAGATGCCGGAGCTCGACGGCTTTGCCGCCACTGGCGAGATTCGTCGGCTTGAGCGGGATACGGGACGCCATACGATCATCATCGCGATGACCGCCAATGCGCTCGAAGGCGACCGCGAGAAGTGTCTTGCCGCCGGCATGGACGATTACCTTTCCAAGCCGGTTACCCGCGCCAGGCTCGAAGAGGTCTTGCAACGCTGGCTCGTCCCGGCGGCGACCCCGGTCGTTGCCGAGACGCAGGTCATCGATCCCGACCGCCTTGCCGCGGCGACGGGCGATGATGCCGAGCTGGCGCGCGAGATTCTCGCCATCTTCGCCGATGGCTTGCCGGAGCTCCTCGCCCGCATCGAAGCCGCAGCCCGACAAGACGATTTCTCCCGGCTTGCCGCCGTGGCGCATGAGCTCAAGGGCTCTGCCGGCAATGTCGGCGCCTTGCCGCTTTCCCAGGCGGCGACGGCGATCGAGGCGGCGGCAAAACAGGGACGGCAAGATGCTCGAGCCATGAAGCGCCTGGTAGCCAGCGGCGAAGAATTTCTCGTCTGGTGGAGGAAGCAGTCATGAAGCGTGCGTTGATCATCCTGGCCGTGCTCTTTTTGGCCGCCGGCGTGCGCGCCGAGGAATGGCGTTTCGCGCCGCTACCGATGGAAAACCCGGAGACCGTGGTGGCGGCCTGGAAGCCGCTTCTGGACTATCTGGCCGAAAAGCTTGGCGTGACGATCCGCATCGACTATTCGACCAGCTATGCCGAGCTGCTCGACAAGTTCGCCGCCGGTAAACTCGATCTCGCCTACCTCGGCCCCTTGCCCTATGTCGAGCTGAAAAAAAGGCTTGGCGCAGCCGAGCCGCTGGTGCATTTCAAGGAAAAGAACGGCGAGAGCTTCTACACTTGCGCCTTGGTGACGAACGCCGACAGCGGATTGCGGATCGAGCGGCTCGTCGGCAAGAAGATCGCACTCACCCAGCCTTTGTCCACCTGCGGTTATCTGGCGACCGATGGCATGTTGCGTGAAAAGGGCAGCAGCCTGGATAAGAACCGCTATCGCTACCTCGACAAACACGATGCCGTGGCCTTGGCGGTCTCGCGCGGCGAATACGACGCCGGTGGCGTGAAGACCGCGATCGCGCGCAAATATGCGCATCTCGGCGTGGTCGTGTTGGCCGAATCGCGTCCCTTTCCGGGCTTTGCGCTCGTCGCTCACACCGGGCGCATCGATCCGGCGCGCCGCGCGCAGCTTGTGAAGCTCCTCAGCGAAGTCGACCCCGTCATCCGTCAGTCATGGGGCGAGCCAATCCGCCATGGCGCCATCGCCGCGCGGGATGGCGATTATGATGCCGTGCGCCGCTACTTGCCTGCGCAGCCGATTCCCGAACGGGGTAATTTCTGATGCGCAAGCTCTGGCTGCATCCCTGGCCCTGGTTGACGTTCGCTGCGCTGTTGTGGACGTTGCTGGCGCTCTGGATCGCCCATGAAAAAGAAGAAATGCGCACGCAGGAATTTCGCCGCGAACTCGACGTGGTGTCGACCGCATACCGCGCGGCGATCGAACAGCACCGGCTGATGGCCGAGACGCTGTTCTCCACACAGATGCGCGGGTCCGATGTCATCGAGGCGATCGAAAAGGGGCTTGCCGCGAAAGATGAAATGGAGGCGGCGCGCTGGCGGGGGCGGCTGTATCGGCTGCTGGCGCCTACCTATGATCGCCTCGTCCAGCAAGGCGTGCGTCAGATGCAGGTTTTTACCCCGGAGGGCGTGAGCTTCCTGCGGCTACATCAACCCGACAAGTTTGGTGATTCGCTGCTCGAGGTGCGCCCCTCGGTGCGCCTCGTCACCCGGGAATGGCGGCCGGTCGCCGGATTCGAGGTCGGGCGGCTGGTGTCCGGTTTCCGCTTCGTGTTCCCGCTCGAAAACGCGGGCAAGCCGATCGCCGCCGCCGAGATCAGCCTGGGTTTCCGTACGTTGCGCAATGCGCTCGAACGCATCTCGCCGCAGCACGAATATGCGTTGATCCTGGAAAAAAATGCCGCCAGCGGTGTGCTCTGGCAGGAGCGCAAAGGCTTGTATGGCCCTGCCGAGCTCTCGCCGGATTACCTGATCGAGGATCCCAAGCTCGAACTGCCCGATTCCGCGCCGCGCTCCGCCACCCAGCACGCGCTCGACGAGAAACTGGCGAAGCTCGATCTCATCAAGCGTGGCCTGGCCAGTCACGAGCCTTTCGCCGCCGCGGTGTCTCATGACGAGGGCTGGTGGGTCGCTTCCTTCGTGCCGATCAAGGATGTTGCGGGCCAGCATGCCGGCTATCTCGTGGGTTACGCGCCGGTCGATTCGCTCGCGGCGATCGAGCGCGACTGGGATTTCTATTCGGCGGGCGCAGCGCTGGCGTTGCTGCTCCTGGCGCTGGCGGCCTGGCGCGCCCATGCTGCCCGAGCGCGTCTGGCGGCCGAACGCGAAGAATTGGCGACGATCACCTCCACGATGGGCGATGCGCTCTATCTTTCCGATCAGGAGGGCATCGTGCGCTTCATCAATCCGGCCTTCGTCGAACTGCTCGGCTGGCCGCCTGAACAGGTCATTGGTCAGCGCGGCCATTGTCTTTTCCATCAGCCGCCCGATGCGCGCTGTGAAGCCGAACTCTGCGAGATTCTGAAAACGGTGGCTGCCGGCAGGCGCTATGCCGGCGAGGAGGCGTTCTACCGCGCCGATGGCACGGCCTTGCCGGTCGAGGTGGTGGCGGCGCCGATTCTTGCCCATGGACGCTATGCCGGATCGGTGACGGTGTTCCGTGATGTCACACAACGCCGCGAGACCGAGCGGGTCTTGCGGGAAGCCAAGGAGGCGGCCGAAGCCGCGGCGCGCGCCAAGTCGGAATTCCTCGCCAACATGAGCCATGAGATCCGCACGCCGATGAACGGCGTCATCGGCATGGCCGAGCTTCTGCTCGACACCCCGCTTTCAGCCGAGCAGCGCGAGCAGGCGCAAACCATCCGTGATTCGGCCGCAAGCCTCCTCGGCATCCTCAATGACATCCTGGACCTTTCGAAAATCGAGGCGGGCGGATTTGCGCTGCATCGCGAAAGCTTTTCACCGGCCGAGCTCATTGGCGGCATCGCCCGCATGTTCGCGCCGCTGGCGGAAAAGAAGGGCGTCCGGCTCATCACTCAGTCCGAGGCGGGCCTGCCCTCATCGCTTCTCGGCGATGCGCTGCGCATCCGGCAGGTGTTCGTCAATCTGGTTGGCAACGCGCTCAAATTCACCGAACACGGCGAGGTCTCCGTCCGGCTGGCCTGGCGCGACGGCCGACTGCGCGGCGAGGTGATCGATACCGGCATCGGCATCCCGAATGAGGTGTTGCCGCGCCTGTTTCAGCCCTTCGCGCAGGCCGATGCCTCGACGACGCGCCGCTTCGGTGGCACCGGTTTGGGCTTGGCGTTGTGCAAGCGTCTCGTCGAGCTGATGGACGGCGAGATCGGCGTGGAGAGTTGCGCCGGCGAAGGTTCCACGTTCTGGTTCGAGATTCCTTGTCCGCTTGCCGCGGAGCCGGCCGCGCTCGACCATGAGCCTGCGCCGCCTGTGGCGCAGCGGCAGGGCAGAGTGCTGCTTGCCGAAGACAACGCCGTCAATCGGCGCATTGCCGAAGCGATGCTCGGCAAGCTGGGGCATGCGGTCACCAGCGTCGCCGATGGCCGCGCGGCAGTGGAGGCCTGGCAAAATGGCCATTTCGATCTTGTGCTGATGGATTGCATGATGCCCGAGATGGATGGTTATCAGGCCGCGCGCGAGATTCGCCGGCTGGAGGCCGAACGTGGCGGACATACGCCGATCGTCGCCTTGACCGCCAGTGTGCTGGAAGCCGACCGTGAGCGCTGTTTCGCCGCCGGCATGGATGATTTCCTGCCCAAGCCGGTGACGCGGGCGGCGCTCGAAGACAAGCTCTCCCGCTGGCTGACCGAGGCGAGCAGAAATGAGGAGTAAAACGCATGGCCCTGATTCTCGCCGTCGATGACAACGCCACCAATCTCGCGCTGCTGGAGGCGCTGTTGGCGAAGATTCCGGAGGTCGAGACCCTCGCCCTCGATGATCCGGCCTTGGCGCTCGAGTGGTGCCGCGAAAACCAGCCGACGCTGATCCTGCTCGACTACATGATGCCGGTCATCGATGGCCTCGAATTCATGCGTCGCTTGAAGACGCTGCCAGGGCGGCAGGAGACGCCGGTGATCATGATCACCGCCGATCTCGAGCGCGAGGTGCGTTACCAGGCGCTCGAGCTGGGCGCGCGCGATTTCCTCAACAAGCCGATCGACCGCGCCGAGCTCACTTCGCGCATCAGGAATCAGCTGGCGCTGATCGACGCACAAAAAAAACTGGCCGACCGCGCCGCCTGGCTGGCCGAAGAAGTGGCCAAGGCGACCGCCGACATCCTCGCACGCGAAAAAGAGGCTATCCTGCGCTTATCCCGCGCGGCCGAATACCGCGATCCGGAAACCGGCGCGCATCTATTACGCATGTCCAACTATTCGCGGCTCATCGCCTCCCGCCTGGGGCTTTCATCGGCCGAACAGGAGCTGCTCCTCGAAGCGAGCCCCATGCACGACATCGGCAAGGTCGGCATTCCCGATGCGATCCTGCTCAAACCGGGCCGGCTGGATGATGCCGAGTTTTTGATCATGAAACGCCATGCCGAGATCGGCTACGAGATTCTGCGTGATTCGCCTTCGCCGCTCATTCAGGCGGCGGCGCAGATCGCCTGGACGCACCATGAAAAATACGATGGCACGGGGTATCCGCGGGGGCTCGCTGGCGAGGCGATCCCGCTCCATGGTCGCATCGTCGCCGTGGCCGATGTCTTCGATGCGCTGACTTCCGAGCGTCCCTACAAGCGCGCTTGGCCGCTCGACAAGGCGCGCGCCTTCCTCGAAGAACAGACGGGCAGGCATTTCGACCCCGCTTGTGTCACCGCTTTCCTGGCCGCCTGGGATGATGCGCTGGCGATTCATGCCCGTTATCAGGAGACGACACTTTGATCGACCCGCTCAAATTCGCCGAACTGAAGGCCAGCGGCCGCTTGCCGAGTCCGTCGCGCTCCGCATTGCAGTTGGTCGAGCTACTCAAGCGGGAGGATGTGACCCTGCCGGAAGTCTGCCGTCTGATTCAAACCGATCCGGCGCTCATCGGTCGCTTGTTGAAACTCGCCAATTCGGCGGCTTATGCGCGTCCACGGCCGGCAGCGGCAGTCACGCCCGATGTCTTGATGCTGCTCGGTCTGCCTGCAGTGCGCAATCTCATGTTGGTTTTTTCGCTGATCGATGGCCAACGTTCTGGCGCCAGCCGACTCTTTTCGTATGGCGCTTTCTGGTCGCGCGCGCTGGCCGAGGCCTGCGCGGCGCAAAGCATCGGTGCCCAACTGCGCGTGGCGCCGGCAGCGGAGATGTTCACGCTCGGACTGATCGCGGACATCGGCCGTCTCGCCTTGGCAGCGCTGATGCCTGAGGTCTATGACGAAATCCTCGATGCGCTGGGGCAAGGAGCCGATGCCGCGCGCCTGGCGGAAATGGAGCGCGAACGCTTTGGTTTCGATCACGCCGAGCTTGCCGCTGCACTTGCACTGGATTGGGGTTTGCCGAAACTGTTCGCCGAAGCCATCGCAGGACATGCCCTGCCTGAGTCTGGCGAGCCTGCAGCGGATGGCCGCCTGGCCCGGCTGACGGCAGCGCTCTCGCTCGCCCATCGACTGGCGGACACCTTCTTGCTCGAAGACGAAAAGCGTCGTGACGCGGTATTGGCGCTGCGATTGCGCGCCGACCAGCTCGGTTTGCACGATTGGCTCACGCTGGCCGACAGCACGCTCGCCGCTTGGCGGGAATGGGGCGAATTCCTGGCCATCGAGACGCATGCGCTGGTGCCGTTCTCCCACCTCGTCGCCTTGCCGGCCGTGAAAGCGGAGAGTCTGCGTGTGCTGGTGGTCGATGACGATGCCGCGACACGCCGGCTGGTGTCCGCCGTGCTGGCCAAGGCGGGTTTCACGGTGCGCGAGGCGGGAGATGGCGAGGAAGGCGTGACACTCGCGCGCGGCTGGTTGCCCGAGATCGTCGTCACCGATATCCTGATGCCGGGCAAAAGCGGGCTGGAACTGATCCAGGAGCTGCGCGCCAGCGAGGAAGGTCGTTACGTCTATATCATCGTGGTCACGGTGCTCGATGCCGTCGACAAGCTCGTCGAAGCTTTTGCCCGTGGCGCCGACGACTATGTGGTCAAGCCGCTCGATGCGCGGGTGCTGCTGGCGCGCATGCAGGCGGGCGTACGCACGATCAAGCTGCGGCAGGAGCTCGTCGAGCGCAATCTGGCGCTCACCGAAGCATTGCGCCGCGCCGAGGAAGCCGCGCTGACCGATTCCCTGACCGGCTTGCCGAACCGTCGCTATGCGATGCAGCGGCTCACGCAGGAATGCGCAGCCGCCGAGCGCAGCGATGCGCTACTGTCGCTGTTGCTGATCGATCTCGATCATTTCAAGACCATCAACGATCGTTTCGGCCATGACGCCGGGGATGCGGTGCTCGTCGAGGTGGGGCGGCGCTTGCGTGAGACGGGGCGTGTTGGCGATATCGTCTGTCGTTTCGGCGGCGAAGAGTTTCTGGTGATCGCTGTCGACACTGGTCAGGATGCGGCCATGCGTCTGGCCGAGCGGCTGCGTCTTGCCATCTCGCAGAGTTCCCTTCCTTTGCCGCAGGGAGAAACGACGCTGACGATTTCCGTCGGCGTCGCCGAGAAACAAGCGGTCGCGTGTGACAGCATCGATGCGCTGGTCAAGGCCGCCGACGAAGCCCTCTATGCGGCGAAAGCGGCCGGGCGCAACCGGGTCGTCATCGCCCAGTCTGCGAAGGGAGGCGCGTGATGGAACTCCTTTGGTGGCATTGGGCGGTCGGCGGCATCGTCCTGATCGTCGCGGAATTGGTCGTGCCCTCGTTCGTATTGATCTGGTTCGGTGCGGGGGCGCTCGTCGTCGCGCTGGCCGTGGCGCTGTCCGATCTGACACTCACCGCACAGCTCGGGCTGTGGCTGATCGTCTCGCTGGTGCTGGTGGCGGCCTGGTTCAAGGTGTTCAAGCCCAATATGCACAAAACGCGGATCGGCATGGCCGACGCGGGTGTCATCGGCGAGGTGGGCGTGCTGGTGCATGATGTCGCGCCGTTCCGCAAGGGCAAGGTGCGCTTCCAGAAACCGATCCTCGGCGACGATCTGTGGACTTGCATCGCCGACGAGGAAATCAAGAGCGGCGAGCGTGTGCGTGTCGTCGCCGTCGAGGGCAGTTTGCTGAAAGTCGGGAGGATGTGAGATGGACATGATGATTTTCGTCGTCGCGCTGCTGGTTTTCGCCGGCATCACGCTCGCCAAGGGCATCCGTATCGTGCCGCAGGGCGAGGAGTGGATCGTCGAGCGGCTCGGCAAGTATCACGGCACCTTGCATCCGGGGCTGAACATCATCATCCCCTATCTGGATCAGGTGCGCTACAAGCTCGTCACCAAGGACATCATCCTCGACGTGCAGGAGCAGGAGGTGATCACGCGCGACAATGCGGTGATCGTCACCAATGCGATCGCCTTCATCAAGGTCACCGATCCGATCAAGGCAGTGTATGGCGTCACCGATTTCGCCGAGGCGATCCGCAACATGATCATGACCACGTTGCGCTCGATCATCGGTGAGATGAACCTCGACGAGGCGCTCTCCAACCGCGACAAGATCAAGGCGCGCCTCAGGGAGAGCATCGCCGACGAGGCGATCGACTGGGGCCTGACGGTCAAATCCGTCGAGATCCAGGACATCAAGCCCAGTCCCTCGATGCAGAAGGCGATGGAGATGCAGGCCGCCGCCGAGCGCGAGCGGAAAGCGATGGTGACGAAATCCGAGGGCGAAAAGCAGTCGATGATCCTGCAGGCCGAGGCGCGTCTCGAATCGGCGCGCCGCGACGCCGAGGCGCAGGTGACGCTGGCCGAAGCTTCCGCCGAGGCGATCAAGCGTGTCTCCCAGGCGATCGGCGAGAACGAAGGGCCGATGCGTTACATGCTCGGCGAAAAATACATCATGGCGATGACGAAGCTCGCCGGTTCGGACAACGCCAAGACGATCCTGATCCCTGGCGACCTGCAGGAGACGATCCGCGCCGTGCTCGGCCGCAAAGGCTGATCAGGCGCTCGCCAGCCGCTGCCGCCGCATTGCCCAGGCGCTGGCGAAGAGCATGACGCCCAGCGTCGCCGAAGTGAGCGCGAGCGGTTTGATCGTGCCATCGTGGCTCACGCCGACCCAGGTGCCGGTGAGTAGTGCGGCGAGCATGGTGAAAAAGCCCAAGAGTCCGGCCGCCGCGCCGGCCTCGCGCGGGAAGGGCGCCACCGCGCCCGATTGCGCGCAAGGGAAGTTGATGCCATGCGCGCCCATCGTCAGGAATTGGCACAGCAGCACCACCCACCAGTGGTGCACGCCAGCGAGCGCCACTGCCGCGAACAGCAGTCCCGAGAACAGCGACAACGAAACTCCGACCGACAGCGTGCGTGCCAGCCCCAGCCGCGCCAGCAGACGGCGGCAGACGATGGTGCCGGCGAGATAGCCGCTGACACCGAAGGCGAAGCAGTAGCCGTAATACTCGGTTGGAACGCCCAGGACGTCGATCAGCACGAACGACGAACCCGAGATGAAGACGAAGATCGCCGCATAGGAGAGTGCGCCCGGCAGCATCCAGGCCCAGAAAAAATCGGCGCTGGCGATACGGCAGTAGGTCGAGAGCAACGGGCCGATACGTGTCGCCTGGGGATTGGGGAGCGCATTCGTTTCACGCAACAGCCACCAGGTCGTCCCCAGCAAGACGAAGCAGAAGAGAGCGTGGAAAACGAATGCCGCGCGCCAGCCAAAGCCTACTTGCAGGTAGCTGCCCAATACCGGGCCGATGAGCGGGGCGAGCGCCAGGAGGGAGCTCGCCTTGGCGAGCATACGCGCACCATCGGCAGGCGCGTAGGCATCGCGCACCAGCGCACGGGCGACGACGACTGCCGTGCAACAGCCGATCGCCTGTACGAAACGCATCGCGACGAGCAGCGATAGCGTCGGCGCCAGGGCACAGGCGATGCTGGCCGCGATATAGAGGCCCTGCCCCCCGAGCAGCACCGGCCGGCGGCCGAAGCGGTCGGAGAGCGGCCCGCTGATCAATTGTGCGACGCCGAAGCCGATCACGAATAGCGATAGCGTTTGCTGCACCGCCGCCGGCGTGACGCCGAAGTCGGTGGCCAGATGCGGCAGCGAGGCGAGGTAGAGGTCGGTCGACAGCGGCTGCAGCATCAGGCTGCCACTGATCAGCCAGAGGATGGTGGTTGGACTCACAACTTCTCGCGCATCAGACGCGCCTTCTCGCGTTGCCAGTCGCGCTGTTTCTCGCTCTCGCGCTTGTCGTATTGCTTCTTGCCCTTGGCGAGCCCGATGGTGAGCTTGATGCGGCCCTTGCTGAAATGCAGGTCGAGCGGCACCAGCGCATAGCCCGCGCGTTCGACCTTGCCGATCAGCTTGGCGATCTCGCGTTCGTGCAACAGGAGCTTGCGCGTCCTGACCGGATCATGCTTGGTGTGGGTCGAGGCCGTGGACAGCGGGCTGATGTGGCAACCGAGCAGCCAGACTTCGCCGTTCTTGATGATCACGTAGGCTTCCTTGAGCTGCACGCGGCCGGCGCGGATCGCCTTCACCTCCCAGCCTTCCAGCACCAGGCCGGCCTCGATGCGTTCCTCGATGAAGTAATCGTGGAAGGCTTTCTTGTTCTCGACGATGCTCATGAACGAAGGGTATTGGCGCTGCGGAGGTAGAATCCTCGCATTCTAGAACACCCTCCATCATGGCCGTCGTCGAGAAATCCGTTCTGATCATGCGCACGCCCGAACAGATGTTCGCGCTCGTCGATCATGTCGAGGATTACCCGCAGTTCCTGCCCTGGTGCGGCGGCGTCGAGGTGCTGGAACGCACGAACGACAAGACCGCGGCGCGCATCCACATCCACTATCGCGGCATCCGCACGCACTTCGCCACCGAAAACAGCAAGACGCCGCCGCATCTGATGCGACTGGCGTTCCGCGAAGGCCCGTTCCGCCGCCTCGATGGCAGCTGGCGCTTCACGAAACTGGGGGAGCAGGGTTGCAAGGTGGAGTTCCACCTGAACTACGAGTTTTCCAACAAACTGCTCGAGAAGGCGCTGGGGCCGGTGTTCGGCCACATCGTCAATACCTTCGTCGATTCTTTCGTCAAACGCGCCCAGCAAATCCATGGCTGACACGATCAAGATCGAAGTGGTCTATGCACTGCCGACCCGGCAAGAGGTGGTTCCCTTGACCCTGCCGGCCGGCTCGACGTTGCAGCAGGCGCTCGAGGCTTCCGGGCTACTCGCCAAATATCCGGAAATCGATCTGGCCAAAGGCAAGTTCGGCATCTACAGCAAGCTCTCCAAGCTGGACACGGTACTGCGCGACCGCGACCGGGTGGAAATCTACCGGCCGCTGATCGCCGATCCGAAGGAGGTCAGAAAGCAGCGCGCCGCCGAAGGCAAGGTGATGAAGAAAGGTAGCGGCGCGGCGGAAGCCGACGCGGAATGACCCATCAATTCGTCTTTGGCGGCGAACACCAATCGGCGACAGACTTGCGGGCGCGGGCGAGTTCCTCCTCGCGCAATTGACCGTCCAAGGCGACCCGTTCCCCTTGGGCGTTGAGCATGAAGCGCATCTGGCCGGATTCGAGCGCGGCCAGCGTGTTCTTCGCGCGCTGGCAGTTTTCCTCCCGGATCTTTGCCTGTGCAGGGTCTTCCGGCGCTGGTTTGCTGTCTCCCCCGGCCTGCTTTTCGCGCTGGCTGAATTGCCGCTCGGCAGCCGCCTTGCGCGCCGCCTCGACATCCTCGGTGGCGCTCGGTGCCTTGGGGAGTTGGCGCACCTGGGTCTGGCGCTCCGCTGGCGGACGGTCACCATAATGGATCTTTCCTTGGGCGTCTTTCCAGGAATAGACCTGTGCCGTGGCTGCAAACGGCAACAGCAAGAGCAGGGCGAGGCTGGCTTGGCGCTGGGTAAGGATCGGACGCATCGAGGTTTCTCGCGGAGGTGAATGGGTTGTTGGACAGATTGCGCCGGAATTGCCGGGGTCCGGTTGCCCCCGTATAATACTTTTTTGGATACAAGGATAACAGCATGCGACTCATCAAGAAGGCCCTGACCTTCGACGACGTTCTCCTGATTCCCGCCCATTCGGCGATCCTCCCCCGCGACGTCTCCCTCGCCACCCAGCTCACGCGCAAGATCCGCCTCAACCTGCCGCTGGTCTCGGCGGCGATGGACACCGTGACCGAGTCGCGCCTGGCGATCGCCTTGGCCCAGGAAGGCGGCATTGGCATCATTCACAAGAATCTCGAACCGGCCACCCAGGCCGCCGAAGTGGCGAAGGTCAAACGTTACGAATCCGGCATCCTCAAGGATCCGATCACCATTCCGCCGACGATGACCGTGCGCGAGGTGCTCGATCTCACGCGTATCCACAAGATATCCGGTCTGCCGGTGGTCGAAAACGGCAAGGTCGTCGGCATCGTCACCAACCGCGATCTGCGTTTCGAAACGCGGTATGACGAACCCATCGGCCACATCATGACGCCGCGCGAGCGCCTCGTCACCGTCAAGGAGGGCGCAACCCTCGAAGAGGGCAAGGCGTTGATGCACAAACACCGCCTCGAACGCGTGCTGGTGATCAACGATGCCTGGGAACTGCGCGGCCTAATGACCGTCAAGGACATCCAGAAGGCCTCGGATTATCCCAACGCCGCCCGGGACGAGCATGGGCGGCTGCGCGTCGGCGCCGCAGTGGGTGTTGGGGCCGGCACCGAGGAGCGCGTCGCGCTGCTCGTCGAGGCGGGTGTCGATGTGATCGTCGTCGATACCGCTCATGGCCACTCGCAAGGCGTCTTGAATCGCGTCGAGTGGGTAAAGAAGCACTATCCGCAGGTCGAGGTGATCGGCGGCAACATCGCTACCGGCGATGCTGCGCGGGCGCTCGCCGATCATGGCGCCGATGCGGTCAAGGTGGGCATCGGCCCTGGTTCGATCTGCACCACGCGCATCGTCGCCGGCGTCGGCGTGCCGCAGATCACCGCGGTCGACAACGTCGCCACGGCACTGGCCAACACGGGCATCCCGCTGATCGCCGATGGCGGCATCCGCTATTCCGGTGACATCGCCAAGGCGATCGCCGCCGGCGCACATGCGGTGATGCTCGGTGGCCTGTTCGCCGGCACCGAGGAAGCGCCGGGTGAGACGGTGCTCTATCAGGGCCGTTCCTACAAGTCCTACCGCGGCATGGGGTCCTTGGGTGCGATGCAGAAGGGCTCTTCGGATCGCTACTTCCAAGAAAACGAAGCGAACGTCGAGAAGCTCGTGCCCGAAGGTATCGAAGGGCGCGTGCCCTACAAGGGGCCGGTCACCGCCGTGATCCACCAGCTGATGGGGGGCTTACGCTCGTCGATGGGCTATCTCGGCTGCGCGACCATCGCCGAGATGCATGCGTGCGCGGAATTCGTCGAAATCACCTCGGCCGGCGTGCGCGAATCGCATGTGCATGACGTGCAGATCACCAAGGAAGCACCCAACTACCACGTCGAATGAGCCTGTTCAATGCTCCAAGGGCGGCCCAGGCCGCCCTTTTCGTTTGCGAGGTCAAACCATGTCCCACCAGAAAATCCTCATCCTCGATTTCGGTTCCCAGGTCACCCAGCTGATCGCCCGCCGCGTGCGCGAGCAGCAGGTGTATTGCGAGCTGCATCCGTTCGACGTCAGCGAAGAGTTCATCCGTGCCTTCCAACCCGCCGGCATCATCCTCTCGGGCGGACCGAATTCGGTCTATGAAGCGGAAAACTGGCGTGCGCCGCAAATCGTCTTCGAGCTCGGGGTGCCGGTGCTGGGCATTTGCTACGGCATGCAAACGATGGCTCAGCAGCTCGGCGGCAAAGTCGAAAGCTCCGGCAAGCGCGAGTTCGGCTATGCCGAAATTCGTGCCCGCGGCCACTCGAGGTTGTTCGACGGCATCCAGGACCGCACCAATGCCGAAGGTCATGGCCTGCTCGAAGTCTGGATGTCGCATGGCGACAAGGTGACCGAACTGCCGCCGGGCTTCAAGGTGATCGGCAGCAACGAGGCGACGCCGATTGCGGCGATGGCCGATGAAGAACGGCGCTTCTATGGCGTGCAGTTCCATCCCGAGGTGACGCACACCTTGAAAGGCCGCGAGATTCTCGCCCGTTTCGTGCGCGACATCTGTGGCTGCCGCGGCGACTGGAACATGCCGGGCTATGTCGATGAGGCCATCGCACGGATTCGCGCCCAAGTCGGCCAGGACGAAGTGATCCTCGGCCTTTCCGGCGGGGTCGATTCCTCGGTAGTCGCGGCGCTCTTGCACAAGGCGATCGGTGCGCAGCTCACCTGCGTCTTCGTCGATAACGGGCTATTGCGTCTGAATGAAGCCGAGCAGGTGATGCAGACCTTTGCGCGCAACCTCGGCGTCAAGGTGATCCATGTCGATGCCAGCGAGCAGTTCATGCGGCATCTCAAAGGGGTGACCGATCCCGAACAAAAACGCAAGATCATCGGCCGCGAATTCGTCGAGGTGTTTCAGGCCGAAGCGAAGAGATTGCCGAATGCGAAGTGGCTGGCGCAGGGCACCATCTACCCGGATGTCATCGAGTCCGCCGGCGGCAAGACCAAGAAGGCTCACACCATCAAGAGCCACCACAACGTCGGCGGCTTGCCTGAAACCCTGAATCTGAAGCTGCTCGAACCTCTACGGGAACTGTTCAAGGACGAAGTGCGCGAACTTGGGCTAGCGCTGGGACTGCCCCATGAGATGGTCTATCGCCATCCGTTCCCGGGGCCGGGCCTTGGCGTGCGCATCCTCGGCGAGGTGAAGAAGGAATACGCCGATTTGTTGCGCCAGGCCGATGCGATCTTCATCGACGAACTGCGTGCCGCCGAGTGGTATGAGAAGGTCAGCCAGGCCTTTGCGGTGTTCCTGCCGGTCAAAAGCGTCGGTGTGATGGGCGATGGCCGCGTCTATGACTATGTCGTTGCATTGCGCGCCGTCGAAACCACCGACTTCATGACCGCGCGCTGGGCCGAACTGCCGCATGAGCTGCTGGCGCGTGTCTCCAACCGCATCGTCAATGAAATCCGCGGCATCTCGCGCGTCGTCTATGACATCACCGGCAAGCCGCCGGGAACGATCGAGTGGGAATGAGCGAAGTGTCAGTCAGCGGATCGCTCACGCCCGCCCACTGGCGATGAGTCCGGCCAGCGCTACCAAGGAGAAGGCCGCGCCGGCATAGAAGGTCGCGGCCGGCCCGACCCAGGTCCATAAGCTGCCGGCGATGATGCTGGCGGCGAGTAGCGCAATCCCGCTCACCAGATTGAATACGCCGAAGGCCGTGCCGCGCAAGCTCGCCGGCGCGGCATCGGCGACCAGAGTGGAGAGCAGTCCTTGCGTCGCGCCCATGTGCAGGCCCCAGATCGCGGCACCGAGGCCAACCGTCCAGACGTTGGCGGCCCAGGCCAGGACGAGGTCGGCGGTAATGAGGAAGGCGACACCCCAGACCAGCAGGCTGCGGCGGCTGCCGTTGTCGGAAAACTTGCCGAAGGGATAGGCGCTGGCCGCATAGACGACGTTCATCACGATCAGGATCAGCGGTACCCAGGTCGCGGCGAGGCCCACGTTCTCGGCGCGCAAGAGCAGAAAGGCCTCGGAGAAGCGCGCGAGTGTGAGCACCGCGGCAAAGGCCACCACCCACCAGAAGCGGGACGGCAATTGGGCGAGGCTGGCGCGCGCGATCGGCAAATGCGCTTGGGCAGGTGGGCGTGTGGCTTCGGGTTCCTCGACGCCGAAGAGGATCAACAGCACGCAAACGATGGCGGGCAGCACGGCGACCCAGAACACCAGCCGAAAATCGTCGTGAGTTGCCGCCATCAACCCCATCGCGGCGAGTGGCCCGGCGAAGGCCCCGACCGTGTCCAGCGCCTGGCGCAGGCCATAGGCCGCGCCGCGCTGCGCCTCGGGCGTCAGATCGGCGATCAGCGCATCGCGCGGCGCGCCGCGGATACCCTTGCCGATGCGGTCGAGAAAGCGCGCCGTGAGCACCGCCGCGATTCCCGTGGCGAGGGGAAAGAGCGGTTTGGTCAGTGCCGCCATGCCATAGCCGAGGAGCACCAGCGGTTTCCTGCGTCCCAGCCGGTCGGAGATCACGCCAGAGAAAATCTTCGAGATCGCCGCGGTCGCTTCGGCGATGCCTTCGATCACGCCGACCGACATCGCGGAAGCTCCCAGCACGGTCACGAGGAATACCGGCAGCAGGCTGTGGATCATCTCGGAGGAGAGGTCCATCGCCATCGAGACGAGACCAAGAGTAACGACGCCGGGAGGGAGTTTCATGTTGGTCACGCCACGGCGGCGAGGAGCTTGTCGTAGGCCTCGGCGAACAGCCGCACGCCTTGGGTCTGCAGGGCTTCGCCGACGTCGTCGAGGTCGATGCCAAACTCAGCGAGGGCGGCGATGTGCGCGGCGGCCGCCTCCATGCCCTCGATGAGCGTGGGTGCGACGCGTCCATGGTCGCGGAAGGCGGCAAGCGTGGCGTCCGGGAGGGTGTTGATGGTCTCCGGGCCGATCAGCGGTTCGACGTAGAGCACGTCGCTGTAGGCCGGATTCTTGGTACCGGTGCTTGCCCACAGCGGTGTCTGCGGTCGCACGCCCGCGGCGCGCAGTGTGGTGAAGGCCGGGCCGTGGAAGTGGTCGAGATACTGGCGGTAGCAGCGCTTGGCGAGCGCTACGCCGCTCTGGCCCTTGAGCGCGGCGGCTTCGGGTGTGCCGATGGCGTCGAGGCGTTGGTCGATCAGGGTGTCGACGCGGCTCAGGAACACGCTCGCCACGGCGCGCAGGCGCCGGGCGTCGCCGCCGTTGGCGATCCATGCCTGCGCGCCACGCAGGTAGGCGTCGCTCACCGCCGCGTGCTGCGCGAGCGAGAAGATCAACGTGACGTTGACCGGCACGCCTACTGCCGTAAGCTGCTCGAAGGCGACGAGACCCGCAGGCGTCGCCGGCACCTTGATGAGCAGGTTGTCACGCGCCACCGCGTCGCGCAGGCGCCGCGCCGCGGCGACGGTGCCGGCGGCGTCGTGAGCGAGCGCCGGCGAGACTTCGAGGCTGACGTATCCAGTCTCTCCCGCGCTTGCCGCATGAATCGGCGCCAAGAGGTCGCAGGCAGTGCGCACGTCAGGGATGACCAGAGCCTCGTAACGCGCCTCGGGCGAGCGCACCTCGCCGCGCAGACGTTCGAGGTCGGCTCGGTAGTAGGGACTGGTGGCGATGGCCTTCTCGAAGATCGCCGGGTTGGAAGTGACACCGTCGATGCCGTCTTCGCGGATCAGGCGTTCGAGGACACCTTCCTCGAGGTGGGTGCGGGAGAGGTTGTCGAGCCAGATGTGCTGGCCGAGCGTCTTGAGTTGCTGGAGGGGATTGTTGGGATTCATGGCGGCTCCTCGGGCGGTGAAGTCAGGCGGGCCAGTGCCAGTCGCGGATGTCCGGCATGTCCTCACCATGGCGGTGGATGTAGCGTTTGTGCTCGACCAGTCGGTCGCGCATACGCTGCTTGATGTGCGCCGCCCGGGCCTGTAACTTCGGCACGCGGTCCGCCACGTCCGTCACCAGATGGAAGCGGTCGAGGTCGTTTAGCACCACCATGTCGAAGGGCGTGGTGGTGGTGCCTTCCTCCTTGTAGCCGCGCACGTGCAGGTTGGCGTGGTTGGTGCGGCGGTAGGTCAAGCGGTGGATCAGCCAGGGATAGCCGTGGTAGGCGAAGATGATCGGCTTGTCGGTGGTGAACAGTGAGTCGAACGCGCGGCAGGAGAGGCCGTGTGGATGTTCTTCCTGCGGTTGCAGGGTCATCAGGTCGACGACGTTGATGAAGCGGATTTTCAGGTCCGGTGCGAGGCTGCGAAGGATGTCGATGGCGGCGAGCATCTCCAGTGTCGGCACGTCGCCCGCCGCCGCCAGCACCACGTCCGGCTCCCCGTCCTGATCGCTGCAGGCCCATTCCCACAAGCCGATGCCGGTGCTCACATGCTTGATCGCAGCGTCCATGCTGAGCCATTGTTGCTCGGGCTGCTTGCCGGCAACGATGACGTTGACCAGATTGCGGCTCCTCAGGCACTGGTCGGTGACCGCCAGCAGCGTGTTGGCGTCCGGCGGCAGGAAGACGCGCACGATCTCGGCTTTTTTGTTGACCACGTGGTCGATGAAGCCCGGATCCTGGTGCGAGAAGCCGTTATGGTCCTGACGCCAGACGTGTGAGGTCAACAGGATGTTGAGCGAGGCGATGGGGCGGCGCCAGGGAATCTCGCGGCACACCTTGAGCCACTTGGCATGCTGGTTGAACATCGAATCGACGATGTGGATGAAGGCTTCGTAACAGGAAAAGAAGCCGTGGCGGCCGGTCAGCAGATACCCTTCGAGCCAGCCCTGGCAGGCGTGTTCGGAAAGGATCTCCATTACCCGGCCGTCGGGGGCGAGATGATCGTCGAAGTCGTAGTGCTCGGCCATCCAGGTGCGATCGGTGACCTCGAACAACGCGCCGAGCCGGTTAGAGGCCGTCTCGTCCGGACCGAACACGCGGAAATTGTGCGGGTTCCGGCGCATCACGTCGCGCAGGTAGGCGCCCATCACGCGGGTCGATTCGGCGATCGGCGTGCCCGGCGCCGTCACCGCCACTGCGTAGTCCGCGAAATCCGGCAGCCGCAGGTCGTGCAGCAGTACGCCGCCGTTGGCGTGCGGGTTGGCCCCCATGCGCCGCGCCCCTTTGGGCGCCAAGGCGGCGATCTGCGGCATGAGGCGTCCACCGGCATCGAAGAGTTCGCGCGGCCGGTAGGATTGCATCCAAGCCTCCAAGAGCCGTACGTGCTCGGGGCGGTCCATGTCGCTGATCGGCACTTGGTGCGAGCGCCAGTAGCCCTCGACCTTCAGGCCGTCTACTTCCTTCGGGCCGGTCCAGCCCTTGGGGCTCGCGAGCACGATCATCGGCCAGCGTGGGCGTGTGCGCAAGACGCCCTCACGAGCCTGTCGCTGGATCTCGCGGATGTCGGTGAGCGCGGCGTCGAGCGCGGCCGCCATGGCCTGGTGCATCGCCTTGGGTTCGTCGCCGACGACGAAGTAGGGCTTGTGGCCATAGCCGGTCAAGAGGCTTTCCAGCTCGGACTGCGGGATGCGCGCGAGCAACGTCGGGTTGGCGATCTTATAGCCGTTCAGATGCAGGATCGGCAGCACCGCGCCGTCGCGCGCGGGGTTGATGAACTTGTTGCTGTGCCAGGAGGTGGCGAGCGGGCCGGTTTCCGCCTCGCCGTCGCCCACCACGCAGGCGGCGATGAGGTCTGGGTTGTCGAGCACCGCGCCGTAGGCGTGCAGCAGCGAAAAGCCCAGCTCGCCGCCTTCGTTGATCGAACCGGGTGTCTCCGGCGCGGCGTGGCTGGGAATACCCCCGGGGAAGGAAAACTGCCGGAACAGCCGGCGCATGCCCTCGCGGTCTTGCGACACGTCGGGGTAGAGCTCGCTGTACGTGCCTTCGAGCCAGGTATTGGCGACCACTGCCGGTCCACCGTGGCCGGGGCCAGCGATGAAGATCATCGACAGGTCGTCACGGCGGATGACGCGGTTCAGATGCGCATAGAGGAAGTTGAGTCCCGGCGTCGTACCCCAGTGGCCCAATAGACGCGGCTTGATGTGCGCGCGCTCGAGCGGCATATCGAGGAGCGGATTGTCGAGGAGATAAATCTGCCCGACCGAAAGGTAATTCGCGGCGCGCCACCAGGCGTCGATGAGTTCGAGTTCGGCAGGGGAAAGTGGGTGGGGGTCGTCGTTCATGGGGCTTCCTCAAAAGGGGGGACGGGCCATTCATGGATCAGCGGTACCAAAGAATCTCTCGTGCTTCGAGCGGAACTACGGCGCCGGGGAAAAACGGCACGATGCGCGGTGTGTAATCGCCTACCGGGCGCCGTTTGGGAATCTCGGCCGCGTAAGAGTGAGCGTTGAATGCCCCGTCCAGTGTCTTGCCTCGCTGCATGCGGAAAACGTCACGCGCACCTCTTTCAAGCGGCTGCGCGTAGAGTTCGACGACGATGGCATTGGGATCGAGTTCATCGAGGTAGACTGGGATGCTGAAATGCCAATATGTGTCGGATTCGACGATGTTGAGCTCGCCGAAATGGATGCGCGGCCAATGACGCCGCAGGTCTTCCTGCCAGGCGATCAGGCGAGCGGAGAATCCGGCATCATTTGCCCGCTGGAGGAATTCGGCTGCGGCGGGCAAGTAAAGGGTGTCGACGTATTCTCGCAGCATACGGTTGCTGGAATAACGGGGCGTCAGCGTGGCCATGCTGCTTCGCATACGTTCGATCCAGCCTCGCGGACAGCCACTCGCGTCACGGTCACGGTAGAACAGCGGCACGATCTCATTTTCCAGCAAATCGTAGAGCGTTTCGGCTTCGGCGTGATCCCAGGCTGGGTCGCTGTCGTGTTCCCGGCGGTCACCGACTGCCCAGCCGATTTCGGGGGCCCAGGCTTCCGCCCACCAACCGTCGAGCTCGGAGAGGTTGAGTCCGCCATTGACCAAGATCTTCATGCCGCTGGTGCCGCAGGCCTCCCATGGCCGACGCGGCGTGTTGATCCATAGATCGACACCTTGCACCAGTTGCTCGGCGATGACCATGTTGTAATCGGCGAGAAAGACGATGCGGCCGGCAAGATCGGGGCGGCTGTCAATGAAGGCATTCCACTGCCGCACCATCTCACGGCCGCTCTCATCCTGCGGGGGGGCCTTGCCGGCGATCACCAGTTGCACCGGCTGGTGTGGATCGCTCAGCAGACGGTACAGTCGCTCGGGATCGGCAAGCAGCAGGTTGGGGCGCTTGTAGGCAACGAAACGGCGTGCAAAACCGAGCGTCAGGCTGTTCGGGTCGAGTGCGTGCCTGGCCTGCTCGATGCGTTCGATCGGTGCGTTGTTCGCCGCAAGCTGGCGTTCGAGTTGTAAGCGTGCGAACCTGATCAGGTTCTGACGCGCAGCGATGCGCATCGCCCAGAGCGCTTCGTCGGGAATATGTCGGATTGCTGTGCTGAGATGCTTCGTTTCGCCCAGCCAGCGCGACTTGCCACAGGCAGCGGTCCAGAGACGGTCGGCATCGGCAGAGTCCCAAGACGGCACATGTACGCCATTGGTGACATGGATTACTGGCACTTCTTCCTCCGGCCAGCGCGGAAAGAGGGGCTGAAAGAGGCGTCGGCTCACCTGACCGTGCAACTCGCTCACCGCATTGATGTGCAGGCTGCCGCGAATCGCGAGCAGCGCCATGTTGAAAGGCTCGTGATCATCATCGGGGTTCACGCGCCCGAGCGCAAGGAAATCACGCTGTGAGATTCCCAAGGCATTTATCGTGCCATCGAGGTGGCGTTCGATCAGCGTCGGCGGGAAACGATCAAAACCCGCCTCGACCGGGGTGTGGGTCGTAAACACGTTGCCAGGGCGCGTCGTGGCGAATGCGCGCTGGAAGTCGACGCCGTGATCACGCATGTGACTTGCCGCACGCGCCAGCACGACGAAGGCTGCATGGCCTTCGTTGAGATGACAGACCTGTGGCGTGATCCCGAGCCGCCGCAACAACAGCCAGCCCCCCATGCCGAGGCAGATCTCCTGCTTCAGGCGCATACTGAGGCCGCCGCCATAGAGCTCTGCGGTGATGCCCCGGTCGGCGGGCGTGTTGAGCGGGTCATTACTGTCCAATAGATAAAGTCTGATCCGCCCGACCGTCACTTGCCATACCCGCAGACGCAGATTCCGTCCCGGGAACGGTAGTTCCACCCGCAGACGATCGCCAGCCTCGTCCAGGACAGGCTGAATTGGCAGCTGGGTAGGGTCGTTGTAGGGGAAATATTCCTGCTGGTTGCCATGGGCATCGAAGCTTTGCCGAAAATAGCCCTGCTGCCAGAGCAGGCCGATGCCGACCATCGGCACTCCGAGATCGCTCGCTGTTTTGAGACAATCGCCAGCGAGGATGCCCAAACCGCCTGAATAGATCGGCAGCGAATCCGATAACCCGAACTCCATGCTGAAGTAGGCGACCGGCGCGAGTTTGGCATCTCGGTGAGCGGTTTCGAACCACGTCGGCGCCGCGAGCGCCGCGGCATGTTCGTCGACGCATGCCTGCATGAGGGCGAGGAATTCGGGGTCCGCTGCCAGCTCAGTGAAATTCTGCTGCGAGGTGTTTTGTAGCACCAGCCAGGGATTCTTGGTGTGCTCCCAAAGTTCAGGGCAGACCCGTTCCCAAAGCACATCGCTGCTGTGGCTCCATGACCAGCGCAGGTCGAGGGCGAGTTCGATCAGCGGTACAAACGATGGCGGGAGATGGGGCAATTGTGCGGTAAGTGCGAAGGTCATGGATGGTGTTCGATCAACGATGGGTTCAATAATCGAGCAAAGTCTCACCATTACCTTTGAAAACTTGCAGATACAGGAAGTTCCCGCTGCGGGCGAACAATGGGCGACGCAAGGCAGGTCATATCGGGCGTGCCGGTGTGCCCTTGGTTAGCGCCACCACACCGACTCCACAGTCACTTCCCGCTGCGCCAGATCGACATCAGCACCCACAGACCGCCGACGACTGCGGCGATGAACCCCATCAGTCCGAAAGATGGCAACCCTGGCAGGGCGGTGTCGTGTTCGATGGTCATAACGATGGCCGAACCGACGATCAGCGCGGCGGTGACGATGGCGAGCGCGAGACGGCTGATCGCCCGGTCGAGACGGTCGCCGAACTGCTTCAAGGGAGGGACGTCGACTTGCACCTGCACCTTGCCGCGCCGGGCAGCGCGCAGCAGCTGGCGCAGGTCTTGCGGCAGGCGGGAGACGAGGGCGAGCGTATCGTTGATCTCGCGCCAGGCGCGTCTTGCCAGTGCGGCGGGGGAGGCGTGGTTGAAGAGCGCGCGTTCGATGAAAGGTGCGGCTTCGCCAGCCATGTCGAAATCCGGATCGAGCTGGCGTCCCAAACCCTCCAGCGTGATGAAGGCCTTGGTCATCAACGCCAGATCGGGGGGCAGCGCAAGACCATGCTCGCGCAGGATGGCGACCAGATCCGAGAGCATCGCCGCCAGATCGAGGCGCTTGAGCGGCACACCGTGATACTGGTCGACGAAGGCGTCGATGTCGGGCGCGATGGCTTCGCCGTCGGCTTGCGCATCGCTACTCCATTCCAGCAGCACATCGGCGACTTTGGCGGCATCATGGTTGACGAGGCCATCGAGCAGGAGGGCGAGTTGATAGCGGCGCTCTTCGGAAAGGCGCCCGACCATGCCGAAGTCGAGGAAGGCGATACGGGGACCGGGTAGGTAGAAGACGTTGCCGGGATGCGGATCGGCATGGAAAAAGCCGTCTTCCAGCATCATCTTCAGGACGGCCTGGGCGCCGCGGCGGGCGAGATACTTGCGGTCGAGGCCGGCGGCATCGACGGCGGCCAGATCCCGGCCGGGGATGCCTTCGACATAGTCTTCGACGATCAGTCGCTCGGAGGTCCATGCCCAGTGGATTCGCGGCACGAGGATCTCGGGCCAGTCGGTGAAGTTTGCGGCGATGCGCTCCGCGTGGCGACCCTCGATGGCGAAATCCAGCTCACGGCGTAGCGCCTGGGTGAACTGGCGTACCACTTCCTTCGGCCGGTAGCGCCGCAGATCGGGAGCTTCCGCTTCGACGATCTCTGCCAGCCGTGACAACAGGCGCAGATCGGCTTCGACGACCGGGCGGATGCCGGGACGCCGCACTTTCAGGACCACCGGCGTGCCATCGGCGAGCCAGGCGCGGTGCACCTGGGCCAGCGAAGCCGCTGCGAGCGCCTCGGTCTCCAGGCGGGCAAACAGCGTTTCGGGTGCCTGACCGAGATCTTCGCTCAGTTGCGGCCGCAGCGCATCGAAGGGCAATGCGGGGACGGCATCCTGCAGCTTGCCGAACTCGGTGATCCATTCCGGCGGAAACAGGTCGACGCGGGTGGCGAGGACCTGCCCCAGCTTGACGAAGCTCGGCCCCAAGTCTTCCAGCGCCCGGCGCACACGGGCCGGCGGTTCCAGCCGCGCCAATTCCTCCGGCGCCTGCCAGTGCAACGCGCGCCCGCCCCGCTCGAGCGCGCCGGCCATGCCGACGCGCCGCACCAGATCACCAAAGCCGTAACGAATCAGGACGCTGGCGATGTCATGCAGGCGTCCCAGATCGCGGACGGCACTGATGGCCTGCCAGAGCATCAGCGCTTCTTCTCATCGACCTTGGATTGCAGGCGGGCCGCGATACCCTGCAAAAAGCCGGCGGCGAGACCCGCAAACAGCGCGGCTTCATGGCGCAGCGCTTTCACCCCCTTCCTGGCTTGATCGCGAGCAGCCTCCTTGACCGTCCGGGCGAGTTGATCGACGGCGACTTTGACCCGCTGGCCGACGGCCGAACCGCTGCTCCTGGCATGTTCGGCCAGTTGCTGAAAAGTCGCCTGAACGGCCCCCTGAGTCGTGCGTGCGGCATCCTGCAGCGTTTCGGCAAACAACGACTGGAGCGTAGCGAGATCGTCCACCGCCTGCTTCAAGCCCTGCTGGGAGAATTCCTTCGTACGCCCCGTCGCTTCCTCGATCGCCAGATGGGCGGCTTCCGCCGCGCCGGAAAGCGCCTCGTCGAGGCCGCGCATCGCTGCTTTCAACGCTTCGCCGCTCCGTTCACCGAAGGGAGCGACGCCAGCGCGGGCGCCAGCGACGACGGCTTTCGTCACGCGCTTGACCGCATCGACATCGAGGCGGCCGCGGGTGAGCGCATCGAGCGTGATCGAACGTACCTCTTTGGCGATCGATGCCGGATCGGCTCCGAGCGCTGCTGCGACGCGCCGTTCGATTTCCTCGGTCGCCAGGGCGGGCAATCGACCCTGTTCGCGCAGCATCTCGTCAATCTGGGCCTCGGCCTGCCGCCAGTCCTCGGCCATGTCGCCACCGCTGAAGCCACGCTTCTCGGCGATGAAATACGCGGCCTCTGCAATCATCTTGTAGCGTTCTTCCAGCGTCACGGGCCCATTGCTGACGAGGGATTCGCCATTCGAGTAGGTTGCGGTCATGATCGGCTCCTTTCGTATGACGGGGAACGTGCAATCCCATTGTAGACCCGGAAATTCCGTCCAGTCTCGTTCGGGCGCTCACCTCGACCGGAAGTGGAGGATAATCCGTCGCAAATGCCATTCACGGCATGGGCGGTTGCAGCGCGTCGCCGCTGTGGCCGGACATTCGGAAATGCACTATGTTGAAAATGGTTTTCGCCATCGCTCTCGGGGCCGCGCTCGGTGCGCTGTTGCGCTGGTTCCTCGGTCTCAAGCTCAACAGTCTGTTCCCGGACATTCCGCCGGGAACGCTCGCCGCCAACCTGATCGGCGGCTATGTCATCGGCCTCGCGATCGCCTATTTCGCACTGACGCCGTCGATCGCGCCGGAATGGCGTTTGCTGATCATCACGGGTTTCTGTGGTGGTCTGACCACCTTTTCGACCTTTTCTGCCGAGGTCGTCAGCCTGCTGCAGGAAGGCCGGCCGGGCTGGGCGCTGGGAGCGATAGCCGTGCATGTCATCGGCTCACTGCTTGCCACTTTTGCCGGCGTGGCGTCTTTTCATTGGTTGAAATCGGCATGAGGGGGAGAGGAATGAACGGCTACCAGATCACCTTTTTCACCCAGCAGGATCGCCGCCACAAGGGCAAGCCGTTGGCCGAGTGGCTCGTGCATCTCGCCAAAGAGATGGGGCTGCCCGGTGCGACGCTGCTTACCGGCAGCGAGGGCCTGGGGCATGATCGCCGCATTCATTCGGCGCGTTTTTTCGAGCTGGCCGATCAACCGGTCGAGGTCGTGATGGCGGTCGATACCGAGCAGGCCGAACGCCTGTTCGCGCGTCTCAAGGCCGAGGGCGTGCATCTGTTTTACGTCAAGACTGCGGTCGAGTTTGGCGTGCTGGGGGAAGATGGGTAATCAGCGGAAAAACTGCAGCACATAGCCCGCCGCGAGCCCGGCCAGCAAGAGCGCCAAGCCCGTTTTGAGCACCCGCTGCGGCACGTGTTTCTGCATCCGCGCGCCGAGATACATGCCGGCAAGACCGCCGATGCCGAACAGGAGG
The DNA here is from genome assembly GCF_004323595.1 of Sulfuricystis thermophila. GTDB lineage: Bacteria > Pseudomonadota > Gammaproteobacteria > Burkholderiales > Rhodocyclaceae > Sulfuricystis > Sulfuricystis thermophila. The sequence continues at coordinate 959,049 of NZ_AP019373.1, forward strand.
CCGAGAGCCCAGTCGGGTTGGGCCGTCACGCCGGCGGGGGCTGGCAGGAACTGGTAGGCGGCCACGCCTACCAGCGAGGCGAGGAAGGTGCCGAACAGCGTCGCCCCGGCGATTGCATGCAGCGACAGACCGAACACGGCCACCAGCACCGGCGCCATCAGCGAACCGCCGCCGATGCCATAGGCGCCGCCGACCATGCCGATGACGAGCGCAAGCAGGAACACGCCCCGTGCCGGGACACCGCCGTCGCTCGGCGCGGAGGAGTGAGACGTGCTGGAGGGGGAACGCAGCAGCCGCAAGGCGAGCCAGGCGAGCACCAGGCCGACGAAGAGCTTGAAGGTTTTCGGTTCGGCCAGCCAATGAAGGCGCAGCCACCAGCCCGCCAACAGACCCGGCAGCGTGCCGAGCGCGATGATGCGCGCCAATGACCAGTGCATGCGGCCTTCGCGGGCATAGCGCCAGACGCCGCCCGGAATCGCGACGAGGTTGAAGACCAGATTGGTCGCCGTCACCGAAGGCGAGACGTAGCCGAGCACGCTCATCTGGAAGGGCAGCAGCAGGAAGGCGCCCGAGATGCCGACCATCGAGCAGAAGAAGGCGAGGGTGAAACCGGCCAGCGGCGGCAGCCACAACGGGACGGTGATGCCGGCGGTGGCGAAGAACACCGGGGCTCCTAGACGAGCCCCTCGAACGGCTGCACGAGCACCCTCTCGCCGGCTTCGACCTTACCGCGGTCGGCCTCCAGCACGATGAAACAATCGGCATGGGCCATCGAGCTCAACATGCCCGAACCTTGATGGCCCGTCGGCCGCACGCACCATTCATCGTTGTCGCGGAACAGGATGCCGCGCTGGAACTCGGTGCGGCCCGGGCCTTTCTTGATCGGCGCAGTACAGCGCGCGGCGAAGGTCGGCAGATGCGGCAGCGGATCGAGGCCCATCAGTTTCATCAGGGCCGGCCGCACGAACTGGTAGAAGGTCACCATCACCGCGACCGGGTTGCCCGGCAGGCCGAACAGCCAGGCGCTCTCCTTGCCTTGGCCGATGCGGCCGAAGGCCATCGGCTTGCCGGGCTTCATCGCGATCTTCCAGAACGCCACTTCGCCCAGGCGCGCCATCAGCTGTTTGACGAAATCCGCCTCGCCGACCGAGACGCCGCCGCTGGTGACGATCGCATCACTGCAGGCCGCCGCTTCACGGAAGGCTGCCTCCAGCGCCACCGGATCGTCCTTCACCACGCCCATGTCGATGACTTCGCAGCCCAGCCGCGTCAGCATGCCCCAGAGCGTATAGCGGTTGCTGTCATAGACCGCGCCGGGTGTGAGCGGCATGCCGAGCGAGATCAGCTCGTCGCCGGTGGAAAACAGCGCCACGCGCACGCGGCGTCGCACCGAGATTTCGGCAATGCCGAGCGAAGCGATCACGCCGAGTTCGGCGGGCCGCAGGCGCTTGCCGGCGGGAATCGCCGGTTTGCCAGCCTGCAGGTCCTCGCCGGCGCGGCGGATGTTCTGTGCCGGCTTCTGCCCCGGCGGGACGATGATCGTCTTGCCTTCGACGCGCACGACTTCTTGGATCACCACACAGTCGGCGCCCTCGGGAATCATCGCGCCGGTCATGATGCGTGCCGTCTCGCCAGCGCCGACTTTCGCCTCACAGGGGCGGCCGGCGAAGGCCGTGCCGACGATCTTGAGCCGTGTTTCGCCCGCGGGCGAGAGATCGGCGTGGCGCACCGCCCAGCCGTCCATCGCCGAGTTGTCGTGCGCCGGCACGTCGACCGGCGAGATCACGTCCTCGGCGAGCACGCGGCCGAGCGCCTCACGCACGAAGAGGCGCTCATGACCGGCGACGGGCTGGACGGTATCGAGCAGGAACTGGCGGGCGCGGGAGACGGAGAGCGCTTCCGGATCGTAATCGTCGAGGCAGGTGAAAGGGAGTGCAGGCATGATGGATGTTCAACCCAGAGTGTCCATTGGAACACGAGCGGATTTCGCTGGCGAGGGCGAGCAGATTTGCGTCCCCGCGACGAGCCAATAACCATGTCTATTGGCGAGGAGCGGGGGCGCGAAGATGCCGCCCGCAGCCCGAAAACCGCCGTGTAGGGCGATGAAATGATCTTTTCGCATGCTCATGGTAAGTCAGCCCGGTCTAATGGACAATCTGGGTTCAACTCAAGCGCGAATCCGCGCCGAGTGTAGCCTAGAATTCCCGCATGAGCATCCTGACCCAGATCATCGCCGCAGAAGAAGACGAACTCGCGGCGATCGGCGAATCCCTGAACCCGCTCGATCTGTGGAGCGGCATTGGCTGGCGCGATCTGACCATCGCCCGAATCGCGATGCTGGAGTGCGTGCTGACCGGCGAGCTGTTCGACGATGCCGCGGCGCGCTGCGAGCCGGTCTATGTCTCGCCCGATGAGGGTGCGCTGGTGCTGCGTTTGAGTGACGAGCTGTTGGAGCGGCTCGCCATGCTCGACGAGGAGCGCATCGAGCTCCTCGCGGCGGAGCTGACGGCGACGGAAGCCTTCGAGACGGCGGGGTGGAGCGAGGATGAGGTTGCCTCGATGCTTGCCGATCTTGGCGAGCTCGCGCAACTGGCCGAATCGCAGGGGCAGGTGTTGTTCGCCTGGATTCACCCCTTGCGCACTTGAGACGCGGCGCGTGCGCGCGCCCTGAAAACGACGAGGGCAAGCGATTAGCTGCTTGCCCTCGTCGCCGAAGCCGAAACGCTTACTTGGCGATGCCGCCGGGATAGCACAGGCCGCCGGTGATTTCCAGCGTCGTGGCGTTGATCGCCTCGTTTTCCGCGCAATGGCCGATCAGGCGCGCGATTTCCTCCGGCTCGACGAGGCGGCCGAGATGCACGTCCTTGAGGATCGCCTTCAGTGCGTCCTGGTTCATGCCGGTGAGCATCGGTGTCGCGGTATAGCCCGGCGCGATGCCGACGCAGCGGATGTTCTTGATGCCGCGCAGCATGAATTCACCGATGATGATCTTCGGCATCAGCGCGTCGGCGACCTTGGTCGAGGAGTAGTTGAGCTGACCGATCTGGCCGACCTTGTTGACCGAGGAGATGGTGACCAGCAGACCCGGCCAGCCGCCATTGACCATCGCTTCGGCGGAATCGCGCAGCGTCAGGAAGGTGCCGGTGAGGTTGACGTCGATCACCGGCTGCCACTTGTCGAGGCCCAGCTTGCGCGCGACCTTGCCGGTTTGCTTGTCGAGGGTGAGCATCATGCCGTCGCGGATGATGCCGGCGCAGGCGACGGTGATGTTCAGCTTGCCGAAGGCATCGAGGGTCGCCTGGATGAACTTCGCGGTATCCGCTTCGCTGGTGACGTTGGCCTGCACGCCGATGGCCTCGGCACCCATCGCCTTGAGATCGGCGAGCACGCGGTCGATGTTTTCCTGCACCATGTCGACGATGGCGATCTTCGCGCCTTGCTTGGCGAAATACTTGGCGACCGCTTCGCCGATGCCGTTGCCGCCGCCGGTGACGAGAACCACACTGCCTTTGATTTCCATGTTCGAGCCTTTCTTGTTTCAGGTTGAGCGAGGGGAGGGCGAACACCCTCCGCCGGATCGGGATGTAACGAAATGACTTGCAGCCGCAAGTATCGCAAGTTTGGTTGTGCGCTGCAACATGCAGCGGCTATGAAGCCTTCAGCCCCCCGCGATTGGCGGCCAGATAGCGAGCGTCTCGCCGTCCTTGAGCGTGCGGGTTCCGCGCTCTGCCGGCGGCACGAAGAGGCCATCGACCAGCACCAGCTTGCAGGAGGCTTGCGGCAGCCCGAAACGCTCGATGACCTGCCCGATCGTGGTGCCCTCGGGCAGCTCGAGTTCGAGCGCATTGCGGGCGCGCGCAGCGGCCGGCAGGTAGTCCTGCAGCGCGGCGAAGAGCTTGAAGGTGATTTTCATGCGGCTTTCTGCGCTGCCCCCAGATAGGCGGCCATGAACTGCGTCGGGTCGGCCATGAGCCGCGCCTTCCAGGCCCCCAGTCTCGTTCTCGTCTGGATCAGGCCGCGCAAGGCGCCGACGTGATCCGTCCAGCCGATGCTGGTGGCGCCGATCAGCACGTCGTCCTCGAATTGCAGCGAGAGATAGCGGAAGTTCGCCTCATCGACGAGCTCGACGCCATCGCCTTTGCCTTGCCAGTGGCCGAAGGAGGTGGAGATCAGGCCGAGCGTATCGAGCACGTTGATCGCCAGGCTGCCTTGCAGCTCGGCGTTACCGCCGGCCATGTTGATCGCGGCGATGCGGCCCTGGTCGGCGGCATTCGGCTGGATCGCGTTGAGCTGGGGCAGGCCGCTATGAAAACCGGGCGCTTCGGTGACATCGCCGGCGGCATAAATGTCCGGCACCGAAGTGCGCATGCCGCGGTCGACACGGATGCCCTGGCCGATCTCGACACCGCTGCCGGCGAGGAAATCGACGTTCGGCCGCACGCCGGCGGCGCAGATCACCAGGTCGGCTTGCAGTGCCGTTCCGCCAGCGCCGAGTTTCACACACAACGCGTCGCCGTCTTGCTCGATGGCGCTGATCGCGGTATTGACATGCACCGCGACCCCTTTGCTTTCCACCCAGCGCTTGATCATCGCCCCGGCTTTCGCGGTCATCATGCGTGGCACCATCCGGTCGCCCATCTCGACGACGGTGAGCTTCACACCGCGGGAGGCGAGCGCTTCCAGGATGATGCAGCCGATGAAGCCGGCGCCGAGCTGCACCACGCGGCTGCCGGGCTGGGCTTTCGCGGCGATCGCGCGCGCGTCGTCGAGCGTCCAGCAAGTGTGCACATTGGCGAGGTCGATGCCCGGGATGGCCGGCCGCAGCGGATGGGAGCCCGTGGCGATCAGGAGCTTGTCGTAATGCAGGCGCTCGCCGGAAGCGAACTGGATCTGCTTCACCACCGAGTCGATGCAGCTCACCCGCCCCTGGATCAGATGGATGCCGTGCGTCGTGAAATGGTCGTGCGTCTTGCGCAGATGGGTGCCATGTTCGTCGATGTCGCCTTGCAGGAGATACGGGATCGCCATGCGCGCGTAGGGTGGCTCGGCTTCGTCACCGATCAGCGCGATCTCTGCTTGCGGCTGCAGGCGGCGCAAAGTCTCTGCGGCAACGACCCCTGCGGGGCCGTTGCCGATGATGATGTGCTTCATGTCTCGCCCCCCTTCACCCCCCTCGCGGGGGGTTCAAGAATGCTCGCTGCGCTCGATATCACGGGTGGCACCGAACTTTCCGCGGCGCGGTTTGCGCCTCGCGGCGCGTGCCGCGTTTGCTTGGGACGGCCCGGCGCAAACGCTTCTGCGCAGTTCACCTTACAAACCTAGGCGGCCGAGTGTGTCCTTGGTCGGCACGCCTTCGGCGTCCCAGCCGCGCAGCTGGTAGTACTCGGGCTTCATCTTGTCGAGGCCATTGACCAGACCTTTCGCCGGACCGGTCTTGGCCGGCTCGGTCTTCAGCCGCGGCGGCAGGTCGTCGTCCTTCGCGGTGAAGCCGGCGGCGAGATTGAACTGGCGCTCCATGTTCCAGATGCGCTCACCGACCTCGTTGAGTTTCTCTAGCGACCAGTCGCCCTCGCAGGCGGCGGCGATTTGCGGCTGGATGTCGGCCAGCGTCCAGGCGAACGAGGTGAAGATGCATAAGCCCGAAGAATCGAACACCGCCGTGGCGTCCTGGAAGGCCTTGACCAGCGCGGCCTTGCCTTCGGTGACGTGCGGGTCGGTCTTGACCGGGATGCCGAGCACCTCGGAGGCGACGGTGTAGCCGCGCAGGTGGCAGGCGCCGCGGTTCGAGGTGGCATAGGCGAGCCCCATGCCCTGGATGCCGCGCGAGTCGTAGGCCGGGAATTCCTGCTTCTTGACGCCCATCGACAGCTCGGGGTGGCCATGCTTGGCGCACAGCCGCGCCGAACCCAGGCCGAGCTCCTTGCCGAAGCCCTCGCCCTTCGCGGTCATCTGCGCCAGTTCCACCAGCGCCTGGGCCGAGCCAAACGGCGCTTCCATGCCGATGTCCTCTTTCGTGAGGATGCCGAGCTCATAGAGCTCCATCGCCGCACCGACGGTGGCGCCGAAGGAAATCGGGTCCATGCCGTCCTCGTTGCAGATCAGGTTGGCGAACTGCAGGGCTTCGAGGTCGCCGACGCCGTTGGCGGCGCCGAGCGCCCAGGCCGCCTCGTATTCGAGGCCGCCGGAGGCGCCCCAGTATTCCGGCTTGTTGACCACCGAGAAGTGCGTCTCGTCGATGCGCGAGATACGTCCGCAGGCGATCGTGCAGCCGAAGCAGGCGGCGTTCGTCACCAGATGAGTCTTGCCGTCGGTCGGGCGCTTTTCATGCATCGCCTCGGCCGAAATGCGGTTGGCCTGTTCGAACTGCACGTCGCGGTGGTTGCGCGTCGGTAGCGCGCCGATCTCGTTGATCACGTTCATCAACACCTGGGTGCCGTATTTCGGCAGCCCCTGGCCGGTGACGGCGTTCTCGGCCAGCACCTTCTTGCCGGCGGCCGTGGCCGCCATGAAGGCCTTGAAGTCCTTGATGCCGGAAACGCCGCGCGTGCCGCGCACCGCGACGGCCTTGAGATTCTTGCTGCCCATCACGGTGCCGACGCCGGAACGGCCCGCGGCGCGGTGCAGGTCATTGACGACGCAGGCGTACAGCACACCGTTTTCGCCGGCGCGGCCGATGCTGCAGACGCGTACCTGCGGATCCTGGTGGCTCTTCTTGATGATCTCCTCGGTCTGCCAGGTGGTCTTGCCCCACAGATGGGAAGCATCTTTCAATTCCGCCTTGTCGTTCTCGATCGACAGATAGACCGGCTTCGGGCTCTTGCCTTCGAAGATGATCATGTCCCAGCCGGCGAACTTCAGTTCCGCACCGAAGAAGCCGCCCGAATTCGAGCAGGCGATCGCGCCGGTGAGCGCCCCCTTGGTCACCACCGAATAACGACCGCCGGTGGAGGCCGCCGTGCCGGTCAGCGGGCCGGTGGTCATGATCAGCTTGTTCTCGGGCGAGAGCGGATCGACCTTCGAGTCGACCTCGCTGACGAAATACTTGGTGGCCAGCCCACGCTGGCCAAGATACTGCTGCGCCCATTCCATGTTGAGCGGTTCGGCTTTGCAGGTGCCGTGGGTCAGATCGACACGCAGCACTTTACGAGTCCATGCCATGATGTTCCTCCTCCGGTCAGGCGCTGGCGCGCGGGGCAGTGTCGGTCTTGCCGGCCCAGGCGCGCATCCTGTCGAAGCCGGTCCAGTCGGCATCGACGTAGGTGATCGCACCGGTGGGGCAGGCCGTGGCGCAGGCGGGATCGCCGCCGCACAGGTCGCATTTCTGTACCTTGCCGGTCTCGGCGACGTAGTTGATCGTGCCGAACGGGCAGGCGATCGTGCAGACCTTGCAGCCGACGCAGACCGCTTCATGCACCACCTTGGCGCCGGTGACGGCGTCGATGCGGATCGCATCGACCGGGCAGGCGTTCATGCACCAGGCATCGGCGCACTGGGTGCAGGTGTAGGGCACCTTGCGGCCCGCATGTTCGAAGTTGAAGACCTTGATGCGCGAGCGGGACGGGTTGAACATCCCGTAGTTTTCGAAGGAACACGCCAGTTCGCACTGCAGGCACCCGGTGCATTTGCTGGCGTCGATGTAGAGCGATTTCTGCATTTTTCTTTCTCCTCGTTATTGTTGGTGAGAGCTTTTGAAAAATTCTGCTGCGCTTGCCATCTTGGGGTCGGGCGGTGCTCGCCATCCTCATGTATTTCCATATACATTCCGGTGGCTGCGCTCCGGCCTCCCCCAACCTGCCTGCGCTCGCGACGAATTTTTTCAAAAGCTCCGAGATGCCGCGAAACCAGGCTAGCAAATCGCACCGCCTATTGCAATATCAGATAATTTTATTGCGACGCAGCACGAGGGCATGGCGGAAACGCGCCGGTGCATGGGCGGAAATCGCCGAGCCGGCGACGATGATCCAGAAAAGCGGCAGGCGCACGCTGTCATCGAGCGCCAGCCAGCCGACCAGCACCAGCTTGACGAGGACGGCGATGCCGGCCGCCTCACGCAGATGCTGTGGCTTGCGCCAGACATCGAGCGCGAACATGGCGAAACCGCTGGCGGCGACGGCGATGGCGAAGTGCCGGCCTGACTGGGGGGCACCGAGCAACGCCGCGCCGAGCAGGATCACCGCGATCAGGTGCAGGCCGCGCAGAAGTACGTTGCCCCAGCGCAAGGCGAGGTCGAGAGCGGTCATCGGTTTGCGGGCCATTTTTGCATGATAGGCTGCAAACCATGAACGGCGAAATCCTGGTGCGCGAGATGGCGGCGACGGAGCAGGAATTCCGCCGTGTGCTCGAGTTCGCGTTTCCGCGCGACGTGACCGAGCGCGACGGCAAGCTGCTCGTCACCGGGGAAGGGGCGGCGATGGAGATCGGGCTTACCTCGCTGCCGCCACGCGTGATCGCGCGGCTGTGCCTTCCGCGGTTGGCGGTGCGCATCCGCTTTATCGACGGTGCGCCGGAGCAGCGTCAGGCGCTGCTGGCACGCATGGATCGGGCGATGCAGCGGGGTGGGGGGTGAAACCATGCCGTGTCACCAGCGCCGATTTCCATCGCCGGGCGAGTGGGGGATAATCGCGGCCCCATCCCGTTCGTGACATGCCATGACCATCCAATGGTTTCCCGGCCACATGGCCGCGGCGCGCAGGAAAGTCGCCGAGACGCTGGCGCGCACCGATGTCGTCATCGAGGTGCTCGACGCGCGTTGCCCGGAGGCCAGTAGCAATCCGCTGATCCGCGAGCTGCGCGCAGCGCGCCAGCGGCCGGTGCTGCGCGTGCTCAACAAGGCCGATCTCGCCGATCCGGCGGCAACCGCCGCCTGGCTCGATACCTATGCGCAGCAGCCGGGCGTGAAGGCGGTGGCGCTTTCCTGCAAGAAGCCAGGCGATGCGGCGAAGATACCCGGCCTATGCCGTCAGCTCGCCCCGCACCGCAACGACAATACCAAGCCGCTGCGCATGATGATCCTCGGCATCCCCAACGTCGGCAAATCGACGCTGATGAATGCGCTGCTCAAGCGCCGCATCGCCGCCGTCGGCGACGAACCCGCGGTGACCCGGCAGCAGCAGAGCTTCGATCTCGGCCCCGGCATGACGATCACCGACACGCCGGGTCTCCTGTGGCCGAAGATCGAGTTTGATGCCGACGGCTTCATGCTGGCGGCCTGTCATGCGATCGGCAGGAACGCCGTGATCGACGAAGAGGTGGCGGTGTTTCTCGCCGGAATCCTGCTCGAACGTTATCCGGCGCTGCTCGCGGCGCGTTACCGGATCGAGCCGGCAAAGCTCGATGCCGTCGGGGTCGTCGAGGCCGTGGCCAAAAGACGCGGCTGCCTGCGCCAAGGCGAGTTCGATCTCGAAAAGGCAGCGTTGATCCTGCTGACCGATTTTCGTTCTGGTGCCCTGGGCCGCATCAGTCTGGAAACGCCCGCGAGCCGCGCCGCGATGCTGGCACGGCAAACGCTCGAGACGACGGCGTCCTAGCGAGGGCATTCTGCCAGCCGCAGTGGCAGTTGCAGCGTAAAGGTGCTGCCATGCCAGGGGGTGCTGACGGCCTGGATCGTGCCACCCATCAGGCTGGCCAGGTTCATCGCGATGGGCATCGCCAGCCGGGGGCCGCCTTCCGGACGGCCCGGCGAGCGGTCTTCAGGCGCGAAGGCACGGAACAGGCAGTCGATTTCTTCCTGCGTCATGCCGACGCCTTCATCCCTGACCGAAAACCACAGTTCGTCCTCGGCGCTTAGCACGGTCAGCACGATGCTGCCGTGCGAACTGTGGCGCACGGCGTTCATCAGCAGGGTGACGAGGATCTGCCGGAGGCGCACCGCGTCACCCTCGATCCATTCGGGCAGGGAAGGACTTTGCCGACAGACGAGTTCGAGCCCCTTGGCGGTTGCGTGTTGCTCGACCGCAGCGACTGCATCGGCGACGAGACTGGCGAGCTTGCAGGGGTGATTTTCGAGGATCAGCTTCCCTGCCTCGATACGGGAGAAATCCAGCACGTCGTCGATCGTGGCCTGCAATTGGGCACCGGCAGTGTCGATGCGGGTGAAGTGGGCCTGATCGAGCGCAGACTCCCCCTGGCGTGCGCCGAGCCGGGCGATTTGGCGGATGGTGGTCAGCGGTGCTCGGATATCGCGGCTGAGGTGGGCGAGGAAGCGGCTTTTGGCTTCAGAAGCGGCTTCCGCATACTCGTATGCTTCGCGGGCTTCGCGGATCGTCACCACCAGTCGATCGGCCAATTGGTTGATGTCTTTGACGAGGCGGCCGAGTTCGGTGTTCTCGTGGCCGGCGGGAACGGCAAGTCTTTCGTCACGCAGGGCCTCCATCGAATGCAGGCGCTGGGAGAGGTGGGAAATCGGCCGGGCGACGAAGACGATCAGTGCCGTGCCGATCGCGCCCGAGACGACGAGAAGCTGCCAGAGCAGCTGCTCTGCTGCACGCCGGATCTCGTCGCTGCGCTGCTGGGCGATCACTTCCGGGTTGGGGGAAAGCCGGATCATGCCGACTTTCTTGTCGGGTGTGAAAGGGGACATCACCACTCGTTCGAGAGGAGGCAGCGAGACGGCCTCCGAAACCGGTGCTTCGCCGCCACGCTTTGCATCGACGAGCGTGGTTTCATCGGCCTGGATCAGCACATGCAGCACTTCCGGACTTTTCAGCAGCCCGCTGGCGACATCCTCGGCGAGCGCCTGGTCTTTCAGGAAGCAGGCGATGCTCAGGGTGCTGTAAACCGTGTCGAGCAGCTGATTCAGCCGGATGTCGACATCCCGCGCTGCTCGTTCGGCAGTTGCATGATAGGTGAACGCGAATATGCCGATGCCCGCCACGAGAAAGGCGAGCACCGTGAGCAGGATCGAACGCAGGACGATGCCATCGCCCGGGAACGGCTTCATCGGGCCACGTCGAGTGAGGGAAAACGATCCGGACAGCGCATCGTGCAATCATACCCAGTGAATATCCGGTGGTGACACATTGCACCCTCGGCAGGCTTGCGGTAGTGTGCGCGCCTTTTCGTTTCCGGTCCGACCCATGTTGCCTTCGATCGAATCCCGCATCGCCGCCGAACTCGGCGTGCATCCGAACCAGGTCGCCGCGGCCGTCCAATTGCTCGACGGCGGCGCCACCGTGCCTTTCATCGCCCGTTACCGCAAGGAAGCCACCGGCAATCTCGACGATACGCAGTTGCGTAGCTTGGAAGAGCGGCTCGTCTATCTGCGTGAGCTCGAAGAGCGCCGCGCGGCGATCCTGCAATCCATCGAGGAGCAGGGCAAGCTCACACTGGAGCTGAAACACGAAATCGAGCACGCCGAGACCAAGCAGCGCCTCGAAGACCTGTATCTCCCGTATAAGCCCAAACGCCGCACCAAGGCGCAGATCGCCAAGGAAGCCGGGTTCGAACCCTTGGCCGACGCGCTCTACGGCGATCCGACGCTCGATCCCGATGCCGAGGCGGTGAAGTTCATCGACGCCGACAAGGGCGTGCCGGATGTCAAGGCCGCACTCGACGGTGCGCGGCAAATCCTCATGGAGCGTTTCGCCGAGGATGCGGCCCTGCTGGAAAAGCTGCGCGCATATCTGACCGAGAACGCCTTCATCGTTTCAAACGTGATCGAAGGCAAGGAGGAGGCGGGGGCGAAGTTCCGCGACTGGTTCGCCTTCCGCGAGCCCTTGAAGAGCGCCGCCTCGCACCGCGTGCTGGCGCTTTTGCGCGGCCGCAACGAGGACGTGCTGCGCCTGGCCATCAAGACCGAGCCCGAGTTGCGTGACCCCCCGGAAGCGTCGCCCTGCATCGCGATGATTGCGCGCCATGTCGACATCGAGGACAAGGGCAGAGCCGCCGACAGATGGCTCATCGAGACCGTGCGCTGGACCTGGCTCGTCAAGCTCTCCTTGCATCTGGAAACCGAATTGATGGGCATGTTGCGCGAGCGGGCCGAGGAGGAGGCGATCCGCGTCTTCGCGCGCAATCTGCACGATCTGCTCTTGGCCGCGCCGGCCGGGCCGAAGGCGGTGATCGGCCTCGATCCGGGCATCCGCACGGGTGTTAAGGTCGCCGTCGTCGATGCCACCGGCAAGCTCCTGGAGACGACGACGATCTATCCGTTCGAGCCGCGCCGCGACTGGGAGGTGTCGATCGCCGTGCTGCGTCAGCTCGCGCAAAAGCACGGTGTGTCGTTGGTCGCGATCGGCAACGGCACTGCGAGCCGCGAGACCGACCGGCTCGTCGGCGAGCTCATCAAGCGTCATCCGGAGCTCAAACTCACCAAGGTCGTCGTCTCGGAAGCCGGCGCCTCGGTCTATTCGGCATCCGAACTGGCGGCGCGTGAGTTCCCCGATCTGGACGTTTCCCTGCGCGGCGCGGTGTCGATTGCGCGGCGGCTGCAGGATCCGCTGGCGGAGCTCGTCAAGATCGAGCCGAAGAGCATCGGCGTCGGCCAGTATCAGCACGACGTCAATCAGGCGAAGCTCGCGCGTGCGCTCGATGCGGTGGTCGAGGACTGCGTCAATGCCGTCGGCGTCGATGTCAATACCGCCTCGGCGGCGCTTCTGGCCCGTATCTCCGGTTTGAATGCGATGCTGGCGGCGAACATCGTCGGTTACCGCGACCAGCACGGCGCTTTCCCGACACGCGAGGCGCTGAAAAAAGTGCCGCGGCTGGGCGAAAAGACCTTCGAGCAGGCGGCCGGATTCTTGCGCATTCCGCACGGCGAGAATCCGCTCGATGCCTCGGCAGTGCATCCGGAAGCCTATCCGGTCGTCGAGCGGATTCTTGCCGACATCAAAAAGAGCGTGAAGGAGGTGATCGGCGATACGCACCTCATCCGCTCGCTCAAACCCGAGAAATACACCGATGAGCGCTTCGGCCTGCCGACCGTGCAGGACATCCTCAAAGAGCTCGAAAAACCCGGCCGCGACCCGCGGCCCGAATTCAAGACGGCCACCTTCCGCGACGGCGTCGAGGACATCACCGACCTCGAGCCCGGCATGGTGCTCGAAGGGGTGGTCACCAACGTCACCAATTTCGGCGCTTTCGTCGACATCGGCGTGCATCAGGATGGGCTGGTGCATGTCTCGGCGCTCGCCGACAAGTTCGTGCGCGATCCGCATTCCGTCGTCAAGGCCGGCGACGTGGTGAAGGTGAAAGTGCTGGAGGTCGATCTGCCGAGAAAGCGCATCGCGTTGTCGATGCGGCTTGCCGACGAGGTGCAACGGAATGTAAAAGTCGGCGCTGGCGGAAAAGGGGACGTCCCGCCGGGCGCCGCCTCATCTCGGAGAGTCGGCGCTGGCGGAAATGAAGACGTCCCGCCGGGCGCCGCCTCATCTCGAAGAGTCGGCGCTGGCGGGACGGCACCACAGCTGCCGCAAAAGCTGCATCAGAAGGATAAGCAGCGCTTTGCGCCTGCCGAGCCGCAGAGCGCGATGGCGGCGGCTTTCGCGAAACTGAAACGATGAGGTATGCGTATGAGTCCAGAGCAGGTGGCAGCAAAAGTCGCCGAGATCATGTGGCAGGACGACCATGCCGCGCGTGGCCTCGGTATCAACATCGAAGCCGTCGGGCCGGGCATGGCGCGGCTGACGATGCCGGTGCGGCAAAACATGGTCAATGGCCACGGCAGCTGTCACGGCGCCTTCATCTTTGCGGTGGCCGACGCTGCGTTCGCCTATGCCTGTAATTCCGATAACCACCGCGCGGTGGCCGGTGGCGCGAGCATCGATTTCCTCGCGCCGGCGCTTTTGGGCGACGTGCTGACGGCGACGGCCATCCGGCGTCAGCAGGGTGGGCGTAACGGCCTCTACGACATCGAGGTGACCAATCAGGACGGGCGGCTGATCGCGCTCTTCCGCGGCCGCTCGGTGCGCGTGAAAGGCCATATCTTCGATCCGGTCTGAAACGCTTTGTAACATTGTGGAGAGCGACCTGCGTCGCGCTTCGCGTAGCATGGCGAGCCTGCGCGCCCGATGCTGCCATGCCGCTGCCCACGGTTTTTTTGCGGAGAAAGCAATGAAAAAAATCACGTCCGTCCTGCTGTTGATCCTCGCGGCCTGCGGCCAAGGCCCAGATGCGGGCAAACCCGGCGCGAGCGCTGGGCCGGGCGGACCGGGCGCAATGCCACCGCCGGAAGTCGATGTCGTCACGGTCAAACCCACTGTCGCGCGCATCACCCAGGATCTGCCGGGCCGGCTGCTCGCCTATCGCACGGCCCAGGTGCGCGCGCGCGTCGAGGGGGTGGTCGAAAAGCAGTTGTTCGTCGAGGGCAGCGACATCCAGGCCGGCACGCCGCTGTTTCAGATCGATGCGCGCACCTACCGGGCGCAGCTCGATGCCGCCGAGGCCGATCTCGCCGCGGCGAAGGCCGTCTTGGCGCGCTACCAGCCGCTTTTGGAAATCAAGGCGGTGAGCCAGCAGGAGTTCGATGCCGCCGCGGCGAAGGTGAAGCAAGCAGAGGCGGCGGTGGCGAAGGCGAGACTCGATCTCGAGAATGCCGTCCCGCCAGCGCCGATTTCCGGCCGCATCGGCCGTGCGCTGGTCACCGAAGGCGCGCTGGTCGGCAAGGGCGAGGCGACGCATCTCGTCACCATCGAGCAGATCGACCCGATCCGCGTCGAATTCACCCAGAGTTATGCCGACCTCATGCGCCTGCAGCAGGCGGTGAAGGCCGGCAAGCAGAAGAAGGCGGACAGTGCCGAGGTGCAGCTTTTGTTGCCGGACGGCTCGCTCTATGCCGAAAAAGGCCGGCTCAAATTCGCCGACATGGCGGTCGATCCGAACACCGGCGCGGTCGTGCTGCGCGCCGAGTTTCCCAATCCGCGCCGTGAACTCCTGCCCGGCGCTTTCGTGCGCGTGCGTTTCCCCGAGGCCATGATCGACGACGCGCTCACCGTGCCGCAGCGCGCGGTGCAAGGGTCGCCCACCGGCCAGATCGTGATGACCGTCGATGCGGAGGGTAAGGTGAGCGTGAGTCCGATCAAGACGGGCGGCATGAGCGGCGGCGATTTCATCGTCACCGAGGGTCTCAAGGCAGGCGATATGGTGATCGTCAATGGCCTGCAGAAGGCAAGGCCCGGCAGCGTCGTCAAAGCGGTGCCCTGGATGCCTGGCGCGCCCCTCTTGGCTGCACCGCCCGCCCCGGCCGCGCCAGCGGAGAAGAAGTAAATGCTGCCGCGCTTCTTCATCGACCGGCCGGTCTTTGCCTGGGTGATCGCGCTGGTCATCATCCTCGGGGGGCTACTCTCCTTACGACAGTTGCCGGTGGCGAGCTACCCGTCGGTCGCCCCCCCGGCGCTCTCCATCACCCTCAACTATCCCGGTGCCTCGGCGCAGGTGGTCGAGGAAACCGCGGTAGCCCTGATCGAACAGGAGCTGAACGGCATCGAGAACCTACTCTACATGGAGTCGAGCGCCGAGCAAAACCGCGGCACGATCACGCTGACGTTCGCATCGGGCACCAATCTCGATCTCGCCTCGGTCGAGACACAAAACCGCATCAAACGCGCCGAGGCGCGTCTGCCCGAGGATGTGCGGCGGCTGGGCGTCACGGTGGCCAAATCGGCGCGCAACTTTTTGATGATCGTTTCGATCTTTTCGCCCGATCAGTCGCTCGACAACATCGCCTTGGGCAGCTTCGCGGCGGCGAACGTGCTGGAGAGCATCCGCCGCACCCCGGGGGTGGGCGAGGCGATCCTGTTCGGCACCGAATATTCGATGCGCATTTGGTTGAGGCCCGATCGGCTCCAGGCCTTCAATCTCACCCCGGCGGATGTCGCCAAGGCGGTGCGCGCGCAGAACGTGCAGCTCGCCACCGGGGAGCTGGGCGCGATTCCTGCCGTGCCGGGGCAGGAAATCGCCGCCACGATCATCACCAAGAGCCGCTTGGCCACGCCCGAGGAATTCGGCGACATCATCGTCAGATCGGATGCCCGTGGCGCGACGGTGCGCGTGAAAGATGTCGCGCGGGTGGAATTGGGCGCGGAGGATTATTCGGTGGCGGCGCGCGTCGATGGTCAGCCGAATGCGGCGATCGCCGTGCGCATGGCCCCCGGTGCCAACGCTCTGGAGACCGCCAAGGCGGTGCGCGCGACGATGACCCATCTCGCGCAGTATTTCCCCAAGGGGATCGACTGGCTGGTGCCGTATGACACCTCGACCTTCGTCGACATCTCGATCCGCGAGGTGGTCAAAACCCTCATCGAGGCGATGATCCTCGTCGTGCTGGTGATGTATCTGTTTCTGGAGAACTGGCGCGCCACCTTCATCCCGGCCATCGTCGTGCCGGTGGCACTGTTGGGCGGCACGGTGGGACTCTATTTCTTCGGCTACTCGATCAACGTGTTGACGCTGTTCGCGATGGTGCTGGCGATCGCTATCGTCGTCGACGATGCGATCGTGGTGGTCGAGAACGTCGAGCGCATCATGAGCGAGGAGGGGCTTGCCCCCCGGGAGGCGACCATCAAGGCGATGGGACAGATCTTCGGCGCGATCATCGCCATCACCTTGGTGCTCTCGGCGGTGTTCGTGCCGATGGCCTTCTTCGGCGGCTCGACCGGCGCGATCTATCGCCAGTTCTCGGTGACCCTGGTGCTGACGATGCTCTTTTCCGCCTTGATGGCGATGACGCTCACTCCCGCCTTGTGCGCGACACTGCTCAAGCACCAAAAGGGCGAGGTGCTGCCTGCGCGTGGCTTCTTCGGGGGGTGGAACCGTTTCTTCGCCGCGACCGTGAAGCGTTATGTGGGCGCCACGCGACGCATGCTCGGCCGGCCCGGCCGCTGGCTCGTCGTCTATGCGACGATCCTCGCCGCCGCCGGCTGGCTGTTCGCGAAGCTGCCCGGCAGTTTCCTGCCCTCCGAAGATCAAGGCTACTTCATCAACATCGTCCAGCTGCCGCCGGGCGCGACACGCGAGCGCACGCTCGAAGTGCTCTCGACCGTCGAGCAGTATTACCTCAAGCAGCCCGAGGTCGCGCATGTGATCGGGGTGGCCGGCTTTTCCTTCTTCGGTCGCGGCCAGAATGCGGCGATCGCCTTCGTGCGCCTGAAAGATTGGGACGAGCGGCCGGGCAAGGAAAGCGAAGCCGAATCACTGGTCAGGAAGGCGAACATGACCTTCTTCCGCATCAAGCAGGCGATGATCTTCGCCATCAACGTGCCGCCGATTCCGGAACTCGCCGCGGTCGGCGGCTTCGATTTCCGCTTGCAGGATCGCGGCGGCATCGGGCGCGAAAAGCTTCTCGAAGCCCGTAACATGGCGCTGGGTTTGGCAAGCCAGAACCCCGTGCTGGCGGGCGTGCGCCCCGAAGGGCAGGAGGCCGGACCGCAACTCTTCCTCGACATCGACCGCTTGAAAGCCAGCGCGCTCGGGGTGAGCATTGCCGATCTCAACGACACGCTGCAGTCGGCGCTGGGTGCTGCGTATCTCAACGACTTCGTGCGCCAGGGGCGCATCCTGCGCGTGCAGATGCAGGCCGACGAGAGTCTGCGCCGCACACCGGAAGACATCCTGCGGCTGCCCATCAAGAACGGCCGCGGCGAGATGATCCCGCTGGCCGAATTCGCGCAGGCGAAATGGATCATCGGCAGTCCGAAGCTCGACCGCTACAACGGCTTGCCGGCGATGAAGCTCTCCGGTGGCCCCGCGCCGGGGCGCTCGACCGGCGAGGCGATGGCGGCGATGGAGGCGATCGCCAAACAGCTGCCGGCGGGCGTCGGCTTCGAGTGGTCCGGCACCTCGTTCGAAGAGCGTCAGTCGGGTGCCCAGGCGCCTTTCCTGTTCGCCATCTCGCTACTCGTCGTCTTCCTCTGTCTGGCGGCGCTTTATGAGAGCTGGTCGGTGCCCTTCGCGGTCATGCTCGTCGTGCCGCTCGGCATCTTCGGCGCGGTGCTTGCCGTGACCTTGCGGGGACTGCCGAACGACATCTATTTCAAGGTCGGCCTGATCGCGATCATCGGTCTTTCGGCGAAGAACGCGATCCTGATCATCGAGTTCGCACGCGAGTTGCAGGAGCAGGGCAGGGAGTTGATCGAGGCGACGCTCGAAGCCTGTCGCTTGAGGTTCCGTCCCATCCTGATGACCTCGATCGCCTTCATCTTCGGCGTGCTGCCGCTGGCGATCTCGACCGGGGCGGGCGCCAACAGCCGCCACGCGATCGGCACCGGCGTGATGGGCGGCATGATCTCGGCCACGGTGCTTGCCGTCTTCCTGGTGCCGGTGTTCTTCGTCGTCGTGCGACGCATTTTCCCCGGTCATCCCCGGCATCGAACGGAGTCGCACCATGAATAAGTCGCTGCCGCTCGTCCTCCTCATCGCTGGCTGCTCCTTCATCCCACCCTATGAGCGGCCGGCAGCGCCCGTCCCGCAAGCGTGGCCGGTGCAGGGTGCCGTCTCACCCGCGCCGAGTTTCAACGGCGACTGGCGCACCTTGTTCACCGATCCGACCCTGCAACGACTGATCGACTTGGCGCTCGAACACAACCGCGATCTCATGATCGCCGTCGCGCGCGTGGATGAAGCGCGCGCGCAGGCGGGCCAAAGCCGCGCCGACCTTTTCCCGACCGTCGATGTCGGCGTGCAGGAGCAGGCGGCGCGGGTGCCGGGCGATCTCAACGCGTCCGGCCGGCCGGTGATCAACCGGCGTTTCGATGCCAACCTCGGCGTTGCGGCCTTCGAGCTCGATTTCTGGGGGCGGGTTGCCAGCCTGGAGACGGCCTCACGCGCAAACTTTTTCGCCAGCGAATTCGCCCAACGGGCATTTCGCCTGAGTTTGATCGCCGACGTGGCGAACGCCTATTACAGCCTCGTCGAGCTCGACCAGCGCGCGCGGCTTGCCGAGGCGACGGTGCAAAGCCGCGCCGAGAGCCGTGAGCTCGTCGCCAAACGGCGCGAGGCGGGACTCGCGAGCGATCTCGACTTTCTCGCCGCCGATGGCGCCTATCGAACCGCGCAGGCGGAACTGGCGAATCTCGAGCGGCAGAAGGCGGCGGCAAAAAACGCGCTGCGTTTGCTGGTGGGGACTGAGGCTGCCGTCCCGCCAGCGCCGACTTTCGGCGCTCTGCCGGAAATTCCTGTCGGACTGCCGTCGGAGGTGTTGCTCAACCGCCCCGACATACTGGCGGCCGAGCAGAAGCTCATCGCGGCCAATGCCAACATCGGCGCGGCGCGCGCAGCGTTTTTCCCGAAGATTGCGCTGACGGTCGCAGCCGGCAGCGCCAGCGCGGCGCTCTCGGGCCTGTTTGCCGGCGGCAGCGGGGCGTGGAGCTTCGTGCCCGTACTCAAGTGGCCATTGTTCGATGGCGGGCGCTCTGCGGCGAACGAGGAACTCGCCGAAGTGCGCAAGGTCATCGCGGTGGCCGATTATGAGAAGACGATCCAGCAAGCCTTCCGCGAAGTGGCCGATCTTTTGGCCGCGCGCGAGCATTACGCCAGGCAGCTCGAAGCGCTCGTTCAGGCCGAAGCCGCGCAAGCCGAACGTCTGCGCCGCGTCGAGGCGCGTCAGCGCGCCGGCGTCTCCAGCTATCTGGAACTCTTGGATGCCCAGCGCGAGCTGTTCGCCGCGCAGCAGGCCGTGATCAGCGTGCGGCGGGCGCTGGCGGCGACTGCCGCTGGGCTGTTCAAGGCGACGGGCGGCGCCTGATGGCCGCCGGCGCTGGCTTCCCCGGTGAAAATCGGCTACATTGCGCTTTTTCATAACCATGACTTCGTGAGGCCATCATGAGCAACAAAGGGCAGATGCTACAAGACCCGTTTCTGAACACGCTGCGGCGCGAGCACATCCCCGTTTCGATCTATCTCGTCAATGGCATCAAGCTGCAGGGGCAGGTCGAATCCTTCGACCAGTATGTCGTGTTGCTCAAGAACACCGTTACGCAGATGGTCTATAAGCACGCCATTTCGACCGTGGTGCCCGCCCGTCCGGTAAACATCAGTTCAGACGCCGAGTGATTTTGCTGGCTGGTGACGATGTTTGAGCGTCCCGCCGCGGGTGAGCGGGCCCTGCTCGTCCAGCTCGATTTCGGCGAGGGCGATTTCGCCGAGCGTCTCGAGGAGTTCCGGCTGCTCGCCACCAGTGCCGGGGCCACTCCCGTCGCGACCATCACCGGCAAGCGCAGCCGGCCCGACCCGGCGACCTTCGCAGGCAAAGGCAAGGTCGAGGAGATCCGCCTCGCTGCAGCCGAACACGGCGCTGATCTGGTTTTGTTCAACCACGAGCTCTCGCCAGCCCAGCAGCGCAACCTCGAAAAGCTGCTGGAGCGCCGCGTCATCGACCGCACCGCGCTGATCCTCGATATCTTTGCGCTGCGTGCCAGGAGCCATGAAGGCAAGCTGCAGGTCGAACTCGCCCAGCTCGAGCACCAGATGACGCGGCTGGTGCGCGGCTGGACTCACCTCGAACGGCAACGGGGCGGCATCGGTCTGCGCGGGCCGGGCGAAAAGCAGTTGGAGACCGACCGGCGGATGCTCGGCAAGCGCATCGCGGTGCTCAAGGAACGCCTCGAACAGCTCGAACGCCAACGCGGCGTGCGCCGCAAGGGGCGCAGCCGCAGCGAGGTACTGTCGGTGTCGCTGGTCGGCTACACCAACGCCGGCAAGAGCACGCTGTTCAACGCCTTGACGAAGGCCGGCGCCTATGCCGCCGACCAGCTTTTTGCCACCCTCGACACCACGTCGAGAAAGCTCTATGTGCCGACCTGTGAGCTGGAGAGCGGCCGTTCCGGTTGCCAGGTGGTGATTTCCGACACGGTCGGCTTCATTCGCGACCTGCCGCACGCGCTCGTCGCGGCTTTCCATGCCACGCTGGAGGAAACCGTGCATGCCGATCTGCTGCTGCACGTCGTCGATGCCGCGAGCCCCGACCGCGAGCAGCAAATGCGTGCCGTCCTCCAAGTGCTGAGCGAGATCGGCGCCGCCGAGGTGCCGCAGATCGTCGTCCTGAACAAGATCGACCTGCTCGGCGGGGCCGTCGGGCCGGGGGTCGAGCGCGACGAGTGTGATAACATCGCTCGCGTCCGTGTCAGCGCCAAAACCGGCGCCGGACTCGACCTGTTGCGAGCCGCGTTGGCCGAAATGTCGCGCAAGCTGGCAGCGCCGATCATCGATAAGACCACCCACCCCATGACAGAACATGATCACCGGCATCCTGATGTCGCTCAATGACCACGGCTGGGGCAACGACCCCGGGCGCGGCGGCCGTAACGGCCCACCCGATCTCGACGAACTGTGGCGCGATTTCAACAAACGCCTGTCCGGCATCTTGGGCAAGAAGGGGGGTGGCGCGGGCGGCGATGACGGTGGGTCGCGCATGCCGAATCTGACGCCCGGGCAGTTCGGCGGTGGCATCGGCTTGCTGATCGCACTTGTCGCGGTCGTCTGGCTCGCGAGCGGTTTTTACATCGTCGATGCCAGCCAGCGCGGTGTGGTGCTCACCCTCGGCAAATATTCCGAGACGACCGAGCCGGGCCTGCGCTGGCGGCTGCCCTGGCCGATCCAGACCCATGAAGTCGTCAACCTTACCGGCGTGCGCACCATCGAGATCGGCTATCGCGGTTCCGAGAAGAACAAGGTGCTGAAGGAAGCACTGATGCTCACCGACGACGAGAACATCGTCAGTGTGCAGTTCGCCGTGCAGTATCTGCTGAAAGACCCGAAGGCTTACCTGTTCAACAACCGCCATCCCGACGATGCCGTCACCCAGGCTGCCGAAACCGCGATCCGCGAAGTGGTCGGCAAGAGCAAGATGGACTTCGTGCTCTACGAAGGTCGTGACGTGATCGCCGCCAACACGCAGAAGACGATGCAGGAGATCCTCGACCGTTATGATACCGGCATCCAGATTCGCGCCGTGACGATGCAGAGCACCCAGCCGCCCGAACAGGTGCAGGCCGCCTTCGACGATGCCGTCAAGGCCGGCCAGGACCGCGAACGGCAGAAGAACGAGGGCGAGGCCTACGCCAACGACGTGATTCCACGCGCGCGCGGCACCGCCTCGCGCCTGTTGCAGGAAGCCGAAGGCTATCGCGCGCGGCTCGTCGCCACCGCCGAGGGCGAGGCGGCGCGCTTCGCCAAACTGCAAAGCGAATACGCGAAGGCGCCGGAAGTGACACGTCAGCGCCTCTATCTGGAAACCATGCAGCAGATCTTCGCCAACACCAGCAAGGTGATGATCGACGCGAAAGGAAGCGGCAATCTGCTCTATCTGCCGTTGGACAAGCTGATGCAGCAGGCGGCGGCGAACCCCGCGCCGGCTGAAGCGCCGACCGTCGAGCGTCCATCGGCGCCGGCATCCGCCCAGGAAAACCGCGACGTGCGCACGCGTGGCCAGCTGACGCGCGAACGGGGAGAACGCTGATGCAACGCCTGCCTTTCATCCTCGGCATCGTCCTCGCCGTGTTCGTCGTCGCGGGCGCGATGCTGTTTACCGTCGATCAGCGCCAGTATGCGATCGTCTTCCAGCTCGGCGAGATCAAGGAAGTGGTCAAGGAGCCCGGTCTCAATTTCAAGTGGCCGCTGATCCAGAACGTGCGTTATTTCGACCGGCGTATCCTGACGATGGACACGGTCGAGCCGGAACGTTTCCTGACCGCCGAAAAGAAGCCCGTGCTGGTCGATTCCTTCGTCAAGTGGCGTATCCACGACGTCAAGCAGTTCTATATCTCGGTGCAGGGTGACGAGATGCTGGCCAAGACGCGTCTGGCGCAGACCGTGAACTCTGGGTTGCGCGAAGAGTTCGGCAAGCGCACCGTGCATGACGTCGTCTCGGGTGAGCGCGACAAGATCATGGCCGAGGTGCAGAAAAAGGCGGATGGCGATGCGCGTCAGATCGGTGTCGAGATCGTCGATGTGCGCTTGAAGCGCGTCGATCTGCCGCCCGAGGTGTCCGAGTCGGTCTATCGCCGCATGGAAACGGAGCGCAAGCGCGTGGCCAATGAGCTGCGCTCGCAAGGCGCGGCCGAAGCGGAACGGATCCGCGCCGATGCCGACAAGCAGCGCGAGGTGATCGTCGCCGAGGCCTATCGCGATGCACAGAAGATCAAAGGCGAGGGCGATGCCAAGGCGGCGGCGATCTATGCCAAGGCCTTTGGCGAGAACCCCGAGTTCTACGCCTTCTATCGCAGTCTCGAAGCCTATCGTCAGAGCTTCGCCAACAAGAACGACCTGCTCGTCGTCGATCCCAGCGCCGATTTCTTCAAGTATCTGAGGAACGGCGCCAAGGCCAAGTAAGCGACGCCCAATGTCGAATCTCATGTTGGCGTTCGCGCTGATGCTGGTGATCGAAGGACTGCTGCCTTTCGCCGCGCCGCGCATCTGGCGCGAGACTTTCCGTCGTGCGCTCGAGCTTTCCGACGGTCAGCTGCGTTTCGTGGGCTTGAGCTCGATCGTCATCGGTCTGGCGCTGTTGCTGCTGTTCAGGTGAATGCCATGCATGCCTGGTTGCTGCCCGAGGCCATCGAAGACCTGCTGCCCGCCGAAGCTGCCCAGATCGAGCGTCTGCGCCGCCGTCTGCTCGACGAGTTCGCGCGCCATGGCTACCAGCTGGTCGTGCCGCCGTTGCTCGAGTTCGCCGACGCGCTGCTCGACGAACATGCCAGCGATCTCAATCTCTCCAGCTTCAAGCTGGTCGACCAGCTCTCGGGCCGCACGCTGGCGCTGCGCGCCGACATCACGCCGCAGACCGCGCGCATCGATGCCCACCTGCTCAATCGCAGCGGCGTGACCCGGCTGTGCTACTGCGGCAGCGTGTTGCACACCCGGCCGGCGGGGCTGTTCGCGACGCGCGAACCGATCCAGATCGGCATCGAACTGTATGGCCACGCCGGTCTCGAGGCCGACCACGAGGTCATCCGGCTGCTCGCCCGCACGCTGCATCTGGCCGACCTGCCGCCTTCCCGCATCGACCTCGGCCATGTCGGCATCTTTCGCGCCTTGGTGGCCGGCCAGGGGCTGGCGCCCGCGCAGGAACAGGCGCTGTTCGAGGCCTTGCAGGCCAAAGATGTGCCCAGCTTGCGCGAACTGGCCGTGGTGCTGCCAGAGCCGGTGAGGAATGGACTGCTTGCCCTGCCGACTCTCTACGGCGGCGAGGAAGTGATCCGCGGCGCGTCCGTCTGTCTGCCGATGCTGCCCGAGATCACGCGTGCGTTGGGCGACTTGCAACGGCTCGCCAGCGAGCTTGCCGATCTGCCGTTGTCTTTCGATCTGGCCGACCTGCGCGGCTATCACTATCACAACGGGGTCGTGTTTGCCGCCTATTGCGCCGACAGTCCGGGGGCGATCGCCCTGGGCGGGCGTTACGACGGCATCGGTGCCCGCTTCGGCCGTGCCCGGCCGGCAACGGGTTTTTCGCTCGACCTGCGCGCGCTCGCGCGCCTGGCAAAACCGCAGCCGATGCCGGGTGCGATTCTCGCGCCCTGGCCGGAAGACGAAGCAGCGCACGTGGCAATCGAACGCCTGCGCGGCAGCGGCGAAATCGTCATCGCCGCCTTGCCCGGTCATGAAGGCAGCTGGCGGGAGGCCGGCTGCGACCGCCGCCTGGTGCGGCGCGGTGATGAATGGATCATTGAACCGTTAGGGGAGAATTGAAAGATGGCCAAGAACGTAGTCGTGATCGGCACGCAGTGGGGCGACGAGGGCAAGGGCAAGATCGTCGACTGGCTCACCGATCATGCCCAGGCGGTGGTGCGTTACCAGGGCGGCCACAATGCCGGCCACACCCTGGTGATCAACGGCAAGAAAACCGTGCTGCATCTCGTGCCCTCCGGCATTTTGCGCGAGGGCGTCACCTGCTACATCGGCAATGGTGTCGTGCTCTCGCCCGATGCGCTGATCAAGGAGATCGACGAGCTCAATGCCGCCGGCGTCGATGCCGAGGCGCGAGTGAAGATTTCCGAGGCCTGCCCGCTGATCCTGCCTTATCACCAGGCGCTCGACGTCGCGCGCGAGGCCGCCAAGGGGGCGAAAAAGATCGGCACCACCGGCCGCGGCATCGGTCCGGCTTACGAAGACAAGGTGGCGCGACGAGGCCTGCGCGTGCAGGACCTGCTGCGGCCCAAGCGTTTCGCCGAAAAGCTCGCCGAGGTGCTCGACTATCACAACTTCGTGCTGAAAAATTATCTCGGCGCCGAAGCCGTCGATTTCCAGCAGGTGTTCGACGGTGCGATGGCGCTGGCGCCGCGTCTGACGCGGATGATCGCCGACGTGCCGCGCGCGCTCTACGATGCGCACAACGCCGGTGCCAACATCCTCTTCGAAGGAGCGCAGGGCACACTCTTGGACATCGACCACGGCACCTATCCGTATGTCACCTCGTCGAACTGTGTCGCCGGCGGCGCGTCTACCGGCGCAGGGGTCGGACCCGGCATGCTGCATTACGTGCTCGGCATCACCAAGGCCTATACCACGCGGGTTGGCGGCGGGCCGTTCCCGACCGAACTCTATGACGCCGTGGAGAAGCAGGACCCGATTGGCAAGCACATGGCGACCAAGGGGCACGAATTCGGCGCTACGACCGGCCGGGCACGCCGCTGCGGCTGGTTCGACGCCGCGGCCCTGAAGCGCTCGATCCAGATCAATGGCGTTTCGGGTTTGTGCGTGATGAAACTCGACGTGCTCGACGGTCTCGAGGAAATGAAGATCTGCACCGGCTACAAACTCGACGGCCAATTCACCGACATCCTGCCGGTCGGTGCCGACGAGCTCGAACGCTGCGAGCCGGTCTATGAATCGATGCCGGGCTGGAAGGAAAGCACCGTCGGCATCAAGAGCTTCGACGGCCTGCCGCGCGCGGCGCAGAATTACATCAAACGCATGGAAGCGCTCTGCGGCGTGCCGGTCGACATGATTTCCACCGGCCCCGACCGCGAAGAGACCATCGTGCTGCGGCATCCGTTCAAGTAAAGGTCGGCGCTGGCGGAAAATGGGACGTCCCGCCGGGCGCCGCCTTGTCTCGGAGAGTCGGCGCTGGCGGGACGGCACTCTCTCTTGCAACAATTCCTTACACTTTGCCACGCGGGTGACATTGTCTGGCGGTCGGCGGATGCTTCAATTGAACCCAGATTGTCCATTAGGGCGCGAGGCGATTTCGTGGCGAGGGCGAGGCCATTTGCGTCCGCGCGACGAGCCCGCCCGCAGACCGAAAGCGCCCGCGCAGTTCAAGACAACGAGGCTTGCTATCGCTCATCGGCTGACAGGACGGTCTAATGGACAATCTGGGTTGAAGCAAACGCATTCGAGGAGAGGGCAATGAAGCTCATCGCGAAAACCGGATTGATCGCCGCACTGGCCTGCCTGCTGGCGGGCAATGCATGGGCGGACCCCCACTGGCATCATCGGCCACGCACGTCGGTCGAGTTCGGTTTCTATTGGGGCGGACCGTGGTGGTATCCGCCGTATCCCTATCCGATCTATGCCGCGCCACCGGTCGTCGTGGTGCCGCCGCCCGCGCCGCCACCGGTCTATATCGAACAACCGAAGTCTGCGCCGCCGCCCGAACCCGGCTACTGGTACTACTGCCGCGAGGCACAGGCGTACTATCCCTATGTCAAGGAATGCCCGGGGCCGTGGGAGAAGGTGGCGCCCCAGCCGCGGCAGTGACGCGCAAGGAGAGATGGTGATGAACCCAAGGAAAAAAGTGCTTCTGCCGCTGTTGTTGGCCGGGCTGGCGCTCGCCGGCTGTGCGAGCGTGCCGACCGCGCCGAGCGTGATGGTCCTGCCCGGCACGGGGCGGACGTTCGACGAGTTTCGTGCCGACGATGCCTATTGCCGCGAATATGCCTTCCAGCAGATCGGCGGCCGGTCGCGCGAGCAGGTCGCCGGCTCGGCGGCGGTCCAGAATGCCGCCATCGGCACGGCGATCGGTGCCGTGGCCGGCGCGGCGATCGGCGGTCGCGACGCGGCCGGCGTTGGCGCCGGCATGGGGTTGATCGTCGGCAGCGCTTCGGGTGCCGAAGCCTCTCGTGGCGCGGTATACGGCAGTCAGCGTCACTATGATCATGCCTATGTGCAATGCATGTATGCCCGTGGGCACCGCGTGCCGGTGAGCATGTCGGGCTACACCTCGGCGCCGCCCGCGGCTGCCGTGCCACCCCCGCCGCCAGGGAATCCGCCTCCGCCGCCTCCCCGTTGACAAGCGAACGAACGTTCTCTAAAGTAGAGAACGTTCGTTCAGCTGTGGGGAGCGTGTCATGCCTGCTGCCAATCCCGCTCGCGATGCCGATTATCTCGACCGGCTGCGCGACTATTACGCCGAGAACCGGCACATTCCCTCGTTTCAGCGTATCGCCGAATTGATGGGTTTCGCCTCGAAGGCGGCGGCCAGCAAGCTGATGGATCGTCTGGCGGCCGCCGGCTTTTTCGAGCGCGCGCCCGATGATGATGCTTGGGTGCCTGCCGAGCGCTTTTTCGAGCGTCCGCTGGCCGAGGTTGCGGTGCGCGCCGGCGCGCCGGACATGATCGAAGGCGGCCAGGGGGAGCTTTTCCTCGTCGATCGCTATCTGGTGCGTCAGCCCTCGCGGACCGTGATGGTGCCGGTGAAGGGCGATTCGATGATCGACGCCGGTATCCACGATGGAGATATCGTCGTCGTCGAGCGTACCAAGGCCGCGAAAGCCGGCGACTTCGTCGTCGCGATCGTCGATAACGAGTTCACACTCAAGGAGCTCGCGCTGGAGCAGGGCCGTTTCGTCCTCAAGCCGCACAATCCGGCCTATCCGGTGATCCGCCCGCGCGGCGAGCTGGAAATCTTCGGCGTGGTCACCGGCCTCGTCCGGCGCTATCGGTCCTGACATGCCACGTCTGTCTGCCGAAACCGGCGTGATCCTGCCGCCGGGTCAGCCCTTGCTCGATCGGGCGGTGCCCGCGGGTTTTCCGTCTCCGGCTGCGGATTATTTCGAGGTGCGGCTCAGTCTCGACGAATATCTCGTCGATCACAGGGAAGCGACGTTTTTCGTACGCGTCAGCGGAAATTCGATGACCGGTTTCGGCATTTACGACGGTGATCTCTTGGTGGTCGACCGCGCGCTCGATCCGGCCGACCGCAGCATCGTCGTTGCCGTCGTCGATGGCGAGTTCGTCGTCAAGCAGCTCTGCCGGTTGCCCGATGGCGTGCTGCTGCGCTCCGGCGCGCCGGGCCACCGCGACATCCTCGTCGGGGAAGGGCAGGAGTTGCAGGTATGGGGAGTGGTGCGCTGGAGCATCCACAAACTCTGAACGATGACGTTCGCGCTCGTCGATGGCAACAACTTCTATGTCTCCTGCGAACGGGTGTTCGACCCGCGGCTGAACGGCCGGCCCGTCGTCGTCCTGTCCAACAACGA
Source organism: Sulfuricystis thermophila (assembly GCF_004323595.1). Lineage (GTDB taxonomy): Bacteria > Pseudomonadota > Gammaproteobacteria > Burkholderiales > Rhodocyclaceae > Sulfuricystis > Sulfuricystis thermophila. The sequence continues at coordinate 987,395 of NZ_AP019373.1, forward strand.
CGGCTGCGTCGTCTCGCGCAGCGACGAGGCAAAGGCGCTCGGCGTGAAGATGGGCGCGCCGTGGTTCCAGTTGCGTGATCTCGCGCGGCGCCACGGCATCGTTGCGCTCTCCAGCAATTACGCGCTGTATGCCGACATGAGCAACCGCATGATGGCGGTGCTCGCCACCTTTTCCCCGCTGCAGGAGATTTACAGCATCGACGAATGTTTCTTGGGTCTCGACGGCATCGTCGGGAAAGACCGCTACGAATACGGCCAGGCGATCCGCCGGCAGGTGAGGCAGTGGCTCGGTCTGCCGGTCTGTGTCGGCATCGGCACCACCAAGACCTTGGCCAAGCTGGCCAATCATTGTGCGAAGAAGCGGCTGGCCGGCAGTGACGGCGTCTGTGATTTCACGATGCTGCCCACAGAGGCGCTGTCTGGGCTTTTCTCGACCATTCCGGTGGGCGAGGTGTGGGGGGTCGGGCCGCGGCTGGCGCGGCAGCTGACGGAAATCGGCATTCCCAGCGTCGAGGCGCTGCGCCGTGCCGACACGGCGATGCTGCGCGCCCGCTTCTCGGTGGTGCTGGAGCGCATCCAGCGCGAGCTCAACGAGATTCCCTGTCTTGCGCTCGAAGAGGCCGCGCCCAACAAGCAGCAGATCATCTCCTCGCGCTCTTTCGGTCGTTACGTGACCGAGCTGGCCGCGCTGCGGGAGGCCGTCGCCAGTCACGTCGCGATCGCGGCGGAGAAGCTGCGTGCTCAGGCTTCATGTGCCGGGATGGTGCAGGTGTCGATCCGTACCAACCCGCACAACCCAAACGCGCCACAGTATCAGGGGGCGCTCGCCGTGCCGCTGTCGACGCCGAGCGACGACACGTTGCGGCTGACGCGGGCGGCGCTGTGGGCGCTCGAACGCATCTATCGGTCGGGATTCGCCTATCAGAAGGCCGGCGTCGCCCTGCTGGAGCTGAGCCCTGCGGCAGCGCTGCCGCAGGACCTGTTCGCCGCTGCTCGTGACAACACGCGGCTGATGCAGGCGATGGACCGTATCAATGCGATCTGGGGGCGGGGGACGCTGCGCTCCGCGGCCACGGGACGTGGCAATGCGTCCTGGCAAATGAAGCGCGAACGGCTGAGCCCCGGCTATACCACGCGCTGGGATCAGCTGCCCCTGGTGAGAGCTTGTGGAAAATCTGCTGCGCTCGCGACGAATTTTTCCACAAGCTCTGAGCTGACGGGCTGTCCCGGGTTCATACAGCGGGGAGGCGTTTGGCTGCTTTCGCGATCAGTCGGCTAATGATCTCGATGCGCGGGACCCGATAGTAGAGGCAGAGCCGTTCGAGATCGGCGGTGATTTCCGCTGTCAGCAGGAGCTCGACGCGCTTCATGCCCGCCTCCAGCCTCCGTTTGCGGCTTTCGCTCGCTCTCACCGCCGCCGGGATCGGATTTTTCGAGCGCGGGCGGCCGCGCCGTGAGAGTCCGGGTAAGAAGGGTTGGAGGGACTCGGGCAGCGCGGCTTTTGGCTTGCTGCGCGGTCGCGATTTCTTCGCTGTCGTGCCGACGATTTTTTTCGACTTATCCGGATTCGATTGATCGGGCAGCTCGAAAAGTGGTCGGTCTTTCTTGGTGTTGGTCATTTCGTAGGATTTTTGGATTTAACCGAATCCGGATTCTACTTGTTGCGACCGGACTGCCGTGAGCAGGGCAAGGTCGTCGTCCATTTCGTGCCGAGCCGCCAGCGCCGAATTTTCAGTATAGTGGATAGCGGTATCAAGGAAATTGATATCCGCTCGATCTCATGTTCCATTCACAGGAGGAGGAAACATGCATACCAACAAGAAGCTGATCGTCACCGCCCTTGCGGCTGCCTTTGCCCTCGCGGGCTGCGCCACCACCGCCACCGCGCCGAAAAGCGCCGACGTCAAGTGGCCGAACCTGATCGTCCACCTACACGGCGGCAACGGCAAGGCCTATCTGGTCGATCCGGCCACCGACAGCGTTGTCGCCACGCTCGACACCGAGAAGAGCGCCGGCTTGGGCGACACTACACCGGATGGCCGCAAGGTCTATGTCGGCGCCGAAGGGGAGGGCAAGGATACGGTGACCGTCATCGACCTCGACAAGCGCGCGGTCGTCGCCAAGATCAAGACTGGCAACCGGCCGAAGCATCCGGTCGTGAGCCCCAATGGCAAGCTGGTGATGGTCAACCACTGGGGGCTGGATGAGGGCAAGCTGCGCGTCACCTTCATCGACACTGCGACCGACAAGGTCATCAAGAACGTCGAGCTCGCCGTCGCCGGCCAGGCCAAGGGCCCGACCTCGATGCACAACGCCTGGAGCTACGATTCGCGCTACGCCTTCACCGTCGATCGCGTCGACGACCACTTCGTCATCATCGACACCACCGACTGGTCAGTGAAGAAGATCAAGATGCCGTCCAAGCCGCACTATGTCGCGCCCAGCCCGGATGGCAAGGAAGTCTGGGTCGTCGTCGAAGGCAAGGATCGCGAGTCGAACTATCCCGGCGCGCTGGTGTTTGCCATCGGCAGCTTCGAGCAGATCGCGCAGATCAAGATGCCGCTCATCGGCCAGGGCGTGATCGAGGGCCACCACGGCAATTTCTCGCAGGACGGCAAGTATTTCTTCATCCTCAACCGCGGCCCAGGCAGCAAGCTCGAAGGCACCGAGGTCGCCGTGTTCGATGCTGCGACCAAGAAGCTCGTCAAGCGCACCGACACCGTTTCGACCGGCATCGGCCACACCTACAACACGCCGGACGGGCGCTATGCGGTGGTGACCAACTACGGCAACAACTGGGTGTCGGTGATCGACAATACCCAGGGCTTCAAGGTCGTCAAGGATCTGGCCGTCGGCAAGGGGCGCATGGGCCACATCGCTTTCACGCCGGACAGCCGCTATGGCTATCTCTCGAACGCCGGCGATGGCAACCTGCACAAGCTGGACATGAAGACGCTGACGGTCGTCAAGGAGATCAAGACCGGCAACGCGCCTGGCGGCTCGCAGGTGCTGAATGTCTGGACCAACGTCTTTGAAGAACTGCCGCGCTGATTGGCGGGGCGCATGGCGGCGGGGCCTCGGCCTCGCCGTCTTGTTGCCTAGCCTCGCCTTTGCCCAAGCCGAATTCCGTGTCGGCGAGACGTTAGCCGCACCCATGGCACGGTCACTGCCGGCCGGTGTCACCGAGATCGAGTGGGAAGCGCTGATGCCGGCGGACTGGAATCCGAAGAAGGCGCTCGAAGGCGTCGATCTCGCCGCGCTGTCCGACAACGACCCGAAGGCCAATGCCCTGCTCGACAAACTGAGGCAGGACCTCGACAAGGCGCCGGTCGTCAAATCGCTCGATGGCAAGCGGGTACGCATCGCCGGCTTCGTCGTCACGCTAGAACGCGACGACAAGGGCGTGCGCGAATTCCTGCTGGTGCCTTACTTCGGCGCCTGCATCCACACCCCGCCGCCGCCGGCCAACCAGATCGTCCATGTGCTGGCAAAAGAACCCTATCCTGCCGAAAAGGCCATCTTTCCGGTCTATGTCACCGGAACGCTCAAGACCGTTGCGGTGGTGACGGCCGAGGGCGCCGCGGGCTACCGGATCGCCGACGCACAGGTGGAAGAATATCCCTGGCGCCGGCAACGCAGGTGAACAGCGGCCGCGGATCGCGCGCCCGTCTTGCGAAGGTTCATAGTTCCGTGATCACCGTCGCTGTCGGCAGGCGCGATTTGGGCAGGCGGGCGTTGAAATCCTCCGCGCTGCGATAGCCGAGCGCGGCGAGCACCACGCTGGTGAGCCCCTTTTCGCGCAGACCGAGCACCTCGTTGAGGATGCGGCTGTCGAAGCCCTCGATCGGCGTCGCATCGATGCCCAGCGCCGCGGCAGCGAAGAGCAGCGTGCCGAGCGCCAGATAGACCTGTTTTTCCATCCAGTGCTGGGTGTCTTTCAGGTCGAAACGGTGCAAGCCCGCATAGAACCGGCGGCTCTTGAGCTGGGCGGCTTGGGCATCCGGATTCGGAAAACGGCCATCGCGAGCTTCCTGGTCGGTGACCGCGACGAGATGGGCGTCGTCCAGCGTCGTGCGGGCGCAGAACACCACGACATGGGAAGCATCGCGGATCTTCGGGCCGTTGGCCGAAAACACCGGGTGCTCCGTCGCCTTGGCGATGTTTGCCTTGGCGGCTTCGCTGGCGGCAATGATGAAATGCCAGGGCTGGGAATTGACGGAGGAAGGCGCAAAGCGCAGCAGAGTTTTCAGCTGCTCGACCTGCTCTGATGGGATCTTGCGCTTGGGGTCATAGGCCTTGCAGGTATGTCGGGTCTGGGCGATCTGGGCAATGTCCATCGCAGCGCTCTCCATGTCGGATAGGAAAAAACAAGGCCAACCACCGCTAAGTAGTTGGCCTCATTGGGTTTTGTTTGGTTGCGGGGGCAAGATTTGAACTTGCGACCTTCGGGTTATGAGCCCGACGAGCTGCCAGACTGCTCCACCCCGCGTCAGAGGCGCCATTATGCAAGAAACCGGCCATCGGCGTCAATAACCGTGAGCGTTTTTTTCAAGCCGCCATCACACGGTTCTTGCCGGCGCGCTTGGCGAGATACATCGCGGCATCGGCGCGTTGCAGGGCTGCTTCTGGCGACTCGTCGGGGCCGAGCTCGGCGACGCCGCAACTGAAGGTGATCAGCACTTTCTGGTTGTCATGCAGGAAGAAGTGTCGCGTCAGCTCGCGTTGCACGCGTTGCATCGCCGTGACGGCCTCTTCCAGCGCGGTGTTGGGCAACAGAATGACGAATTCCTCGCCGCCGTAGCGCGCCAGCGTGTCTGAGGGTCGGATGGTCGCTCCCACGACCTTGGCCAGATGCACCAGCGCGGCATCGCCGGCGGCATGCCCCAAGGCATCGTTGAGCTTCTTGAAATCGTCGATGTCGAGCAAGGCAAGACAAAGCTGGCTGCCGTGGCGCCGGGCGCGCGAAACCTCGGTCTCGATCGCTTCGTCCATGCCTTTGCGGTTGAGCGCGCCGGTGAGGGGATCGTGGCGCACCAGTTCGCTCGCCTGGGCGAGCTCCTGCTGCAGGCGCTGCACTTCCGCTTCGGCCGCCGCGACTTTCTGGCGCATCTGCTGCAGCTCGTCGTGGGTGCGCCGGGCATCGAGCTGGGCCGCGCGTGTTGCGTTCATCACTTCGTCGAGCACCTGGGTCAGCTCGGCAATGTCGCTGGCCTGGCTGATTTTTTCGGCGCAGCGCTCGAGCTTGTCGTGGTAGCTGCCGGTCGAGGCGGAAAAGTCGGCCAGCCGGTCGACGAAGCTGGCGAGCATCGCCTTGAGCTGTTCCTGGGCCTCGGTGAGGCTCTTTTTCAGCGCGCTTTGCTTGTAGATGACCTCCTTCATGCGGCGCTCGACTTCATCGAGCCGACGCAGATCGAGCGGCTGGGCGACCAACTCGAGCACGGTCGCGATCTGGCCATGCAGCCAGCGGTCGTCGATCACCAGCTCGCGGATGTTGTCGATGATGAGATGCAGCAGATGGAGCAGGGCAGCGCGGATCTCGTTCTGATCTTCGGCAACGAAATGCAGCCGATAGGCGAAACGTTTCAATGCAGCGACGAGCTTCGCGACGTCGTCGTTGCCGCGAGCGCTGCGAGCCGCGCCGGCCAATTGGCGCGCTTCGTCGAGCAGGGTGTCGTCGTCGCCGATGACGAGCGCGATCGTGGTCTCGAGGATCTGGGCGAGCAGTTCGAGCAGGTCGCGGGTCGTGTCGCCAAGCGTGGCCGGGGGGGCTGTGTCGGACAAACTCGGCGCTGGCGCACCGGCACCGCTGGGCTCGGCAGCAGCATCAAAAGTGGCGCTTTCCAGCGTGCCTGCCTGCGACCAGCTCTTCAGTAGCCCCTGGAGCCGGGTGTAGAGCAGTTCCGGCGAGGATGTGGCGCTCAGCACGTGTTCGAGCGCTTCGCGTTTGCGTGCTGGTGTGAGTTCGGCCTGGCGCATCTCCAGCCGGGTCAGCAGCTCACGGATCAACGCGGACCAGTTGGGCGGCTCCTCCGCCGACCTGGCGAGTAATTCGTCGAGCGCGGCCTTCACCGTTTCCCAGTTTTTTTCCTCGATCGCGTTTTCGATCTGGCGCGCGAAGCGCAGCTGTTCCGGCGTCCTGCGTGGCAGGCCGGCGAGCAGTCTTTTCAGCAATTTTTCCGGGAAGGGCTCCTGGGCCGTGGTGCCAGCGATTTCATGGTAGAGCGCCCGGTAGTTGTCCGGTGTCGGTGCGATGCGCTGCTGCGCCAGCCGTTTGAGGGTTTCGCGGGCGATTTCGAAGGGCGTCATTGCCGCAGATCCGGATGATCAGTCGACGAGGCCGTGCCGCAGGCCGTAGTGGATCAGCTCGGCGGTGCTCTTGAGTCCCATTTTCTCCAGCAGGCGCGCGCGGTAGGTGCTGACCGTGGCGACGCCCAGATTCAGTTCGTCGGCGATCTGCGTCAACGGCTTGCCTTGGGCGATCATCACCAGCACCTGATATTCGCGGTCGGTGATGCGCTCGTGCGGCAGTTTCTCAGTGTCGTCGGCGATGGCTTCGGCAAGCTGCTGGGCAACGCCCGGGCTGACATATTTCTTGCCGCGCGCGACCTGACGGATCGCGGTGACGAGCTGGTCCGGCGCGCTTTGCTTGGTTAGATAGCCGGAAGCGCCGGCTTTTAGCGCGCGCAGCGCATACTGTTCTTCGGGATGCATGCTGAGGATCAGCACCGGTTGCTTGGGAAACTCGCGCTTGAGCTGCTTCAGTGTGTCGATGCCGTTGCGGTTGGGCATCGAGATGTCGAGCAGGAAAACATCCCATTCGTTCTGGCGGGCGATGGCGAGCGCATCGACGCCATCGTCGGCTTCGCCGGCGACGACGAGGTCTTCGGTTTCGGAGAAAATCTGCTTGAACCCCTGACGCACGATGGCATGGTCGTCGGCGATCAGGACACGGATTTTTTCTGCCATTTCAGAACAGATCGGGCTGGATGACGGGTTCGGATTCGCCTGCGGTGACGACATCGCCGTGTCGCTCCGGCACTTTGAGGATCAGCAGCGTGCCACCTTGTTCCGCACTGGCGATGTGGAAGCTGCCGTCGAGGCTCTGCACCCGCTCACGGATGCCGCGCAGGCCGAAGGATTTGGGCTTGTCGAGGTCGCACTCGGCGATGCCGCGACCGTTGTCGCGAATCTCGAGCACGATATTACCGTTTTCGCGCTTCAGGCGCACGACGGCCAGCGAGGCGTGCGCATGCTTGGCAATGTTCGTCAGCGCTTCCTGGGTGATGCGGAACAGGGCCAGCGAGGTTTCGGGATCCACCTCGATGCCGTCGTCGCATTGCGCGCGGCAGGTGATGCCGGTGCTGTGCATGAAGTCTTCGGCCTGGCACTCGATCGCGGCGGCAAGTCCGAATTCCTTCAGGATCCCCGGGCGCAACTGCCGGGCGACCCGGCTGGCGGTGCTCATCGCCTGATCGAGCAGATTCTCGATCGAACGCGCCTTGTCGGCGAGCTCGGCGGGCAGCTTGCTGGCCAGGAGCGCCGCTTCGATCTTGAGACGCACGAGGATGCTGCCGAGCTCGTCATGGATGTCGCGTGCGATGCGTTCGCGCTCTTCTTCCTTCGCCGCTTCGAGGTGGAAGGAGAGGGCGGCGAGCTGGGCGCGCGATTCGCGCAGAGCGGCTTCGGTGTTCTTGGTGCGCGAGATGTCGGTCGCGATTCCGGTCCATTGCACCGTGCCGTCATCGTCACGATGGGGTAGCGAGCGCATGTCGATCCAACGCGTGCCGTCTCTGAGGCGACCTTCCCATAACAGTGGGTTGCCTGACTGGGCGGATTCCTGGAGTGCCGCGATCAGGGTTTGCTGATCGGCGGGCTGCAGACTGGCGAAAAACCGCTCCGTAGTGCCGCGGAGTTCGTGCGGGGCGATGCCGAGCAGGCGCGTGCTGCCCTCGCTGACATAGAGGAAACGGAAACGCCCGGCCGGATCGCGTTGTAGGTTGAACACCAACCCGGGCAGATTGCCGGCCAGCGCCCGAAAGCGCGTCTCGCTGTCGTGCAGCATTTCCAGCGCGGCGCGATGATCGGCGCGCTGAGCGGCTTCGCGGACCTCGCGCTCGACGGCGGCAGGCAGTCGTTCGAGCCGGTCGGTGAAGGCGACGTCATGCACCCCGCTGCGTAGCGCCTTCATTGCCGCGCGCTGGTCCGCGGGTTCGGCGATGACGATCAGCGGCGTTTCGAGACCGCGATCGCGTAAGGTCTTCAACGCAGCGGCCGGAGTGCAGCCAGCATGATTGAGACAATGCAATACCGCATCCCAGGACTGGGCACGCAAAGCCGCCCGCAACGAGGGTAACCCTACCGCCGAGGAAAATTCCGGCAGCGGACCTTCCCATTGCCAGCTATGGCGTAATTTTTCGATCTGTGCGGGCGAGTCGCACAGCACCAGAAGGTGTAAAGCGATGTCGCGGCGTGATGGAGCGGTTGTCATGGCATGGCCGGATGACCCGAATACTGGATTCTAGGATAGGCAATGCTCGCAGTTTATAATCTGCGTTTGCAGCATGTGCCGGCATAGCTCAGTCGGTAGAGCAACCGCCTTGTAAGCGGTAGGTCACCAGTTCGAATCCGGTTGCCGGCACCATTTTCAATTTCCCCTGTCGAGGCACACTGTGTGCCGATGAGCGCAAAAGTCCGCTTCATTCTGGCCGTGGTCATGCTGCTGCTGGTGATGACCGCACCCGTGGCCCTGACGATGGTGATTGCCCTACACGAGTTGCAGGGCGAGGAGCGTACTGCTTTTCTAGTCATCCTCGATCGTTGGCTGCCAGTCGGCCTGATGTTCTGGATGATTGCGCTGCTGCTCGGCGTGCAGGGGCTGCGGATCGTCTTCAAACAATATGTGCGCGGCATTTCGGCGCTGGCGGAACGGCTCCGTGTGATGATCGATGCCAACCGGGCCTACCGCATCACGCCCACCGGCCCGCCGGAAGTCCATGCTCTGGCCGAAGCGGCGAATGCGCTGGCCGATGCGCGCGACGCGCTGCAGGCCGATGTCGAGTCGCGCATCGCGGCCGCCAAGGCGGCAACCGAGGAGGAAAGAAACCGGCTTGCCGCGCTGGTCGCCGATCTGCCGATGCCGGTGCTGGTCTGCAATCTCGACGGCCGTATCCTGCTCTACAACAATCATGCCCGCCTGCAGGTGCGTGCGCTGGTGCCGGATGCCCATGCCGGCGGCGGCGTGATCGGTCTGGGCCGTTCGATCTACGGGGTCTTCGACCGTTCGCTGATCGGTCATGCGTTGGAATCGTTGCAACATCGTCTGGAGCGCGCGGGTGGCCGGCCGCTTGCTCACTTCATCACGACGACGCGCGCCGGACAGCTGATTCGTGTGCAGATGGCACCCGTGCTGTCCTCTGCCGCTCACCAAGACGAGGTGGCAGAGGCGGGTGCGCAGCCCGGCATCGCCGGTTATGTGCTGGTGATGGAAAACATCACCAAGCAGCTCGAAAGCGGCGCGCACTGCGATCGCACCGTGCAGGCGCTGGCCGACGATACGCGCGCGGCGCTCGCAGGAATCCGCGCCAGTTTGCATGGTTTGCGCGGCAGCGTTGCGCTGGACGAGGTGCAAGCCATCGCCGATGCCATCGAGGACGAGATCCAGATTCTCACCGTGCGACTCAACCAGTCCGCCCAGGAGTATGCGAATACGCTGATCGGCCGCTGGCCGCTCGAAGACATGCTCGGCGCCGATCTGGTGACGGCGGTCGGACGACGCATCGAGAAGCGGCTTGGTCTCACGGCGAAGATCGACGATGTGGCGGATGATCTCTGGGTTCGCGTCGATAGCTACTCGCTCACCCAGGCGATGACCTTCCTTGCCGCGAAGCTGGACGAGAGTTTCGGCGTCAGGCTGGTGCGTCTGCGGCTCGCCCGCACCGGGCGCATGGCCCAGCTGGAGCTGCATTGGGCCGGCACGGCGGTATCGACCGAAACCTTGCTCGGCTGGCAGCTCGAACCGATGACGATCGCCGGGGAAACCACACCGCTCACGTTGCGAGATGTCACCGACCGCCATGGCGGTCAGCTTTCCTGCGGCCGCAGCGCTGCGATCCAGCAATCCTTCTTCCGCATTGAGATTCCGGCCGCCGTGGCACAGGAAAGTGGTGAAGGCGCCTCGCTCATCCAGGTCGAGAGCCGGCCGGAGTTCTACGATTTCGATCTGTTCCATCGCGCCGGCGAGGATCGCACCAGCGACGACATGCCCCTTGCGGCACTCACCTACACGGTCTTCGATACCGAAACCACGGGTCTCGAGCCCTCCGCAGGTGACGAGATCATCCAGATCGGCGCGGTGCGCATCGTCAATGGACGTCTGCTGCGCCACGAGAACATCGACCAGCTCATCGATCCGCAGCGCCCATTGCGTCCCGAAGGCATTCCGATTCACGGCATCACCGAGGAAATGGTGCGCGGTCAGCCGACCATCGCCTCCGTCCTGCCGCAGTTCCACCGCTTTTGCGAAGGAACCGTCCTGGTCGCGCACAACGCCGCCTTCGACATGCGCTTCCTGCAGCTTAAGGAAGAAAAGCTCGGGATACGCTTCACCCAGCCGGTGCTCGACACACTGCTGCTCTCAGCGGTGATCCACCCCAACCAGGAATCGCACAAGCTCGAAGCGATCGCCGAGCGGCTCGGCATCACGATCATCGGCCGCCATACCGCGCTCGGCGATGCGATCGTCACCGCCGAGGTGTTCCTGCGCATGCTGCCGCTGTTGGCCGACAAGGGCATCCACACCCTCGGCCAGGCGCGGGCGGCGGCGGAAAAGACTTACTACGCCCGAGTGAAGTATTGAGTCATTGCCCGCTGGTGGCGCGGATCGCGGCGGCGGCGCGCCGGTAGAGTTCCAGCGCCCGTGTGCGGTCACCGGCGGCTTCGGCGGCACGGGCGCGTTCCAGCAGCTGGTCGGCGTCGGTGCCATCGCCTTCGGCGTAGCTGACCGACAGCGACTGTTTTTCCGGTGCGCTGCGCTTGGCGCGGATGACCAGTGCCTTGGGCGACTTTGGCGCCTGGCCCGTGTCCTTCTGTGCCGTCCTGCCAGCGCCGACTTTTTGCGGTTCCTGCCGGCTCTTCAGCTCGTCCCAAGCCTGCCGGTAAGCCAAGAGCGCCGCGTCGCGCTTGCCTTCGAGTTCGGCCAGCCGCGCCTTGCGCAGCAGTTCATCGACGCGGTCCGGCGCCTGAGCCGAGCGCACGGGCGGAGCAGGCGGATTTTCCGCGGCCTGGCGAGCGAGGGCGGCAAAGTTCTCGGCGCTGGTGAAGAGCTTGGCGATGTCGTAGTTGCCCTGCCGCATCGCCCAGGCGACGGCATCGTCGTCAGAGTCGTTCTTCAAGGCCGGGTTCGCGCCCGCTTCGAGCAAGCGTCGCGCCAGCTCGCCATGCCCTTCGCGCGCGGCCATCATCACCACTGTCGAGCCGTTGGTCGAACGCACATTGACCTCGGCGCCGGCGGCGAGCAGGTCTTCGACCACGCGGGCATGGCCGGCAAAAACGGCATAGTGCAATGCCGTCCAGGCGCGTTCCTTGCCCGGATTGGGGTGGGCGCCGTGGTCGAGCAGCCAGCGCAGCGCCGCCTGCTGGTTTTTCCACGCGGCGAGCATCAGCGCCGATTCACCGAAGCGGTTGGTGCGATCGATGTCGGCGCCGCGGGACAGGAACAGTTCCATCAGCGCAATGTTGCCGGTCCACGCCCCGATCATCAGTCCGGTGCCGATCAAGTGCCCTTCGAAGTTCGGATCGAGACCCTCATCGAGCCAGGCCGCGGCCTGCTGGGTGTCGCCCAATTCGAGCCGAACGGAGAAACGCACCGGATCGGGCAGTTCCGCATGAGCGGGTAGCGCGGCGAGCACCAGCGCCGAAAGGCAAGTCAGCAGCAGGTGTTTCATACCGAGGAGTTTACTTCGCTGCGGTAGCATGCGGCGATGGTGACAAAGCGATTCTTTCTGGCGCTGTTGATTAGCCTCGCACTGCATACACTCATCCTGGTACCGTTCGAGTGGTGGTGGCCGCACCGCAGCATGGCGCCTCTTCCGGTCGCGCTGGCCGTGCGTTTGCCGCCCCTGGCGCAGACGGACGCGCTGGCCACGATGGTCGATGAACCGCCGCTGCCCCCGCGTGCCGTTGCGCCAGCGCCGAGTCCGACGCCTCGCGAGCCGCCGCGCCCGTTGCGTGGCAAGGCGTTGCAATCGGCGCTGGCCGCCTTGACCCGTGAGGAGTTCTATCCCCGCGAGGCCATCGAACGGGGGCTGGAGGGCCGCGTCGTGCTGCTCCTGACGCTCGACGATTCCGGCCGTGTGGCGCGCATCGAGGTGGCGAGCTCTTCCGGCCATGCGCTGCTCGACGATGCGGCGCGCCAGGCGGCCGCGCGCATCACTCGCCTGCCTGCCGACCGCCGTCAGGTGCTGCTGCCCGTGGAGTTTCGCCTCGAATGAAGACCATCCACCTCCATGCCGCCGCACCGGAGAAGCCCGCCGTCGGCGCGCCTTGCAACGGCTGTGGCGTTTGTTGCGCGCTCTTACCGTGTCCGTTATCCCGCTTCCTGCTCGGCCATCGGCATGGCGCCTGTCCAGCGCTCACATGGGAGGGCGCCCGTTATGTCTGTGGCCTCGTCGTCGCGCCGCGCGGACTGGCCCGCCTTTTACCGCATCGACTCGTGCTGCGCTGGATCGGTGTCGGCGTCGGCTGCGATTGCGATGCCGAAGTCGCCGACGATGTTTTATAGTCGCTGGCGATGCTCGCCTATCTGATCCGCCGCCTGCTCTATGCCCTGCCGATCCTGATCGGCGTCAATGTCATCACCTTCGCGCTGTTTTTCGTCGTCAATACCCCGGACGACATGGCGCGCATGCAGCTCGGCGTCAAGCGTGTCACCCCCGAGGCGATCGAGAAGTGGAAGGCCGAGCGCGGCTACGACCTGCCGCTGTTTTGGAACGCGCAAGAAACCGGTGCCGGAAAATTCACGCGCACGATCTTTTTCACCAAATCGGTGAAGATGTTCGCATTCGACTTCGGCCGCGCCGATGATGGCCGCGACATCGCGCGCGAGATCCGGCTGCGCATGGGGCCGAGCCTTGCGGTGGCGGTGCCGGTGTTCGTGCTGGGGCTCATTGCGGCGATTTCGTTCGCGCTCTTGCTCGTTTATTTTCGCGCCACCTATCTCGATTTTGCCGGCGTCGTGCTGTGCGTGGCGATGATGTCGATCTCCAGCCTCTTTTACATCATCGGCGGTCAGTGGCTGGTCTCCAAGGTCTGGCATCTGGTGCCGATCTCCGGTTACGCCGAGGGGCTGTCGGCGACGAAGTTCGTCATCCTGCCGGTGATCATCAGTGTGCTGGCGGGGCTGGGGGCATCCTCGCGCTGGTATCGCACGATCTTTCTCGAAGAGGCGAGCAAGGATTACGTGCGTACCGCGCGCGCCAAGGGCTTGTCGGAGCGCCTGGTGCTGTTCCGTCACGTGCTGAGGAACGCCTTGATACCGATCCTCACCGGCGCGGTGGTGCTGATTCCCTCGCTGTTCATGGGTAGCCTCTTGATCGAGGCGTTCTTCGGCATTCCCGGCCTGGGCAGCTATACGATCGATGCCATCAACGCGCAGGACTTCGCCGTGGTGCGCGCGATGGTGTTCATCGGCTCGGTGCTCTACATCGTCGGGCTGATCCTCACCGACATTTCCTACACGCTCGCCGACCCGCGCATCCGGCTGCAATGAAGTTCGTCCTGCTTGTCTCGGATGCGCTGTTTTTCCTGCTCGTCGTGGCGGCGATCATCGGTGGGATTTGGGCGCGTCGCGTCGAGCATTTGCGGGCGAGCTGGCGGCGCGTCGGTCAAAGCCGTGTGGCGATGGCGTCAGCGACGCTGCTCCTCGCCTTCACCGTCGTTGCGCTGCTGGATTCGGTGCACTATCGCGAACGGCTGCCGGGGGAGGGGGAAAACTACGCGGTGGAGGTGCGATCGCTCCTCGATGCGCTGCTCGGCGATCTGCGCACGCACACCGAGAAGACCTACTCGGCGCCGCTCGCCACGCACTCCTTCGCCAAGGAGACCATCGAAGGCGAGGGACGCGACTTTCCGCGCTTGAAACACGGCGGCGCGCACCTAGGCGAGGATCTCTCCCGCCATGGCCTCGATATCGCCTTGCGTGTCCTCAAAGGACTGGGGGCCGGGGTGCTCGTCTGGCTGACGCTATGGCTCGCTGGGGCCGCGTGGCGGGAAAAGACGCCGCATCTGGCCTGGGATGCCGTGTTCCTCACCTTGCTGGCGCTTTGCCTCATTGCCGGCCCCGTTGCCGTGCTGGCACAGGGCTATCATGTGTTCGGCACCGACAAGGTGGGGCAGGACGTGCTCTATCTCACATTGAAGAGCGTTCGCACCGGACTGTTGATCGGCACGCTCACCACCTTGATCATGCTGCCGGCGGCGGTGTTCCTCGGCATCCTCGCCGGCTATGCCGGCGGCTGGATCGACGACGTGATCCAGTATCTCTACACGACGCTCAATTCGATTCCCGGCGTGCTGCTCATCGCCGCTGCGGTATTGATGATGCAGGTGGTGATCGACACGCATCCCGAATGGTTCGCCACCAGCGCCGAACGGGCCGATGCGCGGCTCATCGCGCTGTGCGCGATCCTGGGGATCACCAGCTGGACGGGGCTGTGCCGGCTGCTGCGCGGCGAGACGCTGAAACTGCGCGAACTCGAATACGTGCAGGCGGCGCGCGCGCTGGGGGTTTCGCATCTCACCATCTTGACGCGCCACATCCTGCCGAACGTGATGCACATCGTGATGATCGCGATCGTGATGGATTTCTCGGGGCTGGTGCTCGCCGAGGCGGTGCTCTCCTATGTCGGCATCGGCGTCGATCCGAACACGATCAGCTTCGGCACGATGATCAACACCGCGCGCATGGAGCTCGCGCGCGAGCCGATGGTCTGGTGGTCCTTGGCCGCCGCCTTCGTCTTCATGTTTGCGTTGGTGCTGGCGGCGAATCTCTTTGCCGACGTGGTGCGCGACGCCTTCGATCCGCGGGTGGCGAAATGACGCTGCTTTCGGTGAGCGGATTGACCATCGACATCGGTCCCGCTCGTCCGGTCGAGGGCGTCTCGTTCGAAATCGCCCACGGGGAGACTTTCGCGCTGGTCGGAGAATCCGGCTGCGGCAAGTCGCTCACTGCGCTCGCGCTGATGCGATTACTCCCCGAGGCAGCGCGCATCGCTGGCGGCAGCGTGCATTTTGCCGACATGGATCTCTTTGCGTTGCCGGAGGCCCAAATGCGCAAGGTGCGCGGCGGCCGCATCGGCATGATCTTCCAGGAGCCGGCGACCAGTCTGAATCCGGTGATGACGGTGGGCGAGCAGATCGGCGAAGCCTTGCGGCTGCATGGCGGCTCGACGGATGCAAGACGAGTCGTCGAACTGCTCACCGCGGTGGGCATTCCCGATCCCGAGCGGCGGGCCCGCGAGTATCCGTTCCAGATGTCGGGCGGCATGAAGCAACGGGCGATGATCGCGATGGCGCTGGCCGGTGAGCCCGAGCTGCTGATCGCCGATGAGCCGACCACCGCGCTCGATGTGACGATCCAGGCCCAGGTACTCGATCTGCTGGCGCAGCTATCCGAAAAGCGCGGCATGGCGATGCTTCTCATCACCCACGATCTGGGAGTGGTGGCGAGGATGGCCGCTCGTGTCGGCGTGATGTATGCGGGCGAGCTCGTCGAGATTGCGCCACGCGCCGCTTTTTTCGCCACGCCGGCACACCCCTATTCAAAACGGCTCTTCGCTGCCTTGCCCGACTCGGCGGCACGCCGCTCGCGACTGGCGACGATCCCCGGCAGCGTGCCGTTGCCGACCGAGCGACATGCGGGCTGCCGCTTCGTATCCCGGTGTGCGGAGGCTCTACCGCAGTGCGGCACGGTGCCGCCCCCCTGGCGCGAACCGGCGCCGGGGCATCGTGTGCGCTGTCATCTGGACGCTTTCGACGTCGGCGTGGTGAAGGGCATCGTCTCGCCGGACGACGATGCGTTGCGTAAAGTCGGCGCTGGCATCACGGCACCCGCGCACGATGAGGATGGCGAAGTTCCTTCAGCGGATGTCCTGCTCGAAGCGCGCGACATCAAGGTGCATTTCCCGATCCGGCGCGGCGTGCTGCAACGTGCCGTCGGTTGGGTGCGGGCCGTCGATGGCGTCGATTTTTGCATCGCAAGAGGACGCACGCTGGCGTTGGTCGGCGAATCGGGCTGCGGCAAGACCACGGTCGGCAAGGCGATCCTCGGCTTGCAGCCGGCGACGGCGGGAACGGTGAAGCTCGCAGGCCGGGTGTTGGATGGGCTGGCGCCCAACGAGATGCAGATGGTGTTCCAGGATCCGTTCGGCTCCCTGAATCCGCGCCTGCGTATCGATGCCATCGTCCGCGAGGGACGGCCGGAGGCCGACGTCCCGGCCTTGCTGCGCCAGGTGGGCTTGACGCCGGAGATGGTCAAGCGCTATCCGCACGAATTCTCTGGCGGGCAACGTCAGCGCATCGCGATCGCCCGCGCTTTGGCCGTCGCGCCACGACTGTTGATCTGTGACGAGCCGACTTCGGCGCTCGACGTCTCGGTGCAGGCGCAGATCCTCAATCTGCTGCTCGATCTGCAAGCACAGCTGGGGCTCGCCTATCTCTTCATCACCCACAACATCGCTGCGGTCGGGTTCCTTGCGCATGAGGTGGCGGTGATGTATCTGGGCCGCATCGTCGAACAGGGGACGGTCGAAGAGGTGTTGGCCAACCCGCGCCATCCCTATACGCAGGCGCTCCTCGCCGCCGTGCCGAAGATCACGGGCGCCCCGGGAGAGCGGCTTTTGGTGCCGGGTGACCCGCCCTCGCCGGCGAATCCGCCGCCGGGCTGCCATTTCCATCCGCGCTGCCCGCGCGCAACGGCGCGCTGCCATGCGGCCTATCCGGCGACTGCCGTGATTTCGGCGACGCACTGGGTGCGCTGTTATTTTCCCGATTGAGGCTTTTTCTTGGTTGGCCGGGGCTTGGCCGGCGTTTTCGTTTTCGCTCTCACGGCTGGTTTCGCGCTTTGCTTGACGGTCGCCGTGAGTTTCCTCTTGCCGCTGGCAGCCAACGTGCTGCCTTTGCGGCCCGTCGCGGCGCTTTCCTTTGGCAGCGGCGGAGGTTCGGGCAGCGCACGAGCGACGGTTTCCGCCGCCTGGCTGCCGGGTCTGGGCACCAGCAGGGTGAAGCCGGGCTTGAGCTTGATGCGGGGGGTGATGCCATTGATTTGCCGCAGTCGCGCCTCTGAGAGCTTGAAACGGGCGGCGACCCTGGCGAGGGTGTCACCGCGCTTCAGCGCATAGGTCGTCCAGTTCGACAGCGGCTTGTCTTCGGCCTCGTAACGTTCCAGATTGGTGACGAAGGTGCCGATCTTTTCCACGGGGAGCAGCAGTTCCTCGCCGGCATGATTGCCATCGATCACCGGGCGATGGTAAGCCGGGTTCAGGGCGACGAACTCCTCGACCGAAATGCCGGCGAGCTGCGCGGCGAGTGCGACATCGATGCGCGCCGGTTTCGGCACGCTCTCGAAATAAGGCCGGTTGGGAATCGGCGGCAGGTAGATGCCGAACAATTCCGGTTGCGCGATGATGTTTTTCAAGGCTTGCAGTTTTGGCACGTAGTTGCGGGTCTCGGCGGGCATCGTCAGGCTTGCATAGTCGGTGGGCAGGCCCTTGGCCGCGTTTTTGGCGATCGCCCGGCCGACGGCGCCTTCGCCCCAGTTGTAGGAAGCCAGCGCCAGATGCCAGTCGCCGTGCATGTCGTAGATTTTCTGCAGGTAGGTCAAGGCCGCGTCGGTCGAGGCAATGATGTCGCGACGTTCGTCGGCCCACCAGTCCTGGTCGAGGTTGTAGGTCTTGCCGGTCGAGGGGATGAACTGCCAGAGCCCCATCGCCCGAGCACTCGACACGGCGCGGGGGTTGAAGGCGCTCTCGACCATCGGCAACAGGGCGAGCTCGCTGGGCATGCCGCGTTTTTCGAGCTCTTCGACGATGTGGTAGAGATAGCGCCGGCCGCGCTCGAAGATACGGCGCAGCATTTCCGGGCGGTTCAGATACCAGGACTGATGTTCCGCGACGAGTGGATCGTGTAGATCCGGCATGCCGAAGCCACGCCGGATGCGCTGCCAGAGATCGCCGGGTGGGACGGTCAGGTCGATGAGTGGCGGTGTGCCATTTTCCTGGAGCGCCTGTTTGGGCAGTGCCGACATCGGCATTCCGGCAGCGGTGGGCTCTGAACGGACGCTGGTTGCGGACTCCGGGGCAGACGGCATGACAGCGTCCATGGAGTCGGCGGTTCTGTCCCTGCTTCCTTCGGGGAGTGAGGCGCAAGCGCCGAGCTGCAGAACCAGCAGCAGAAAAGCGAGGCGCAGAATGGAATGCATGAGATGACCGCTTTGGGAAAGGGGAGAAGTTTAACCGCTCGCGGCGTGTCAGGATTTCCGCCGCTCATCGAGTCTGCGGAAAACCACAATGGTGCGCCGAGGGGTTGAATGGCTATCTTCGATACTCACAAAGCCGATCAAGACCGATTTCGAGGAGATACGGGATGAAACTACGCATTTTCATGATGGGCCTCATGGCCGCCACGTTTGCCTGCACGGCATTTGCGCAGCAGCCGATCGTGATCAAGTTCAGCCACGTCGTGGCAACCGACACACCGAAGGGCAAGGGTGCCGAATTCTTCAAACAGAAGGCGGAAGAACTGACCAAAGGGCGTGTCAAGATCGAGGTCTATCCGAACAGCACGCTCTACAAGGACAAGGAGGAGATGGAGGCGCTGCAATTGGGCGCCGTGCAGATGCTGGCGCCCTCGCTCGCCAAGTTCGGCCCCTTGGGCGTCAAGGAATTCGAACTCTTCGATCTGCCGTTCATCTTCGACAATTATCAGGAACTGCACAAGGTGACCACCGGCCCGGTGGGCAAGAGCCTCCTGAAGAAGCTCGAATCCAAGGGCATCCTCGGGCTGGCTTATTGGGACAACGGCTTCAAGGTGATGAGCGCCAACAAGCCGCTGCGTATGCCGGAAGACTTCAAGGGGCTCAAGATGCGCATCCAGTCTTCGAATGTGCTCGAGGCGCAGATGCGTGCCTTGGGGGCGCTGCCGCAAAAGATGGCCTTCTCCGAGGTCTATCAGGCTTTGCAGACCGGCGTCGTGGATGGCACCGAGAACCCGCCGTCGAACCTCTACACGCAAAAGATGCATGAGGTGCAGAAGTATGTGACGCTCTCCGACCACGGCTATCTCGGCTATGCGGTGATCGTCAACAAGAAGTTCTGGGAGAGCCTGCCCGCCGACATTCGTCAACAGCTCGAAACAGCGATGGAGCAGGCGACGCGCTATGCCAACCAGATCGCCAAGGTTGAGAACGACCAGGCACTCGAGGCTGTCCGGAAGTCTGGCAAGAGCGAGATCATTACGCTCACACCCGAACAGAAGAAGGCCTGGAAGAAGGCGCTCGTCAAGGTGCATGAGCAGATGGCCGACCGCATCGGCAAGGATCTCATCGAGTCTGTCTATAAGGAAACCGGCTTCGATCCGAAGAAGCTGTGAAACTCACTCATTGAAACCCCTGCGAAACTGGCTGCGCGGGCGGTCTGCTGCGTTGCGCGGTGCTCGCTCCCTCGCCTATCTATTTGATATGTCTCGGTCGCTGCGCTCCGTGCGCCTTGCATCCCATCCCGCTCGCGGCGTTTCGCAGGGGTTTCTCATTGACGAAAAGCACACGGGGAGCGCAAAGCTCCCCGTGTCATTTGCCGGAAAAGCGCATGAAGATTCTCGATCACCTGGAAGAGTGGCTGATTACCTTTCTGATGGGCGCGGCAACGACGATCATCTTTGTTGCCGTCTTGCATCGCTATGCCTCGGGTTGGCCGATCCCAGTCGTGCAGGACTGGCTGATTTCGCTCAACCTCTCCTGGGCGCAGGAGCTTTGCATCATCATGTTCGTCTGGATGGCGAAATTCGGCGCGGCCTATGGGGTGCGCACCGGCATCCATGTGGGCGTGGATGTGCTGATCAACCGGCTGTCCGACCGGACGCGGGCCAAGTTCATCGTCTTTGGTCTGCTCGCCGGCGCGTTATTTACGGGCATCGTCGGCACGCTGGGCGCGATCTTCGTCTGGGAAAACGGCGCGCATTACGGCATTTTCAAATTTCTCGGCATCGATACCGGCGAGCTCTACGAAGGGCCGACGACCCCCGATCTCGAATGGCCGACTTGGATCGTCTATTCGGCGATTCCGCTCGGTTCCTACCTGATGTGTTTCCGCTTCCTCCAGGTGCTGGCGAGCTTTCTGCGCAGCGGCGAGTTGCCGCATCACGACCACGGCCATGTAGACGGCATCGACGAGTCGCATCCGCTCGCCGTCGACGCCAATCCCTATGCGATGGACGACGAACTACATCCGCACGATCTCGGCTATGAGCGGCGTCATCGGCAAGAGGGGCCGCCGAACGGCCATGAGCGTCGCCAAGGTGGGCAATCATGACCGCCCTCATCATCTTCGGCCTGCTCGCCGCACTGATGCTCACCGGCATGCCGGTGTCCATCTCGCTGGGTCTCACGGTGCTGATCTTTCTCTTCGGCTTCACTCAGGTGCCGCTCGAATCGGTCGCACTGAAGTTGTTTACCGGCATCGAGAAGTTCGAGATCATGGCGATCCCATTCTTCATCCTCGCCGGCAACTTCTTGACCCACGGGGGGGTGGCGCGCCGCATGATTGCTTTCGCTACCGCGATGGTGGGGCATTTGCGCGGCGGCCTGGGGCTTTCGTCCGTGTTCGCCTGTGCGCTGTTCGCGGCGGTCTCCGGCTCCAGCCCGGCGACCGTGGTGGCGATCGGTTCGATCATGCTGCCGGCGATGGTCAAGGCCGGCTATCCGAAGCCGTTCGGCGTCGGTGTGGTGGCCTCCTCCGGCGGTCTGGGCATCCTGATCCCGCCCTCGATCGTCATGGTCATGTATGCGGTGACGACCAACAGTTCGATCGGCGCCCTCTTCATGGCTGGCGTGATTCCCGGCCTGCTGTTGGCGTTCTTTCTCGGCTTCACGACCTGGTATCGTGCTCGTCGCGGCGATTATCCGCGTGAACGCCGCTATTCCTGGCGCGAGCGCCTGACCGCGCTGCGCGAGTCGATCTGGGGGCTGCTTTTGATCATCGTCGTCATCGGCGGCATCTACAGTGGCCTATTTACGCCGACCGAGGCGGCAGCGATGAGCGCCGTCTATGCCTTCGTGATCGCCGTGTTCGTTTATAAGGACCTCAGCCTGCGCGATGTGCCCAAGGTGCTGTTGAACTCGGCAAACATGAGCGCGATGCTGCTCTACATCATCACCAACGCCGTATTGTTTTCATTCATCCTCACCAACGAGCAGATTCCGCAGAGCATCGCCGCCTGGCTGCTCGACTCTGGCATCGGCACGATCGGCTTTTTGCTGGCGGTCAATATTCTGCTGCTGGTGATGGGCAACTTCATGGAGCCCTCGTCGATCATCCTCATCACTGCGCCGATACTGTTCCCCATCGCCGTCAAGCTAGGCATCGACCCGATCCATTTCGGCGTGATGATCACCGTGAACATGGAAATCGGCATGATCACGCCCCCCGTGGGCTTGAACCTCTACGTCGCCAGCGGCATTAGCAAGATGGGCTTGACCGAGTGCACCAAGGCTGTCTGGCCATGGCTGATCACCATGCTGGTGTTCCTGGCCCTGATTACCTATGTGCCGCAGGTGTCGATCTGGCTGCCGAAGTCATTGGGAATGATGTAGCCTCGCACTGAACCCCGCCAGCCCGGACGAGAGCCGCGTGGTGTGCGCAGCACCCCCGTCGCCCTTTCTGCGATAGAATTCGCAGCCCTTTGTTTTGCTTATCAATCAGTTGGAAAAGAAAGGTTTTTACCAATGGCCATTGAACGTACCCTGTCGATCATCAAACCCGATGCCGTGGCGAAGAACGTGATCGGCAAGATCTATTCCCGTTTCGAGACCAACGGCCTCAAGATCGTCGCTGCCCGCATGGCCTGGCTTTCCGAGCGCGAGGCCGCCGGTTTCTATGCCGTGCACAAGGAGCGCCCGTTCTTCAAGGATCTCGTCAAGTTCATGACCTCCGGCCCGGTGATGATCCAGGTGCTCGAAGGCGAGAATGCGATCGCCAAGAACCGTGAACTGATGGGCGCCACCGACCCGAAGAAGGCCGAGAAAGGCACCATTCGTGCCGATTTCGCCGAGAGCATCGATGCCAACGCCGTGCATGGTTCCGACGGTCCCGAGACCGCGAAGACCGAGATCGCTTATTTCTTCCCGGAACTGGACGTTTTCTCCGGCCGTTGATGACGACCAATCTGCTCGATTTCGATATCGATGGGCTGACAGCCTGGTTCGCGCAGTTGGGCGAGAAACCCTTCCGCGCCCGCCAGGTGTTGCGCTGGATGCATCGTTTCGGCGTCGACGATTTCGGGCAGATGACCGATGTGGCGAAAAGCCTGCGTGAGAAGCTGGCGGAAACGGCCGAGATTCGCGGCCCTGTCCCCGTGCGTGACAGCACGGCTGCCGATGGCACGCGCAAGTGGCTGCTGGACGTGGGGCAGGGCAATGCCGTCGAGACGGTGTTCATTCCCGAAGCCAGCCGCGGCACCCTGTGCGTGTCGACGCAGGTGGGCTGCGCGCTCGAATGCGCGTTTTGCTCGACGGGTCGGCAAGGCTTCAACCGCAATCTGACGACGGCCGAGATCATCGGCCAGCTCTGGCACGCGAACCGCATGCTCGGCGCGGTCAAGCAGCCGGGGGTGAGCGATTCCGGAGAGCGGGTGATCAGCAACGTCGTGCTGATGGGCATGGGCGAGCCGCTCGCCAATTACGACAATGTCGTCGCCGCCTTGCGGCTGATGTTGGATGACCATGCTTACGGCCTGTCGCGCCGGCGTGTCACCGTCTCCACCGCCGGGATGGTGCCGGCGATCGATCGGCTACGTGCGGATTGTCCGGTGGCGCTGGCGGTCTCTCTCCATGCGCCGAACGACGCCTTGCGCGATCAACTGGTGCCACTCAACAAGAAATATCCGCTCAAAGAGCTCATGGCGGCCTGCCGGCGCTATCTGGAAAACGCGCCGCGCGATTTCATTACCTTCGAATACGTGCTGCTCGCGGGGGTGAATGATCACGCCGAGGATGCGCGCGCTTTGTTGAAACTGGTACGCGACATCCCCTGCAAGTTCAACCTGATTCCGTTCAATCCCTTCCCGGAGTCGGGTTTTCGCAAGCCTTCCGCGGAGCACGTGCGCTGCTTCCAGGAAATCCTGATGGCTGCCGACATCGTCACGACAGTGAGGAAAACCCGCGGTGATGAGATCGACGCGGCTTGCGGCCAGTTGGCGGGGCAGGTCAGGGACAGGACCAAACGCAGTTCGATCAAGTTATCTCCAGAGGCACTCGTTCTATGATCCCGATGCGCTCGTTGACGTTTCTGCTTGCCCTGGCATCCGCCCTGGCAGGCTGTGCGGGCACGTCCGCTCCGCCCAAGCAGGAGCCGCTGCCCGATCTGGAACAGCAGACGGCGAGCGGCCCGCCCGTGGCCGCCGATCCGCGCGAACGGGCGAAGGTACATACCGATCTCGGCCTCGCCTATCTGCGCGATGGCCAGTATGAAGTCGCGCTCAACGAAGCCAAGATCGCTATCGAGGCTCAGGACGGCTATGCGCCGGCCTATAACCTGAAGGGGCTCGTGCATATGGTTCTTGGCCAGAACTCGGAGGCCGAGGCGGCCTTCCGTCAGGCACTGGCACTGGCTCCAGGCAACCCCGAGATCAGCAACAACTACGGGTGGTTCCTCTGTCAGACGGGCAGGGTCAAGGATTCATTCGCCCATTTCAACAAGGCGCTCTCCAATCCGCTCTACAAGACGCCCGCCACCGCCCTGCACAACATGGGCGTGTGCGCGCTGATGGACAAGGACGACGTCACCGCCGAGTCCTACCTGTTCCGTGCCCTGAAGCTCGATCCGAACGATCTGCGCGCCTATTACCTGTTGGCAGAAATCGATTACCGGCGCGGACGTTACGAAGACGCACGCGAGTGGCTGCGCAAGCTGCATGAGAAGATCGAACCGACCGCGGAAACCGTCTGGCTGTCGTTGCGTATCGACCGCAAACTCGGCGACCGCAAGAGCGAGGCGGCCAACATGGGACTCCTGCGCGGGAAATTCCGTGATTCGCCCGAATATCTGTTGATGATGCGCGGAGCGTTCGATTGAGCGAGTTGGAGCACAGCATCGCCGGCAGCGAAACTTCGCCGGTAGCAGCAACCCCTTCTGTCGGGGCGCAGCTGCGGGCCGCGCGCGAGGCGGCGCAACTGACCCATGACGATGTCGCCCAGACGCTGAAATTCAGCCCACGTCAGATCGCCGCCCTCGAAGCCGACGATTACGCGGCGCTGCCCGGCGCGACGATCGTGCGCGGTTTCGTGCGCAACTACGCGCGCCTGCTGAAACTGGATGCGGCGGCTTTGTTGCAGCAGCTCGACGCCGCCTTGCCAAGCGGGCCGGCCGAAGTGCGTCCGCCCGACAACATGGGGATTGCCAGCGAACGACATGGTTCGCGTGAATCGTCCTCGTTGCTGACTGTGTCACTGGTGCTGCTGCTGGCCGCTGCCTTGTTGGTGCTGTGGCATTTCTTCGGCCCGGCGCCACAGCGGCCTGCGACTGCGGCTGGTGGCGCCGAATCGTCGATCGGACAAACCACCAGCCTGACGCCTGCTTCACCGTCTGCTGCGCCGGCGCCCGCTGCCACGCCTGGCGACGGTCCCGCGTTGCCGCCCGCCAAAGTGGTGAACGGTGAGGGATTGACGCCGGCTTTGCATTTCTCGTTTGCCGACCGTTCCTGGGTCGAGGTCGTCGATGCAAACAAGCAGGTGCTGCACAGCGCTGAGAATCCGCCGGGCAGCGAGCTGAATCTCACCGGTCAGCCGCCGTTTGACATCGTGATCGGCAATGCGACGAAGGTCACCCTGTCCTATGATGGCAAGCCGATCGACCTCGCTCCCTACACCCGCGCCGAAGTGGCGCGCCTGAGACTCGAATGACCATGACTGCGAGCGTTCCAACGCGCCGGCCGACGCGGCAGGTCATGGTCGGCAAAGTCGGCGTTGGCGGGACGGCACCGGTGGTCGTCCAAGCGATGACCAATACCGATACCGCCGACGTCTTCGCCACCGCCCAGCAGGTTGCGGAGCTCAATCGCGCCGGTGCCGAGATCGTGCGCGTCACGGTGAATACCCGCGAGGCCGCGCTGGCGGTGCCGAAGATCAAGGAGCGGCTGGCGCAGTTACATTTCGACGTGCCGCTCGTCGGCGACTTCCATTTCAACGGCCACAAGCTCTTGGCGGAAGTGCCGGAATGCGCCGCCGCGCTCGACAAGCTGCGCATCAATCCTGGCAACGTCGGCAAGGGGGCCAAGCGTGACGAGCAGTTCGCGCGCATGATCGAATTCGCCTGCCGATACCAAAAGCCCGTGCGCATCGGCGTCAATTGGGGCAGCCTCGATCAGGAGCTCCTCGCCCGATTGATGGACGAGAATGCCCGTCGCCCGGAACCAAAAGATGCGACGGGGCTGATGCGCGAGGCGATGGTGGCCTCTGCCCTCGAATCGGCGGCGCAGGCCGAAAAGCTGGGGCTGCCCGGCGATGCGATCGTGCTTTCCTGCAAAGTGAGTGGCGTCCAAGACCTGATCGCGATCTACCGTGATCTTTCGGCGCGTTGCGACTATCCGCTGCATTTGGGGCTGACCGAGGCCGGCATGGGCAGCAAGGGCATCGTCGCTTCGACGGCGGCGCTCGCCGTGCTGCTGCAGGAAGGCATCGGCGATACGATCCGCGTCTCGCTCACGCCGGAGCCGAATGAGCCGCGCACCAAGGAGGTCGTCGTCGCGCAGGAAATCCTGCAGACGATGGGACTCAGGGCCTTTACGCCGATGGTGGTCGCCTGTCCCGGTTGCGGGCGCACGAGCAGCACTTTTTTCCAGGAGCTCGCCCAGGACATCCAAAAATATGTGCGGGCGAAGATGCCGGAGTGGCGGCTCGAACACCGTGGCGTCGAGGAGATGACCGTGGCGGTAATGGGCTGCGTCGTCAATGGCCCCGGCGAGAGCAAGCACGCCAATCTCGGCATCTCGCTGCCCGGCACGGGTGAAGCGCCGGCAGCACCCGTCTATGCCGATGGCGAACGCATCACCACCTTGCGCGGCGAGAACATCGCCGCCGAATTCCGCGCCATCATCGACGCTTACGTCGAGAGAACCTACCCGAAACATTCATGAGCCAGATCCTGCAAGCCATCCGCGGCATGAACGACATCCTGCCGCCCGAATCCGAGCGCTGGGAGCGCTTCGAGGAGACCGTGCGCGATTGGCTGTTTTCCTACGGCTATCGGCCGATCCGCATGCCGCTCGTCGAGCCCACGCCCCTCTTTGCGCGCGCGATCGGCGCGGTGACCGACATCGTCGAAAAGGAGATGTATTCCTTCACCGACGCGCTCAATGGCGAAGCGCTCACCTTGCGTCCGGAGGGCACCGCCTCTTGCGTACGCGCCGTGCTGCAGCACAATCTTCTTTACGATGGGCCGAAGCGGCTGTGGTACATGGGGCCGATGTTTCGCCACGAGCGACCGCAGAAAGGGCGTTACCGGCAGTTCCATCAGGTCGGTGTGGAAGCCCTCGGCCTGCCTGGCCCCGACATCGATGCCGAGCAGATCCTCATGTGCGCCCGGCTGTGGGACGATCTGGGGCTGGAAGGGATTCGCCTCGAAATCAACTCGCTGGGCGAGCTCGAGGAGCGCACCAGGCATCGCGCCGACCTGATCGCCTATCTCGAAAAGCACATCGAAGAGCTCGACGAGGACGGCCGGCGGCGGCTGCACACCAATCCCTTGCGCATCCTCGATACCAAGAATCCGGCCCTGCAGGAGATCGTCGAAGCGGCGCCGAAGCTGATCGACTATCTCGGCAAAGCCTCGCTCGAGCATTTCGAAGGTGTGCAGCAACTGCTCGAGGATGCCGGGGTTCCCTATCGCGTCAATCCGCGGCTGGTGCGCGGGCTGGACTACTACAATCTCACCGTGTTCGAGTGGGTGACCGACCGGCTCGGCGCGCAGGGCACGGTCTGCGCCGGTGGGCGTTACGACGGCCTGATCGCGCAGCTGGGCGGCAAGCCGGCGCCCGCCTGCGGTTTTGCGCTGGGCATCGAGCGGCTGATGGCCCTGCTCGAAGCGCAGGGCGAACTCCCCGAGGCACCCGCGGTCGATGTCTATGTCGTGCATCAGGGCGAGGCGGCACAGCGGCTGGCCTTCCGCGCCGCGGAAGCCTTGCGCGACATCGGTTGCGCGGTCATCACCCACATGGGTGGCGGCAGTTTCAAGTCACAGATGAAACGCGCCGATGCCTCCGGTGCGCAGTTGGCGGTGATCATCGGCGAGGATGAGGCACAGAAGAACGAAGCGAGCTTGAAACCCTTACGTGTCGAGAGGGAACAATGGCGCGTGGCTGTCGATGGACTCGCGGATGCGGTGAATGACTGGCTCTTCGGTGCGGATGAGGCAATCAACGAGGAATGAAGCATGGCAACCTACGATCTCGAAGAACAGGAACAGATTGAAGAGCTGAAGACCTGGTGGAAGATGCACGGCACGCTGGTCACCTCGGTGGTGGTCGCGTTCGCGGTCGCCGTGGTCGGCTGGCAGGTCTGGCAATGGTGGCAACGCAACGAGGCCGCCAAGGCCGCGCAGCTATTTGGCAACCTGCAGCAGGCGCTGGCGCAGCAGGATGTGAAACGCGTGCGCCTCCTGGCCGGAGAGCTCGTCGACAAGCATGCGGGCACGGCCTATGCCGGCATGGCGGCGATGGTCGCCGGCAAGGTGCTGGCCGAGACCGGCGATCTGAAATCGGCCCAGGCCCAGTACGGTTGGGCGGCGGAACATGCGACGGATCAGGGTACACGCGATCTCGCGCGACTCAGGCAGGCCATCGTGCTCATCGAAGAGAAATCCTTCGACGAGGCGTTGAAGCTCCTTGCCGTGCCGCCAACGCCGAATTTGATGGCACGCTTCCTGGAAGTACGCGGCGACGTGCTCGCCGCCCAAGGCAAGACTAAAGAGGCTCGCAGCGCCTATGAAGAGGCGATCAAGGCGCTCGAAGCCGACCGTCAGGCCGAGGGTCTGCCGCCCGGACCGTATCTCGACATCCTGAAGGACAAACGCGACGCGATCGGGGTGGCCTCATGAGGTTCTCCACACTGCTGTTGTCGTGCGCCACCGTGCTGCTGGCCGGCTGCGCCACCATCAGCGACACCGTCGATGCGTTGAATCCCTTCAGCAAGTCGGCGCCGAAGTCCAAGCCCGCGCCGCTGCCGTCCTTCCAGCCACAGGCCGAGGTCATACGCCTGTGGCAGGCGAGCATCGGCAAGGCCGGGGAATACGTACTGACGCCCGCGGTGGTCGGCGAAAGCGTCTATGCCGCAGCGCGTGACGGCACGCTGGCACGCCTCGACGACGGCCGCCAGGTCTGGCGGATCGAGACGGGCAAGGTATTCTCCGGCGGTGTCGGCGCCAGCGACCGGCTGGTGGTGGTGGGCACGCCGAAAGGGGAGGTGCTTGCCTTCCATGCGCAAGATGGCAAGTTGGCCTGGCAGGCGCAGGTCAGTTCCGAAATCCTTGCCTCCCCGGCATTGGCAGGCGATCTCGTCGTCGTGCGCAGCAACGATGCGCGCATCTTCGCCTTCGATGCGGTCGACGGCAAGCGCCGCTGGGTGTATCAGCGACCGACCCCTGCACTGGTGTTGCGTTCCACGGCTGGCGTCGTGCTGATCGACAAGGCCATCTACGCCGGCTTCCCCGGCGGCAAACTGGTGGCCATTTCCCGCAGCAACGGTGCGGCACTGTGGGAGGCTTCCGTCGCGCTGCCGCGTGGCACGACCGAGCTCGAGCGCATCGCCGATGTCGCCAGCGATCCGGTGGTCGAAACGGATACCGTCTGTGCCGTCGCCTATCAGGGGCGACTGGCTTGTTTCGACAGCGACAACGGCCGGCAGCTCTGGGCGCGCGACATATCTTCGGTGGCCGGCCTCGACATCGGCCATCGGGCCATCGTCGTCAGCGACGAAAAGGGCGTGCTGCAGGCCTTCGATCGTACGGGCGGCGCCACGTTGTGGAAGCAGGACAAGCTGCGCCTGCGCGGTGTAGGCCGCCCGCTCGCCCTGGGCCGCAAGGTCGTGGTCGGCGATTTCGAGGGCTATCTGCACGTGCTCGCCGAGGACGACGGCAGCATCTTGGCGCGTCAGGCTACCGATGGTTCGGCGATCGCCGCCGCGCCACGACGTCTGAAGGGCTTGGATGACAGGCTGGTGGTGCAAACGAAGAATGGCAGCGTGTTGGCGTTTTCCCTGCGGTAAATGATTCCCACCCTTGCGCTCGTCGGGCGTCCCAACGTCGGCAAATCGACTCTGTTCAACCGTTTGACCCGATCGCGGGCGGCGCTGGTGGCCGACCAGCCGGGCCTGACACGCGACCGCCACTACGGCCATGGCCGGCTCGGCAAACGGCCCTTTCTGGTCATCGATACCGGCGGTTTCGAGCCGCAGGCGAAGGAGGGTATCGTCCATGAAATGGCGCGCCAGGCCGAGGCGGCGATCGCCGAGGCCGATGCGCTGCTGTTCATCGTCGACGTGCGCACGGGCCTCACGCCGCAGGACAAGGTGATCGCCGAGCGGCTGCGCCGTTCGGGGCGCCCTGTGTATCTGGTGGTCAACAAGGCGGAAGGCATGAATCGCGACGTCGTCGCGGCGGAATTCCACGAACTCGGCTGCGGCGAACCCTATGTCATTTCCGCCGCCCATGGCGAAGGAGTGCGTGAACTCCTGGAGCTGGTGCTGGCTCGCTTTCCCGAGGAAGGGGAACAGATTCCCGAGGAGGAAGGGCCGCGCGTGGCGATCGTCGGCCGGCCCAATGTCGGCAAGAGCACGCTCGTCAACACCCTGCTCGGCGAGGAGCGCATGATCGCCTTCGATCTGCCGGGCACGACACGCGATGCGATCGCCACGCCGTTCGAGAAGAATGGCAGGCGCTACACGCTGATCGACACGGCGGGCCTGCGCCGCAAGGGCAAGGTGTTCGAGGCGATCGAGAAATTCTCGGTGGTGAAAACCCTGCAGGCCATCGAGGCGGCGAACGTCGTCGTGCTGATGGTCGATGCCAGCCAGGACATCTCCGACCAGGACGCGCACATCGCCGGTTTCTGCTGTGATGCCGGTCGCGCGCTGGTGTTGGCGGTGAACAAGTGGGATGCCGTCGATGCCTATCGCCGCGAGCAGGTCAAGCAGGACATCCAGCGCAAACTCAACTTCCTTGGCTTTGCACGAGTGCATTACATCTCGGCCCTCAAGGGGCAGGGCGTGGCGGGCGTGTTGCAGTCGGTCGACCGCGCCTACGCCGCGGCGATGGCCAAGCTACCCACGCCGAAACTGACGCGCGTGCTGCTCGAAGCCGTGCGCAAGCAAGCGCCGCCCCGGCATGGCAACGTGCGCCCCAAACTGCGCTATGCCCATCAGGGGGGCAGCAATCCGCCGGTCGTGGTGATCCATGGCAATGCCCTCGAACACGTGCCACCGGCCTACGTGCGCTATCTCGAGCATACTTTCGTCGAGGCGTTCAAACTGCAGGGCACGCCTTTGCGCATCCAGTTCAAGAGCAGCAAGAACCCTTACGTCGATAAAGACTGAAAGTCGGCGCGGGCCGAAATGGGGCATCCTGCCGGGCGCCGGCTAAACTCGAAGCGTTGGCGCTGAAGCCGCCCGCAGCGGAGGGGGATCCGTCGCTGGCGGGGGCGTGGCGGATCCGGGCGGTGCCAGGACGGCACCGAATGGCTATACTGGTTCCACTGAATGAGGAGGGAGCAGCGATGACCTATGTGGTGACCGAAAACTGCATCAAATGCAAATACACGGATTGCGTCGATGTCTGCCCGGTCGATTGCTTCCGCGAAGGACCGAATTTCCTCGTCATCGATCCGGATGAGTGCATCGACTGCACCCTGTGTGTGCCGGAATGTCCGGCCGAGGCGATTTTCGCCGAGGACGACGTACCTGACGATCAACGCGAATTCATCGCCTTGAACGCAGCGCTGGCCAAGCAGTGGCCGCCGATCGTCGAACGCAAGGCGCCACTGCCGGATGCAGACGAATGGCGCGGCAAGCCGGGCAAGAAGTCGCTGCTCGAACGCTGCGGCTGAGCGATGCTAGACTGCTCGGCCTTTTTTGCCACTTGATGCCCGTATTCTGATGCCCGGCAATACCTTCGGCACGCTGTTTTCCGTCACCTCTTTCGGCGAGTCGCATGGTCCGGCCATCGGTTGTGTGGTCGACGGCTGCCCCCCGGGGCTCGAACTCTCCACCGCTGATATCCAGGTCGAACTGGATCGCCGCAAGCCCGGCACCTCGCGCCATGTGACGCAACGGCGCGAAGCCGATGAAGTCGAAATTCTCTCCGGCGTCTTCGAAGGCAGGACCACCGGCACGCCGATTGCGCTGCTGATCCGCAACACCGACCAGCGCAGCAAGGACTACGGCGAGATCGCCCGGAGTTTCCGCCCCGGCCATGCCGATTACACCTATTGGCAGAAATACGGCATCCGCGACTACCGTGGCGGTGGGCGTTCCTCGGCCCGCGAGACAGCCGTGCGCGTCGCTGCCGGCGCGATCGCCAAGAAATGGCTGCGCGAACGTTACGGTGTGACGATCCGCGGCTGGATGAGCCAGTTGGGGCCGATCGAGATTCCGTTCGTCGATGCCGTGGAGATCGATCGTAATCCTTTCTTTGCGCCGAACGCTGCGATCGTGCCGGAGCTCGAGGCTTACATGGATCGACTGCGCAAGGCAGGCGATTCGGTCGGTGCGAAGATCGAGGTCGTGGCCACCGGCGTGCCGCCGGGCTGGGGTGATCCGGTCTATGACCGGCTCGATGCACGGATCGCCTATGCGATGATGGGTATCAATGCGGTCAAGGGGGTGGAAATCGGCGCCGGCTTCCGTAGCGTTGCCCAGCGCGGCAGCGAGCATGGCGACGAGCTGACGCCACAGGGGTTCCTCTCCAATCACGCCGGTGGCATCCTGGGCGGCATTTCCACCGGCCAGGACGTGCGCGTCTCCATCGCCATCAAGCCGACCTCGAGCATCCGTATTCCGCGCCGCTCGATCGACATCGACGGCCAGCCGGTGATGGTGTCTACCGAAGGGCGTCATGATCCCTGTGTCGGTATCCGTGCCACGCCGATCGCCGAGGCGATGCTCGCGCTGGTGCTGATCGATGCCGCTCTGCATCACCGGGCGCAGTGTGCCGATGTGCACTGTCCGACTGCCGCGATTCCCGGCCAGGCGCCACCGGCTGGACCGGACTCGGCCTGTTAGAATCCGGCCCATTTCGATAACACGACAAACAGGGAAGAAAACAGCCATGCACGTCGACCATCACGATCTCTACAGCGAGTTTCCGGAACTGCGCGACGCCATCGACACGCTGAAGGCCGAGAGCGGTTTCTTCGCCGCCCTTTTCGCCCGCTACAACCGCCTGACCGGCAAGGTCGAGGATCTCGAGGAGCATGACATGCCGGTTGCCGACTTCACCCTCGAAGACTTGAAGAAGGCGCGCCTCAAGCTCAAGGACGAGATCTATCAATTGCTGATGGCTTACCGCATCGGTCAGAAACACTGCGCTTGACTACAGGCCAGCACGGCCAGTCACCCGAGCCAAACCGCCGGCAGCTCACGCGGCTGGCCGTTTGGTATTTGTTTTATTTCGCCTTCGTCGGGGCGTTTGCGCCGTATTTCACACTCTATCTCCAGGACGCCGGTCTGTCGGCCAGCGAGATCGGCGTGTTGATGTCCGTTCCGCAGGTGATGCGCCTCGTGGCACCGAATCTCTGGGGATGGCTTGCCGACCACCTCGGCGTACGCGCCGCGGTGGTCAAGTTCGCCGCGTTCGGGGCACTCATCGGTTTCACTGGTTTCTTCCTGTCTCGCGATCTACTCGTGCTGTTCGCCGCGATGGCGCTCGTCTGGTTCTTCTGGAGCGCCGCATTGCCGCTCGTCGAGGCGATGACCCTCGACCGGCTCGCTGGGCAGGCCGAGCGTTACGGTAGCATCCGCTTGTGGGGTTCGATCGGTTTCATCGCCAGCGTACTCGGGCTGGGCGCACTGCTCGATCACCTGCCGATCGGCGCGGTCCTCTGGGCCTGTTTCGCGATCCTTGCCAGCGTGCTGGCCAGCGCCATGATGCTCGAAGAAACGAAACTCGGCGTTCGTGGCACGGCACCCCCGATTGGCGCGCGCTTGCGTCGGCCTGCGGTGATGGCGCTCCTGGCCGCGTGCTTTTTCATGTCGGTCGCGCATGGCCCACTCTATGTGTTCTTCTCGATCCATCTCGTCGCGCATGGCTACGACAAGCTATCGGTCGGGATGTTCTGGTCGCTCGGCGTGATCGCCGAGATCGTCGTCTTCATGAACATGCCACGGCTGATGGGCCATGTTTCGCTGCGTGCCATCCTGCTGGCGAGTTTTGCGTTGGCCGTGCTGCGCTTCCTGCTGATCGGCTGGGCGGCGGATCATCCCGTGGCGCTGCTGTTTGCCCAACTGCTTCATGGTGCGACCTTCGGCGCCTATCACGCTGCAGCGATGGCGGTGCTGATCCGCTGGTTCGAACCTGCCCAGCAGGCGCGCGTCCAGGGCGTTTATGGCAGTATTTCGTTCGGTGCCGGCGGCATGGTGGGCGGCCTGCTCAGCGGCCAGGCATGGGACCCCCTCGGCGCCGGCATGACCTATACGCTCGGGGCGCTATTTGCCGCCTGCGGCTGGCTGTTGATCTGGCGTGGCTTGTCAGCGCAATCACTCACAACGCGTTGAGGGCATGATGGGCACGAAGAAACGCTTTCTGATGGCAGGGGTTTTTTCACTCCTGCTTGCTGGGTGCAGCACCGTACCGGTCACCGGCCGCTCGCAATTGCTGATGGTTTCGGAACAGCAGGAGCTCCGCATGGGGCTGACGAGCTTCAGGGAGATCCTCGAAAAGGAAAAGCTCAACACCGATCCGCTCGTCAACGAACGCGTGCAGCGCATCGGCCGCCGCATCGCCGCCGCGACCGGGCGCACGGATTACCAGTGGGAATTCAAGGTGATCGAGAACGACAAGACCGTCAACGCCTTCTGTCTGCCCGGCGGCAAGGTCGCCGTTTATACCGGCCTGCTGCCGGTGGCGCAGGACGATGCTGGTCTCGCGGCGGTGATCGCGCACGAAGTCGCCCATGCGATTGCACGCCACGGCGGGGAGCGACTCAGCCAGGAAATGGTGGTCGCTGGACTGACCGCCGCCACGGTGATGGCCACCAGCGATTCGTCGCGCCGCGATCTCTATGCTGGTTTGCTCGGCGCAGGTGCGGCGGTCGGTTTCCTGCTCCCCTATTCACGCTTGCACGAATCCGAGGCCGACCGCATGGGGCTGATCTACATGGCCAAGGCGGGCTACGATCCGCGTGCCGCGCTCGCGTTGTGGCAGCGCATGGCGGCGCAGGCGAAAGGAAAGTCGAAGCCTCCGGAATGGCTTTCGACCCATCCGGCAGACGAAACGCGCATCAGGCAGATCGAGCGCTGGTTGCCAGAGGCTTTGAGCCATTACCATCCGGGCATGAATTGACCTCACCGTAGGGGAGCAGTCTCGACGCTTCCATAGTGCCGTCATGCGATAATTTCTTTTTTTGGGAGACGAACATGAAGAAATTGCTTGGTTTGTTCGCCATCGCCGTATTCCTCGTCGGTTGCAACACCGTCCAGGGTATCGGCAAGGATATCGAGAAGGGTGGCGAAGCGATTCAAAGAGCCGTCAAGTAATTCAAGGAAGCCTCATGAAAATCCTCGTATTGCCCGGTGATGGCATCGGGCCTGAAATCACCGCCGAGACGGTGCGCGTGCTCAAGGCGCTCGACCTGAAATTCGAAATGGAAGAGGCGCTCTTGGGCGGTTGTGCCGTCGATGCGACAGGTGACCCTTATCCCGAGGCGACACGGAAGCTCGCGCGCGAGGCCGATGCCGTGCTGCTCGGCGCCGTCGGCGGGCCAAAATGGGACAGCAATCCGCGCGAACAGCGTCCTGAACGCGGTTTGCTCGGCATCCGCAAGGATCTGGGTCTATTCGCCAATTTGCGGCCGGCCGTGCTTTATCCCGAACTGGCCAACGCATCGACCCTCAAGCCGGAAATCGTGTCCGGGCTCGATATCCTGATCGTGCGTGAACTGACGGGTGACATCTATTTCGGCCAGCCGCGCGGCATCGAAGTGCGCAATGGTGAGCGGGTCGGCTTCAACACGATGATCTATTCGGAAAGCGAAATCCGCCGCATTGCGCGGGTTGCCTTCGAGGCCGCACGCAAACGCAACAAGAAAGTGTGTTCGATCGACAAGATGAACGTGCTCGAATGCACCCAGCTCTGGCGCGACGTGGTCACCGAGACGGCGCGCGACTATCCGGACGTCGAGTTGTCGCACATGCTCGTCGACAATGCCGCGATGCAGCTGGTGAAGAACCCCAAACAATTCGACGTGATGGTCACCGGCAACATGTTCGGCGACATTCTCTCGGACGAGGCCTCGATGCTGACGGGTTCGATCGGCATGCTGCCCTCGGCGTCGCTCGACGAAAAAAACAAGGGGCTCTACGAACCCTCCCACGGTTCGGCGCCGGACATTGCCGGCAAGGGGGTGGCCAACCCGCTGGCGACGATCCTCTCGGCAGCGATGATGTTGCGCTATACGTTCAGTAACGAAGAAGCGGCCTGCCGGATCGAGAATGCGGTGAAGCGGGTGCTGGCCCAGGGGCTGCGCACTGCCGATATCTTCGAGCCGGGCACCCGGAAGGTCGGCACAAAGGAAATGGGCGACGCGGTACTCGCCGCGCTTTGATCGACGAGAGGACACAGATCATGAAGAAGGTGGGGTTGGTGGGTTGGCGCGGCATGGTTGGCTCGGTGCTGATGAGCCGCATGCGCGAGGAGGGTGATTTCGCCCTGATCGAGCCGGTGTTTTTCACGACGTCCAATGTCGGTGGCCAGGGGCCGGCCGAGGCCGGCGGTACGCCGCTCAAGGATGCCAAGGACATCACGGCACTGCAGCAGATGGACGTGATCATCAGCTGTCAGGGGGGCGATTACACCAAGGAAGTGTTCGCGCCCCTGCGTGCCGCGGGCTGGAAAGGCTACTGGATCGACGCTGCTTCCACCCTGCGCATGGCCGATGATGCGATCATCATTCTCGATCCGGTCAATCTAGACGTCATTAAGGCGGGTCTGGCGAAAGGCGTCAAGAATTACATCGGCGGCAACTGCACGGTCTCACTGATGCTGATGGGGCTGGGGGGCCTGTTCCATCACGATCTCGTCGAATGGGTCTCGGCGATGACCTATCAGGCGGCTTCCGGGGCCGGCGCGCAGAACATGCGCGAGCTTTTGGCGCAGATGGGTATGCTCCATGAGGCGGTGAAGGAGGAGCTCGCCGATCCGGCGTCGGCGATTCTCGACATCGACCGCAAGGTCGCCGAGACGATGCGTGCACCTTCGTTTCCGACCAAGAACTTCCGCGGCGTGCCGCTCGCTGGCAGTGTGATCCCCTGGATCGACGTGCCGGTGGACAACGGCCAATCCAAGGAAGAATGGAAGGGCGGAGCCGAGTGCAACAAGATTCTTGGCAAGCCGCCCTTCCGCAGTCCCGGCAGCATTCCGATCGATGGCATCTGCGTACGTGTCGGCGCGATGCGCTGCCATTCGCAGGGGCTGACCATCAAACTCAAAAAGGATGTGCCGCTCGACGAACTCGCGGACATCATCGCCAAAGGCAACGATTGGGTGAAGGTGGTAGCCAACGAGCGCGAGATGACCGAGCGCGAACTGACTCCGGCGGCGGTGACCGGCACATTGACCGTGCCGGTGGGCCGCCTGCACAAACTGGCGATGGGGCCGGAGTACCTCGGCGCTTTCACTTGCGGCGACCAGCTGCTGTGGGGCGCCGCCGAACCCCTGCGCAGGATGTTGCGAATTTTGCTCGCATAAAATCGTATTCGGCATATAAAGTACAAGTCGAGCTTGCGCCATTAAGTGCATGATGTTATTTTGAATACCATGCTACCTATCCCGGGCGGGGTCAATCGTGAATAAATCACCCAGATCGTCGGTCCTCAAAGCGTCATTGATGGCCATGCTCCTTGCCGGTGCCTTTGGTGCACAGGGCGCCGGACTCGGGCCGTTGAGTGTCTATTCCGGAATCGGCCAGCAGTTGAATGCCGAAGTCGTTTTGAATGCAACACCCGCCGAGCTTGGATCGATGTCTGCCCGGCTTGCCTCTCCTGATGCCTTCAAGGAGGCCGGTATCGAATACATGCCGGTGCTGGCGGACCTGCAGATCGGGATCGGCAAGTCGGCGACGGGCCAGCCCGTCCTCAAGCTGACGACGAAGCGCCCGGTCACCGAGCCCTTCTTGCATTTCCTCGTCGAGCTGAGCTGGGGTTCCGGTCGGGTGATAAGGGAATACACCTTCCTGCTCGACCCACCGGAAATGCTCCAGGTGGCCAAACCCGCTTCGGTGGTGGCCCCCGCGGCACCAGCGACCAAGCCCCTGCCGCCCCCTGCAGTGGAAAAACCTGTGGCACCGGCACGGCCGGTAGCGAAATCTGCTCTGCCTGCCAGCGACGAATACCATGTCAAAGCAGGGGATACGCTCAGCAAGATCGCTAGGGAAATCCGGCCCGAATCCGTCACCCTGGATCAAATGCTGGTGGCGTTGTTCGACACCAATCCCGATGCATTTGCCGGTGGAAACATGAACCGCTTGCGTGCCGGGAAGATTCTGCGCGTCCCGGCAACCGATGAGATCGCCAGGGTCGATCCAGCCACGGCGCGCAAGCTGGTGATCGAACAGACCACCGAATTCGCCGCCTATCGGCGTCGGCTCGCGGGAGCGGTGGCGGCGGCGCCGGTGGCTGCGGCCGTTCCGCCTCAGCAGATGAGCGGCACGATCAAGCCCCAGGTCGAGGACAAGACACCCACGCCACCCGTCAAGGACAAGCTGGAAGTCTCACGCACCGAACCGGCGAAACAGGCTGCCGGCGGCAGAAGCCTCGAAGAGGATCTGATCGCCCGCGACAAGGCGTTGCGTGAAGCGTCTGAACGCATCGCCTTGCTCGAAAAAAACATCGAGAACCTCAAGAAGCTGGTCGAGATCAAGAGCGAGACAGGGGCCGCACTCCAGCAGCAGAGTACGGCCACCCAACCGATTCCCGAGGCAAAACCCGCCGAGCCAGCGAAGAGTGAAGCGTCCGCGTCGAAGGTCGAGGAAGCCAAACCAGCCGCACCCGCGGAATCGCTCTCTGCGAAACCGGCTGATACTGCACCTGCGACTACGGTGCCTGCTGCCCCGGCCGACACGGCAAGCCAGCTGGCCAAACCCGCTGCTCCGCCGCCTGTCGCGAAGCAGCCGGCTCCTCCGCCGCCCGAAGCCGAACTCAGCTTCGCCGAAGAAAACCCCGCGATCGTTTATGGCGGCGGTGGTTTGATCGCCTTGCTGCTCGGCTATCTGGGTTATGCCTCCTGGCGCCGCAAAAGGGGGGCGGGCGAAAAGCAGGAGCCATTGGTTGTCGCGGCGACAACTGCAGCTGCTCCAGTCGAGGCTGCGCCGCCGCCCAGTGTTTCCGCCGGCAGCTTTGAAGGCGGCGAAATCTCGATCCAGGGCGAATTCAGTGAAGGTGGCCTGCTGACGAGCGAGGAGATCGTCGATCCGGTGGCCGAGGCCGAGGTACTGATGGCCTATGGGCGCGACCGTCAGGCCGAGGAGGTGCTGCAAGCCGGGCTTGCCAAGGACCCCAATCGGTCAGCAATTCACCTGAAACTGCTCGAGCTATATGCCAAGCAGGAGAATCTCGCTCAATTCGAGGCGGTCGCCGCGAAACTCCACGAACTCGACAAAGGCCATGGCCCGGATTGGGAAAAGGTCGTCACCATGGCGCATTCGCTGGGTTTGTTTGGCGGCATTTTTGCCGTGGGTACAGCCGCGGCCGAGGCAGCGAAGCCTGCTGCGGCTATCGACAGGGTCGAACCCATGCCGACCGCCGAATCGGTCCAGCCCGAGCCGATCCAGCCCGAGCCTGCAGCGATAGGAATCTCCGAAGAGGAAGCTTTGCCCCCGCAGGCATCGGAAACGGTCGCTGTGGAAGAAATGCCGTCGCTGGAGTTCGATCTCGATCTGGGCTCGCCCGCTGAGGTTGAGCAGGCAGGGAGCGAACCGAGTCAAGCTCGACTGGCCGCGGCGCCCGCCGAAGAGACCGGAGTGGCGCTCGATTTCGACTTCGACCTCGGCTCGCCTGAAGCCGAGGCGGCTGTGGTGGGCGCGGTGGAAGAAGCCGAGGCTGCCGCGAAGGAAAATCCTCCGATTCTCGACTTCGAACTGGACATCGGCTCGCCGGTCGAGGAAGTCGCCGAAACCGCGGAGAAATCCGCCCCTGTCGCTGCCGAACAACCAGTCGACATCGATTTCGATTTCGATCTGAATCCGGCGACCGATACCGAGTCTGGTCCCCCGGCCGAGCCTTCTTCCCCGGAGATGTCTGCCGTTTCGGTCCCGCTTGCGGAAACGCCCCCGAAACCCTCGCCGTTGCCCGGCATCGGTGATCTGAAGCTGAATTTCGATCTCGAGCTCGAAGAAGCGCCGACCGACAAGCTGCCCATGGGTTTCGCCCCTGGGCCGTCGATGACGGCAGAGTCGGAATCGGTTGCTGTTCCAGCCGCACCCCAGGCAGCCGAGCCCGACAATGCCGAGGCGGCCACCAAGCTGGAGCTGGCACAGGCTTATGAGGAAATGGGCGATTTGGAGGGCGCACGCGAGCTGCTGAATGAGGTCCTCAACGAAGGTTCGCCCTCCCAGCAAGCGCA
This sequence comes from Sulfuricystis thermophila, assembly GCF_004323595.1. Lineage (GTDB taxonomy): Bacteria > Pseudomonadota > Gammaproteobacteria > Burkholderiales > Rhodocyclaceae > Sulfuricystis > Sulfuricystis thermophila. Next base: position 1,027,477 of record NZ_AP019373.1, read on the forward strand.
AGCCAAGGCCAAGTTGGAACAGTTGAGCGCAAGCTGAAATTTTTTCACAAGCTCAGAGAGGGTTCCGACATTGCCTGTCTGCGGATATGCCGAGACGACGCGTCATATTCCATCCCGCCTCTCTGTTGTTGGCCTGGCTGGTTTTCGCGCTGGGATTGCAGTGGTTGAGCCTTCTCTGGCTGGCTGTCGTGGCGTCAAGTTGTATTGCGCTGGCCATCGTGCTGGCCTCCAACCGTACCCGCGCGCTGCTGCGCCGCACTCGCTGGCTGCTGCTCTCGCTGCTGATACTCTACCTTTTCTTCACTCCCGGCGAATACCTGCCTGGAATGGCCGGAACGCTTGGCCTCACCCATGAAGGGCTCAGGCAAGGGGCGGAACAGATCTGCCGCCTGCTGGCGCTCTTGGCAAGTCTCGCCCTGCTGCATCGGCAACTGGGAACGACAGGACTGCTCGTCGGGCTCTATTGGCTTCTGTCACCCTTCGTATGGCGCGAGAAGACGGTCGTCAGGCTGATGCTGGTACTCGATACGGTGGAGCGGCAACGCGCCAGGCCGTGGCGGGAATGGCTGATGCCGATAGTCATCGGCGAAAGCGAGCTTCCCGCTAGCCTGACATTGACGATGCCGCGCTTTTGCGCCATTGATCTCGCCCTGATGCTGTTCGTAGCCGGCTGCCTTTCGCTCCTGATGCGCTTCGCATGAGAATCGCGCTCGGTTTGGAATACGACGGCTCCCGATTTTTGGGCTGGCAGTCGCAAGCGGGGGGCAACACGGTTCAGGATGCGCTCGAAGCCGCGCTCGCGGCAGTCGCCGGCCAGCCGGTACGGGTCATCTGCGCCGGGCGCACCGATGCCGGGGTGCATGCGACGGCCCAGGTGGTACATTTCGATGTCGATGTTACTCGACCGCTGACGGCCTGGGTACGCGGCGCGAATGCACATTTGCCGCGAGAGGTCGCGGTGCGCTGGGCCGTGCCGGTCAGAGAGGATTTTCATGCACGCTTCGCCGCACGGTCGCGCAGCTATCGCTATCTGCTGCTCAACCGTGGCGAGCGGCCGGGACTGCTGGCCGGCCGCGTCGGCTGGTGCCATCGGCCCTTGGATCTGTCGGCGATGCGAGTTGCCGCTGCCTGCCTGATCGGAGAACATGATTTCTCGTCTTTCCGCGCCGCGGGCTGTCAGGCGAAATCGCCAGTCAAGACCCTGTATCGTTTCGACATCGTACGGCAGGGTGATCTGGTCCTGTTCGACTGCCGTGCGAACGCGTTTGTGCATCACATGGTGCGCAATCTGGTGGGGGCGCTGGTCTATGTCGGGATGGGGAGGATGAGCCCAGACGATTTCATGCGCCTGCTCGAAGCGCGCGATAGGCGTCTGGGTGCGCCGACTTACGCGCCCGATGGGCTGTATCTGACGGGGGTCGAATACGACGAGGCTTGGGCATTGCCGCAGCGGGGCCGTATCATGGCGCTTCCTTGTTTGTCCCTTGGATGAGCCCATGCAGCGCACGCGCGTCAAGATCTGCGGTATCACGCGCAGTGAGGATCTCGCCGCCGCAGTGGCGGCAGGTGCCGATGCCGTCGGTTTCGTCTTTTACCCTCCCAGTCCACGCCATCTGCTGGTCGAAACGGCTGCCAGGCTCTCGCGGCGAGTGCCGCCATTCGTCGCTCGGGTCGGCCTGTTCGTGAATGCCGAACCGGCCAGCGTTCGCGAAACGCTCGCCCAGGTGCAGCTCGATCTGTTGCAGTTCCATGGCGACGAGGATGCCCGCTACTGCGAACAGTTTGGCCGGCCGTATCTGAAAGCGGCGCGGGTGAAGCCGGGGATCGATCTGTTAGAATTCGCCCGCGCTTTCCCGACCGCCCAGGGATTGCTGCTCGATGCCTGGAGCACAGCCTATGGCGGAACGGGGCAAACCTTCGACTGGTCGCTGATCCCTGAAAACCTGCCGCTGCCGGTCATTCTGTCGGGCGGGCTCCACGCAGGCAATGTCGGCGATGCGCTGGTCAGGATTCGGCCTTGGGCGGTGGATGTCAGCAGCGGGGTCGAGCAGGCCAAGGGCATCAAGGATGCCGCAAAAATCGCCGCCTTCATGGCGGCAGTGAGAATGGCAGATGACGCACGACAATTACAGTTTGCCCGATGAACGGGGCCATTTCGGCAGATACGGCGGTATCTTCGTCGCCGAGACGCTGATTCCTGCACTCACCGAGCTGGCGGCGGCCTACGAGGATGCGCGCAACGACCCCGCCTTCCGCGCCGAATTCGAGCAGGAACTGACGCATTATGTCGGCCGCCCAAGCCCGATCTACCATGCGCGGCGCTGGTCTCAGGCGCTCGGCGGCGCGCAGATCTATCTGAAGCGCGAAGATCTCAACCACACCGGCGCGCACAAGATCAACAACGGCATCGGCCAGGCGCTGCTGGCGCGCCGCATGGGCAAGCGGCGCGTCATCGCCGAGACCGGCGCAGGCATGCACGGCGTCGCGACGGCCACCGTCGCCGCACGCTATGGCATGGAATGCGTGGTTTACATGGGCTCGGAAGACGTCAAGCGCCAGTCGGCCAACGTCTATCGGATGAAAGTGCTCGGTGCGACGGTGGTGCCGGTCGAGTCCGGCTCGAAGACGCTCAAGGATGCGCTCAACGAGGCGATGCGCGACTGGGTGACGAATGTCGAGAATACCTTCTACATCATCGGCACGGTGGCCGGGCCGCATCCTTACCCGATGATGGTGCGCGATTTCCAGTCGGTGATCGGCAAGGAGTGCATCACACAAATGTCGGCTATGGTGGGACGGCAGCCCGACCAGGTGATCGCCTGCGTCGGCGGCGGTTCCAATGCGATGGGCATCTTCTACGACTTCATTCCCAATGAAAAAGTCAAGCTGGTCGGCGTCGAAGCCGCCGGCCTGGGGATCGAGACCGGCCGCCATGCCGCATCATTGACCGCTGGCCGCCCGGGGGTGCTGCACGGCAACCGCACCTATCTGTTGCAGGACGACAATGGCCAGATCATCGAGACGCATTCGATTTCCGCCGGCCTGGACTATCCGGGCGTCGGCCCCGAGCACGCCTGGCTCAAGGACAGCGGCCGGGCGGAGTATGTGACCGTCACGGACGAGGAAGCACTGGCCGCGTTTCACGACCTGTGTCGCTACGAGGGCATCATTCCGGCGCTGGAATCGAGCCATGCGCTCGCCTACGCGGCGCGAACCGCGCGCGGCTTGCCGAAGGACCGCATCCTGCTCGTCAATCTATCCGGCCGTGGCGACAAGGATCTGCACACCGTTGCCGAGCGCGCCGGGATAAGGTTCTGAATGCCAACCATTTTGCAGATGCTTGGTTGGCGGTTGTTCTTTTATGCCAATGAAGGCTGCGAGCCAATGCATGTACATGCGCGCAAGGGAGAGATGGAATGCAAATTCTGGCTATTGCCCGACGAATACGAGATCAGACCTGCATTCGTCCGCGGCCTTGGTCCGCGCGATCTGCGCGAGATTCGTAAGTTGATCTTCGATCATTTCGATTACATTGCCGAACGTTGGCAAACTTTCCAGCAGGAGAGGGAAAATGGCTAAATGGCACGAAGTCCGGGACGCACGCATCGTCGATGATGTCCTCATGCTGAACATCGATGGCCGCCAAATGCGTTTTGCCATACGCGAGCTGTCACCGCGGCTCAAGACTGCCAGTGCCGAAAGTTTGGCAGTGTTCGAGGTTAGCCCGTCGGGTTACGGCATCCACTGGCCGTTGATCGACGAGGATCTGTCGATCGACGGTTTGTTGGGTATCCGTCATTCAGTCGATACCGAGCAGGTGGCGGCCTGATGTCGCGCATTGCTGCCACATTCGCCCGGCTCGCGGCCGAAGGTCGCAAGGCGCTGATTCCCTTCATCACCGCGGGCGATCCCGAACCCGGCCTGACACTGCCGCTGATGCACGCGCTGGTCAGCGGCGGTGCCGACATCATCGAGCTCGGTGTGCCGTTTTCCGACCCGATGGCCGACGGGCCGACGATCCAGCGCGCTTCCGAACGCGCCTTGTCGTTTGGCGTCAGCCTGCATGTCGTGCTCGGCATGGTGCATGAGTTTCGCAAACTGGACGCGAAGACGCCGATCGTGCTGATGGGCTATGCCAATCCGATCGAAGCCTATGGCCATGAGGCGTTTGCCCGCGATGCGGCGGCGGCCGGTGTCGATGGCGTGCTGACGGTCGATTATCCGCCCGAGGAGTGTGCGGGTTTCGCCGATCTGTTGCAAGGGCAGGGCATCGATCCGATCTTCCTTCTGGCGCCGACTTCCGACGCGAAACGGATCACCGAGGTCGCCGAGCTGGGCAGCGGCTACATTTATTACGTTTCGCTGAAGGGCGTGACGGGATCGGCGGCGATCGATCTCGACGAGGTTGCCCGACGCATTCCATTGATCCGCGAGAAGGTGGGCATGCCCGTGGGCGTCGGTTTCGGCATCCGCGATGCCGCATCGGCAGCACGTATCGCAGGTGTCGCCGATGCGGTGGTGATCGGCAGCCGGATCATCGAGGTGATCGAACAAGGGCCGGCGGACGCGGCGCCGGCACGGGTGACGGCTTTTTTGCACGAGGTGCGCGCCGCGATGGATGCACCGTCAGGGGAGACGCAGGGATGAGCTGGTTGCAAAAACTGCTGCCACCGAGGATCAAGCGCGCCGAAGGGGCACGTCGTTCGATTCCCGAAGGATTGTGGCGCAAGTGCGCGGCCTGCGAGGCGGTGCTCTATGCGACCGACCTGGAACAGAATCTCAACGTCTGCCCGAAATGCGGCCATCATCATCGCCTCAAGGCGCGCACGCGCCTCGATGTGCTGCTCGATCCGGAAGGGCGTCATGAGATCGGCAGCGAGGTCGTGCCACTCGACGTGCTTAAGTTCAAGGACAGCAAACGTTATCCGGAGCGGCTGGCTGCGGCCCACGAAGAGAGTGGCGAGACCGACGCGCTGGTCGTGATGCAGGGCGCAGTGAAGCATCTGCCACTCGTGGTGGCCTGTTTCGAATTCGATTTCATGGGCGGCTCGATGGGCTCGGTGGTCGGCGAGCGCTTCGTGCGCGGCGTGAATGTCGCCATCGAGCAGCAACTGCCATTCGTCTGCATCACCGCGTCCGGCGGCGCGCGCATGCAGGAAGGGCTGTTCTCGCTGATGCAGATGAGCAAGACCACCGCGGCGGTGACGCGTCTGGCGCGCGAGAAGCTGCCGTTCATCACCATCCTCACCGACCCGACCATGGGCGGGGTATCGGCCTCTTTCGCCTTCGTCGGCGACGTGGTGATGGCCGAGCCGGGGGCGCTGATCGGCTTCGCCGGTCCGCGCGTGATCGAACAGACGGTACGCGAGAAGCTGCCGGAGGGCTTCCAACGTGCCGAGTTCCTGCTGGAAAAAGGCGCCATCGACATGATCGTCGATCGACGCGAAATGCGCGATCGGCTCGCTGCGGTGCTCACGCTGCTGCAGGGGATCCCAGCGGCCTGATGTCGCCGCGCGGTCTGGCCGACTGGCTCGCCATCCTGGAAAGCCTGCATCCGAAAGGGCAGGCGGGCATCGAGCTCGGTCTCGATCGGGTACGACGCGTTTCCCAGGCGCTCGACCAGCGTCCGTTCTGCCCGGTGATCACCGTCGGCGGCACCAACGGCAAGGGTTCGACCTGTGCGCTGCTCGAGCGCATCCTGCTTTGTGCCGGCTACCGAGTCGGCGTCTATACTTCGCCGCATCTGCTTTCCTATAACGAGCGTGTGCGCATCGACGGCGTGCCGGCAGACGATGCAGCCTTCTGCGCGGCATTTACGCGCGTCGAGGCGGCGCGGCGCGGGGTGCCGCTCACCTATTTCGAATTCGGCACGCTGGCCGCCTGGGAGATGTTCGCGGCCGCCCGCCCTGATGCCATCATCCTCGAAGTGGGCCTGGGGGGGCGGCTCGACGCGACGAACATCTACGATGCCGACTGCGCGGTCGTCACCAGCATCGAGCTCGATCACACCGACTATCTCGGCCCGACCCGCGATCACATCGGTCGCGAGAAAGCCGGCATTGGCCGTCCTGGTCGACCGCTGATCTGTGGCGATGCGGATCCGCCGACTGGGTTCATCGAGGCGTGCCGTACCGCCAGCGCCGAGTTTCGCTGCCTCGGTCGCGATTTCGGTTATCTGCGTCAAGAAAACCAGTGGCAATTCTGGAACCTCACGGGGCGGCGGCTTGGTGGTCTGGCCCATCCTGCCTTGCGCGGCGAATGCCAGTTGAGCAACGCAGCTTGCGCGATCGCCGCGCTCGATGCGCTGCATGAGCGCTTGCCGGTTACCGCCCAAGACATCCGCCGCGGCCTGGCGGAGGTCGAGCTGGCAGGACGCTGCCAAGTGCTGCCGGGAAGGCCGCAGATCGTCCTCGATGTCGCCCATAATCCCCAGGCGGCAGCGGAGCTTGCACGCAACCTCGGCAACATGGGATATGCCCGTACGACCTGGGCCGTCTTCGGCATGATGGCCGACAAGGATATTGCCGGCGTAGTCGAGGCGATGCGTCACCGGGTCGATCGCTGGCTGCCCTGCGACCTGCCGGCGCCGCGCGCGGCGTCTGCGGCGCAGTTGGCCGGAATCATCGAAAAAGTCGGCGCTGATGGCACGGCACCGAACTTCGTTTCTCCCGAGACAGCGTTGCGCCATGCACAGGAGAACGCAGAAGCCGATGATAGAATTTTGATCTTCGGATCATTCCTGACGGTGGCGGGGGTGATGCGTTCCCTGAATCGCAGCGGTGGCTGAGATGGCGCAAGAGAACAGAGAGTCAGGTCCACAGGTGCAGCCGGACGAGATCACGCTGCTCAAGAAGCGTGCCCGTCGGCGCCTGGTCGGCGCCGTGGCGGTGGCGCTGTTCGCGGCCATCGTGTTGCCGATGGTGATGGATCATCAGCCGGCGCCGCCGATCAAGGATCTCCAGGTGCGCATCCCGAGCCCGGACGAGGGCGCCGACCGGAAAGCGGCCGGCACGGAAAAACCCATCGCCAGGACGGAAGCCAAGCCCATCGCCAAGCCAGAGCCGAAATCGGAAGTGAAACCCACTGCGGGATCGGAAGACAAGGCGGAAGCGAAACCCGAAAACGGCAACAAGCCGGAAGCCAAAGCCGAGAACAAACCAGTGACAGCCCCTGCTGCCGCCGAACCGAAGCCGCCCGCCAAAACAGAGTCCAAGGCCGAAGGAAAATTCTCAGCCAGCGGGGAGTCGTGGGAAGTTCAGCTGGGCGCCTATGCCGAGACGGGGCGAGTCAAGAATCTGCTGGCAAAGCTCAAGGAACTGGGGTTGCCGGCCTATACCGAGAAGGTCGATACCCCGAACGGCGCACGCACCCGTGTGCGGGCGGGGCCCTTTCCCAGCCAGGAGGCTGCCGAGAAGGCGAGGGCACGCATCAAGACGATCGGTGTCGATGGCCCGGTGGCCAAAAAATCGTGAGATCGAATTCCGTCGATGACAGCGTTCGATTATTGCGTGCTGACAGTCGTCGCCGTCTCCCTGCTGTTGGGCATCACTCGGGGCCTGATCAGCGAGATTCTCGCGTTGTTGGCCTGGGTGGTGGCCTTCTTTGCGGCGCGGCTCTGGGCGCAGCCGGTAGGGGATCATCTGCTCGCGGAACTATCGGATCCGCTCTGGAGACCCCTGGCAGGTTTCGTTACCGTCTTCATCGCCGTGCTGATCGCGTTCGCGTTGTTGCGCTGGTTGATCGGCCTCTTGCTCAAGGCTACCGGTTTGCAGCCCTTGGATCGGATGTTGGGGGCCGTATTCGGCGCCTTGCGTGGTGTTGCGATCATGCTGATACTGGTGCTGTTGGCGGGCCTGACGCCTTTGCCGCAGCAGTCCTGGTGGCGACAGGCGATGTTCGCGCCACCGCTGGAGACGGGGGCGCTGGCGGCCAAGCCCTGGCTGCCGACGGAGCTGGCGAAACGAATCCATTACCGATAGGGTGAAACGATGTGCGGCATTCTCGGCGTAGTCGCGACCACGCCAGTCAATCAGTTGCTCTATGACGGCTTGCAGGTGCTGCAGCACCGCGGCCAGGATGCAGCCGGCATCGCCACGGCAGAGGGCGGGCGGTTCCATATGCACAAGGGACCGGGGCTGGTGCGTGACGTGTTCCGCACGCGCAACATGCGCGATCTGACCGGCAACTGGGGTATCGCCCACTGCCGCTATCCGACCGCGGGCTCGGCCTACAACGCCGCCGAATCGCAGCCGTTCTACGTCAATTCGCCGTTCGGCCTGATGCTCGCCCACAACGGCAACTTGACCAATGCCGAGCAGTTGAAGCGCGACATGTTCCTGCAGGATCTGCGCCACATCAATACCAACTCGGATTCCGAGGTGCTGCTCAACGTCCTCGCGCACGAAATGCAGGCGGCGACGACGAAATACCAGGTCGATGCCGAAACCATTTTCAAGGCAGTGGCCGGCACGCACAAACGCGTGCGTGGCGCCTACGCAGTGGTGGCGATGATCGCCGGCTACGGTCTGCTGGCCTTCCGCGATCCCTATGGCATCCGTCCGCTGGTGATCGGCAAAAACGAAACCCCTGCCGGCACAGAATACTTGGTAGCCTCCGAAAGCGTCGCCCTCGATACGCTCGGCTTCAAATTCCTGCGCGATGTCGAGCCGGGCGAAGCGGTGTTGATCGACACGCGCGGGCAGTTCCTCAGTCGGCAGTGCGCGGAAAAGACCATTCATGCGCCCTGCATGTTCGAATACGTCTATCTGGCGCGGCCGGATTCGCTGATCGACGGCGTGTCGGTCTATGCAGCGCGTGTCAATATGGGCGTCTCGCTGGCCGACAAGATTCGCCACACGATGCCGCATCTGGCGATCGACACGGTGATCCCGATTCCCGATTCGAGCCGGCCGGCGGCGCTCGAGCTGGCGACACGGCTGGGCGTCCCTTACCGCGAGGGCTTCGTCAAGAATCGCTATATCGGCCGTACTTTCATCATGCCGGGTCAGGCGACGCGCAAGAAATCGGTGCGCCAGAAGCTCAATGCCATCGCTTCGGAATTCCGCGGCAAGAACGTGTTGCTGGTCGATGATTCGATCGTGCGCGGCACCACCAGCCGGGAGATCATCATGATGGCGCGCGAGGCGGGCGCAAAGAAGGTCTATTTCGCCTCGGCCAGCCCACCGGTGCGATTCGCCAACGTCTATGGCATCGACATGCCGTCGCGCGCCGAATTGATCGCCGCTTACCGCAACGACGAGGAAATCCGCCAGGAAATCGGCGCCGATGCGCTGATCTACCAGGATCTCGACGCGCTGCGCGAAGCCGTGCGTTCGTTGAATCCGGCGCTCACCCAGTTCGACTGCTCCTGCTTCGACGGCCATTACATCACCGGCGATGTCAGCAGCGAATACCTCGACAGCATCGAGGCGGCGCGCGGCCACCCGGCGCGCGACGAGGGGGGTGGCAGTCAGCTCGATCTCAACCTCGTTTCTCCACCAAGCGAATGAGCGACGCCGCCTCTTACCGTTTCGAGACCCTGGCGATCCGCACCGGCCAGGAACGCAGCCAGTTCGGCGAGCATTCCGAAGCGCTGTATCTCACTTCCAGCTTCGTGTTCTCCAGCGCCGCCGAAGCGGCGGCGCTGTTTTCCGGCGAGCGGGAAGGGTTCATCTATTCGCGTTTTACCAATCCGACCGTCACGCTGTTCCAGGAGCGCCTCGCCGCGCTGGAAGGCGCCGAGGCCTGCATCGCGACGGCAAGCGGCATGGCGGCGATCCTCGCCACCGCCATGGCGTTGCTGCAGAATGGTGATCACATCGTCGCGGCGCGTGGCATCTTCGGCGCCACGCAGACCTTGTTCGGCAACATCCTATCGAAATTCGGTGTCACGACGAGTTTCGTGTCCGGTTGCGATCCGGAGGATTTCAGGAAGGCGTGCCAGCCGAATACCAGAATCGTATTCATCGAGACACCTTCCAATCCCCTCACCGAGGTGCATGACATCGCGGCGCTGGCGACCTTGGCGCACGAGGCGGGCGCGCTGCTGGTGGTCGACAACTGCTTCTGTACTCCGGCCCTGCAGCGGCCGATCGAATTCGGCGCCGATCTGGTGATCCATTCCGCAACCAAGCATCTCGACGGTCAGGGCAGGGTGCTCGGCGGGGCGATCTGTGGGCCGAAGGCGCTGATCGAGGAGATCTTCAAATTCATGCGCACCGCCGGCCCGACCCTTTCGCCGTTCAATGCCTGGGTGATCCTGAAGGGGCTCGAGACCTTGAAACTCCGCGTCGAGGCGCAGTCTGCGAACGCTTTGGAACTGGCGCGGCGCCTGGAAGCGCACCCCGCGATCGAGCGCGTGTTCTATCCCGGTTTGCCCTCTCATCCGCAGCACGCGCTGGCCATGCGTCAGCAGTCGGCGGGCGGGGCGATCGTTTCCTTCGAGGTCAAGGGCGGCAGAGAGGCGGCCTGGCGCGTCATCGATCATTGCCGGCTGCTGTCGATCACCGCCAATCTCGGTGATGTGAAAACCACGATCACCCATCCGGCGACCACCACGCATGGCCGGCTCGCCCCCGAGGCGCGCGCCGCAGCCGGAATCACCGAGGGACTGGTGCGCGTCGCCGTCGGCCTCGAGGCCGTCGATGACATCGAAGGCGATCTGCTGCGCGGCTTGAGCCCAGGCTGAGGACTTGCAAGCAGACACAGCATGCCGTGCCGTCAGCGCCGACTTTTCATCAGCCCGGGCACGGTTTTCGAACTGATAAAATTTACTGACCAGTGCAGCCTTCGCTGCGAAACATTCTCCGCTCGCCATGAAACGCTCCCGCTTTGCCCGCCGCACCAAGCAAACCCCTGATACCGAGGCGCTGATCCACTACGCCACGCAATTGAGCCTGTCGGGCAGCCGGCTGGAGGATGCCTACTGGGAGCACCGTCTGCAGGGCGTCATCGATCGCCTGTTGCGCGGGCAAGATGAGGCGGCCCTGAATGCCGCCCTCGATCACCTGTATGGCAGCGGCGGGCGCGCATACGATGAATTGGCCGACCTGGTGGAAAGTTGTGCCGAATCGCATCACCATCCGCTGGCCGGCAGTGGTGCGGGTCAGGACGTGTTGCTTTTCGCCGCGCCGGTGCTGGCCTGGTCGCGCTATGCGATTCCTGCGGGGACGATCAACGCCGAGCTGCTGGCGACGCTGCGTGTCCAGCTGCAGGCCCATGTCTTTGCCGCCGAGGTGCGTTTCGGGCTGGCGGATTTCATGTTCAGTCCCGATCAGTTGCCGCAAAGCTATTGCGAGACGGCCGCGCTGAGGGAAAAGCTCGCCAAGGCCGCGCTGCATGGCCGCGACACCCGGCTCGATCCGGCGCAGATGCCCGAAACGATGAATTTCCTCTCCGACACCCGCTATCTGATCGGCGTCGTCTGTGCAGCCGCGGGTGCGCCACTGTTTCGCTGGCAGGAGGAAGATGGCAGTCGTAACGAAGCGCTCAAACAATGGCGCAACCAGGGTGGCGAGGTGCTGCGGAGCCTGCTGCCGGCCTGCGCGTTCGATGCGCTGCTGCCGCAATCCTTCCATGCCGCGATCCGCGAAGCCGACCGCGCTTCCCGTCCCTATTCGTTGCGCTCGGCGGTCGCTTTCCTGCAGACGACACTAAACGTTCCGGCGGCCAACCTGCGCGCGGTCGTGGCGCCGTATTACGACCGCCAGCTCGAAGAATACCGGGTGGGTTTCACCCTGGGCGAGGCGACCGAGGTGATTCACGGCGTGGTCTGGCCCCTGCTCGAACACGAGGACGAGGCTGCCGATCTGCCAGGACAGATCGAGGCCGTGCTGCGCGAGGCGGGGGTTCGCGAGGTGCTGGTGCTCGACCATCGCTTTCCGCTCGAATACTGCGACGATTGTGGCGCACCGCTGTATCCGAATCCCGAGGGCGAGCCGGTGCATGCCGAATTGCCCGAGCCGGAAGAGGAAGCCATGCCGCGCCATCTCCATTGATGGCCATGCCGTCTGCGCTGGATGAACTGGTCGCGGCGCTGCGCTGCCTGCCCGGCGTGGGGCCGAAATCTGCCCAGCGCATGGCTTATCACCTGCTGCAACATGAGCGGCGCGGTGCCGAGCGCCTCGCTGCTGCCCTGACGCGAGCCTTGCAAACCCTGCACCCCTGTGCTCGCTGCAACAATTTCACCGAAGCCGAGATTTGCGAGCGCTGCCTCTCGCCGCAGCGCGATCCCACGCAGCTGTGCGTCGTCGAGATGCCCGCCGACGTCAATGTCGTCGAACAAAGTCAGGCCTACCGGGGGCTGTATTACGTGCTGATGGGTCGGCTTTCGCCGCTCGACGGCGTCGGTCCGCGGGAACTCGCTTTCGACCGTCTGCTGGCGCGGGCCAGCGACGGCGTGGTGAAGGAGGTGATCCTCGCCACCAATCTCACCCATGAGGGTGAGGTGACGGCGCACTACCTCGCCGAGATGCTCCACGCGCGGGGAATCAAGGTCAGTCGTCTCGCCCGCGGCCTGCCGCTGGGCAGCGAGATCGAGTATGCAGACGCCGCCAGTGTGGCGCAGGCCCTCTTGGATCGCCGCGATTATTGAATCTACCCCAAGCCAAACGAGGGGCTAGGAATTGCCTCCGGGCTTGAGTACAATTATTGGGTTTTTGTGTTTGCCTGAACATGATAGGAAGCCACCATGAGTTGTGACGATAAAGTGGATTGTGGCAGGCGTCGCCTGCTGGTCGCCACGTCGGTTGCCGGCGGCGTGGCGGGTGTGGCTGCAGTGGTGCCATTCGTCGGTTCGCTGGCGCCGTCCGAGCGTGCCAAATCTGCTGGCGCGCCGGTCGAGGTCGATATCAGCAAGCTGCAGCCAGGTGAAATGATGACCGTCGAGTGGCGCGGCAAACCAGTATGGATTATCCATCGCACCAAGGAAATGCTCGACAACCTGTCGAAGCACGACGACAAATTGGCCGATCCGAAATCCGAGCGTCGCCAGCAGCCGGACTATGCGAAGAACGAATATCGTTCGATCAAGCCGGAATATCTGGTCGCCATCGGCATCTGCACTCATCTGGGCTGTTCGCCGTCCGAGAAGTTCAAGACCGGCGCCGAGTCGGGGATCGATGCCGATTGGCCGGGGGGCTTCCTGTGTCCCTGTCATGGTTCGACATTCGATCTCGCTGGTCGTGTTTACAAGAACAAACCGGCACCGGACAACCTGGAGATTCCGCCGCACTATTACCTGTCTGACGCCAAGATCTTGATTGGCGAAGAAAAGAAGGGGGCTTAAGCCATGGCTGGCGCCAACGTCGAAAAGTACAAATCCGATGGCACGACCACCGGCAACCTGCTGGAATGGCTCGATGCCCGTTTTCCGCTGATGTCGTTGTGGAACGACCATCTGGCCAGGTATTACGCCCCGAAGAATTTCAACTTCTGGTATTTCTTCGGTTCTCTGGCGCTGCTGGTGCTGGTGCTGCAAATCCTCACCGGCGTGTTCCTGGTCATGCATTACAAGCCGGATGCCTCGCTCAATGCTTCCGGGGTCCCTGTGGCGTTCGCCAGTGTCGAATACATCATGCGCGACGTTCCCTGGGGCTGGCTGATCCGCTACATGCATTCCACCGGTGCGTCGGCATTCTTCATCGTCGTCTATCTGCACATGTTCCGTGGCATGCTTTATGGTTCTTACCGCAATCCGCGTGAGCTGGTGTGGATCGTCGGCGTGGTGATCTTCCTCGTGCTGATGGCGACCGCCTTCATGGGTTACCTGCTGCCGTGGGGTCAGATGTCCTACTGGGGAGCACAGGTGATCCTGAATCTGTTCACCGCCATCCCGCTGATCGGCCCAGATCTCGGCGTGTGGATCCGTGGTGATTACGTCGTCGGCGATGCGACGCTGAACCGCCTGTTCTCGCTCCACTATCTGTTGCCGGTGCTGATCCTGCCCGCGCTGGTCGCGGTGCACCTGATTGCGTTGCACGAGGTGGGCTCGAACAATCCGGACGGCATCGAGATCAAAAAGAAAAAGGACGAAACCGGCAAGCCGCTCGACGGCATCCCGTTCCATCCGTATTACACCGTGAAGGACATCGTCGGTGTGGTCGCTTTCCTGATGGTGTTCTCGGTAGTGGTGTTCTTCATGCCCGAAGGCGGTGGCTATTTCCTCGAGGCGAACAACTTCTTCCCCGCCGATCCGCTGGTGACGCCGCCCCATATCGCGCCGGTCTGGTATTTCGGTCCGTTCTATTCGATCTTGCGGGCCAATACGGTGAATTTTTTCTGGATCGATGCGAAGCTCTGGGGGGTCATTTTCATGGGGCTGGGGGTGTTGATCTTCGCCTTCCTGCCCTGGCTGGATCGCAGCCCGGTGAAGTCGATCCGCTATCGTGGGCCTCTCTACAAGGGCGCGCTGACGATCTTCGTGATCAGCTTCGTGATCCTCGGCTATCTGGGCATGCTGGCACCGACCCCGGGTCGCACCCTGGTCGCACAAATCTGCACGATTCTCTATTTTGCTTTCTTCCTGCTGATGCCGATCTACACGTCGCTGGACAAGTGCAAGCCGGAACCGGAAAGGGTGACGAAATAATGAAAAAACTATTGATCGCTCTGTTGTGTGCGCCGTTGCTGGCCTTTGCCAGCGGGGAGGCGCTTCACCTCGACAAGGCGCCGGATCGCAGTCGTGATCTGCCCGCGCTGCAAAATGGGGCCAAGGTGTTCGTCAATTACTGCCTGAACTGCCATTCGGCATCCTACATGCGCTACAACCGCTTGCGCGACATCGGCCTCACCGAGCAGCAGATCAAAGACAACCTCCTGTTTACGCAAGAAAAGGTTGGTGAGCTGATGACGATCGCGATGCGCCGTGCCGAAGCCAAGCAATGGTTCGGCGCCGCGCCTCCCGATCTGACGGTGATCGCCCGGGCGCGCGCTTCCGAGTTCGGTTCCGGCGCCGACTGGCTTTACACTTATCTGCGCAGCTTCTATCGTGACGACAGCCGGCCGAGCGGTTGGAACAATGTGCTCTTTTCCAATGTTGCAATGCCGCATGTGTTGTGGGAGTTGCAGGGCGAGCAGGTTCTCGGTCCCGATCATAAGCTGACGCTCGCCAAACCTGGCTTGATGAAGCCGGAAGAATACGACGCGATGGTTGCCGATTTGGTTGGTTTCCTGAACTATATGGGGGAACCCATGCAGAACTATCGCAAGGAGTTGGGCGTCGTCGTGCTGATCGCGCTGGCTATCCTGTTCGTCTTGGCCTATGCCCTGAAACGTGAGTACTGGAAAGACGTCCATTAACAGAACGATAATCCTGCCATGGGACACCGAGACATGAATCCACCCGTGCGTCGAGTGGTACGTGATTCCGATTATTCGTGGGGTACGAGCGCCATGATGAATCTGTATTCGGGCACCACCTGCCCGTATAGCCATCGCTGTCGTATCGTTCTCTACGAGAAACAGATGGACTTTCAGGTCATCGACGTCGATCTGTTCAACAAACCGGAAGACATTGCCGTCATCAATCCTTACAACCGTGTGCCGGTGCTGGTGGATCGTGACCTGGTCCTCTATGAGGCGAACATCATCAACGAATACATCGATGAACGCTTTCCGCATCCGCAGCTGATGCCGCCGGATCCGCAGACGCGCGCCAAGGCGCGCCAGCTGCTCCACACGATGGAGCAGGAACTGTTCGGCCAACACATCGATGCACTCGAACGCAACTTGAAATCGGCCGACAAGGCGCGGGCGCACATCCGTGACCGGCTCGTCGAACTGGTTCCCTTGTTCGCCAAGCAGAAGTACCTCCTGGGCGATGACTTCTCGATGCTCGACGTGGCGATCGCCCCATTGCTTTGGCGTTTGGAGCATTACGGTATCGAACTGCCGAAGTCGGCCGCGCCGGTGCTCAAATACGCTGAGAGGATATTTGCTCGCCAAGGCTTCATCGATGCCCTGACGCCATCGGAAAAGGTGATGCGGCGCTAAAAAGCAGCTGTTTCGGTAGCGCCTCTTTCTTTTGCAAATGTCTTCGACCAAGCCATACCTGATCCGTGCCATTTATGAGTGGTGCGTCGATAACGGCCACACCCCCTACCTCGTGGTCCAGGTGGATGCGCATACCCGCGTCCCGCGTGAATATGTCCGCGACGGGCAGATCGTGCTCAACATCAGTCCGGAGGCAACCCATCAACTGATGATGGGCAACGACGAGATCAGCTTTCAGACACGCTTTGGCGGTGCGCCCTTTCAGGTCAGTGTGCCGGTGGCCGCGGTTGCGGCGATCTATGCACGCGAAAATGGCCAAGGCATGGCCTTCGAGGTGACGGCGGAGGAGGCATCCGCAACTGAGGGAAAAGTCGGCGCTGGCGAGACGGCACCCGAAGCCACTGAACCTGCAGTCGAACGAGCGGTAGAGCACGCCACGAAGCGTAGCGTCCATCTGACCCGGGTCAAATGACTGCAGGCGCGCAGAAGATATTGGCGCCCAAGTCAGGAATCGAACCTGAGACCTACCGCTTAGGAGGCGGTCGCTCTATCCACTGAGCTACGAGGGCGAGGCGGCGCATTTTAGTCGTTCGTCGCCGGCTTGTCCTCATCGTCGGCAGGCTTGGGTAAGTCGAGACCAAGCTTGTGCATCAGGGTCTCGTGACTGATATGCAGCAGCTCTTCGATGGCCTTGTAGTCGTCGGGGAGTGCCGCATCGTCCCAGCCGTTTGCCGAATGGCGCGCCAGATCGACCGCCAGCTTGACGTTGCGGACCCGCGGGTGCTCGGCATTTTGTGGGTCCATCAAGGTGATCAGCAGTTGCGGTAGATGCCAGCGCTGCGCCAGAGCCTGCTTGATCTGCCAGAGCGGCACGCCATACACCTCCGTTTGCACCGCCACGGAACGCAAGGTGCGGTCGGCTTTCTGGCGATCGGCGACCTGCAAAGCCAACCCCGGAGCGAAGCACCACATGAGGATTTCTGCAAAGTCATACAGCAGTGTCGCGACGGTGATCTCGTCGACATCGAGGTCATGACGATGGATCGCCCAGTCGCGCGCCCAATGGGCAGCCTTGCGCGCGCGGGCGATGACTTTCAGCAGGCCGAGCAGGGCGCGCGGATGTCCCTTGAGATGCTCTTCGACCGTCGGCAGATTCTCGAAGTCATTGAAGAAGGGTTCCATGCCGAGCATCATCAGCGAGCGCTCGATGGTGGTGATGTCGGTCAGGCGATTCTTGCTGCGCTTGGCTTCGATGTAGGCGAGCACGCGCAGCGTCATCATCGGATCCTGCAGGATCACCGCGGAGATCGTGCGGGCATTCGCTTTATGGGCGTGCTCGCGTAAGGCCGCGAGCTGTTGCTCGGTATGGCGCAGGACGGGAATCGGCGCGGCGCTGAAATAGGCGACCCAGCCCTCGAGATCGAGTCCTGCGGAATTGGATTGGCCATTCATGACGCGCATTATCGGCGCGATCGAAGGTTGCGGCAAAATCAGATTACGCGTGCTGCGCCAGAGGAAATCGCCTTGTATTTTCAGCGGCCTCCGGATAGAATACGCGCCCTTTCAATCCTTGCTCCACTCGTAGCGCATGCGAGGGGGCTCAACCCGATCCAAAAGGAGAGTTCATGCGACATTACGAAATCGTTTTCATCGTGCACCCGGACCAGTCCGATCAGGTGCCGGCCATGATCGAACGTTACAAAGCGCTCGTCACCGGTGCGGGCGGTGCGATCCACCGGCTCGAAGATTGGGGACGCCGCCAGCTGGCATATCCGATCCAGAAGATGCACAAGGCTCATTACGTTCTGATGAACATCGAGTGCGGCATCGACACCCTGGCGGAACTGGAAAACGCCTTCAAGTTCAATGATGCCGTGTTGCGGCATCTGACGGTCAAGATGGACCATGCCGAGACCGCGCCTTCGCCGATGATGAAGGAGGAAAAGGCGCGATCGCTGACCGCATCCGGGCAGGAGGACGAGAAGCCCGCCGAGGAGGCCGCGGCAGCCGAGTGAATTCGCAAGCGGCGCGGCCGTGCGGGCGAATCACACAGAGTTGGCAGGCGCTCTGCAGGAATGTGGCCCACTGCGCCACACCCCGGCTGGCATTCCGGTCATCGAATTCTTGATCGCCCACGACTCGGAGCAGCTCGAAGCCGGAAACCTTCGCCGTGTCGCCTGCGAAATCGCCTGTGTGGCCCTGGGCACGACGGCCTTGTTGATCAAGGAAGCGGCCCCCGGTAGCGCGCTCAAGGCAAGCGGATTCCTGGCTTCCCGCAGCCTGAAGCGGAAGACCCCGGTTCTCCATGTGACCCAAGTCGAATTCATTGAAAAATTTTGAGAAGGGATAGCGAAAATGGCTTTCAAACCCAGCAGCAAAAAGAAGGATGATCGCAGCAAGAGCCGCAATCTGTTCAAGCGGCGCAAGTTCTGCCGTTTCTCCGCCGAGAAGATTCCTTATGTCGATTACAAGGACGTCGATCTGCTGAAGGATTTCATCACCGAGACCGGCAAGGTGATGCCGGCGCGTATTACCGGTACCAAGAGCCGGTATCAGCGTCAGCTGTCAACTGCCATCAAGCGGGCTCGCTTCCTGGCGTTGCTGCCCTACACCGACCTGCACAAATAAGCGAGGAGGCAAACCATGCAAGTGATTCTGATGGACAAGGTGGCGAACCTCGGCAATCTGGGCGATGTCGTCAAGGTCAAGGAAGGCTATGCGCGCAATTATCTGATCCCCAAGGGCTTCGCGAAACGCGCGACCCCTGAAAACATCAAGGTCTTCGAGGCGCGCCGTGCCGAGCTCGAAAAGCTCGCCGCCGAGAAACTTGCCGCAGCCCAGGCCATTGCCGCGAAGCTCGAAGGGCTGCGTGTCGAGGTTGCTCGCAAGGCCGGGGTCGATGGCCGTCTGTTCGGGTCGGTGACGACGATCGACGTCGTCGATGCGCTCGCCGCACAAGGCATCGTCATCGAGAAAAGTGCCGTGCGTATGCCGATGGGCCCGATCAAGGCGCTGGGCGAAACGGTTCTGGAAATCGCCCCGCATGCCGATGTCGTCGCCAGTGTGACCGTCGCGGTCGTCGCCGAACAATAAGCACCCTTTGTCGTGCCGAAAGAGCCGCCAACGAGGCGGCTCTTTCACGTTTACCCGCAATCGCGGCACATGCACAGGCAATCCACAACTTGTGCACCGAAGAGGCTGCTCATTTCCACAACTTGTTCTCTCCCCAATGGAGATCGTCGCGAGTAGACTTTGCCGGTCGGAGGATAACGAAACATGGCCCAAACCCAAACGGGACAATCTTATCTGCAAGGGGTTGCGTCCGATCCGCAAATCGCCGCTCTGAAACTGCCGCCGCATTCGATCGAGGCCGAACAGTCTTTGCTCGGCGGGCTGCTGCTCGACAACAGCGCCTGGGACCGAATCGCCGATATCGTCTCCGAGGCCGATTTCTACCGGGACGATCACCGCCGCATCTTCGCCCACATCCGCAAGCTGATCGAAACCGGTCGGCCGGCGGACGTGGTGACCGTCTATGAATCGATCGAGCATGCCAACCAGGTCGAACAGACCGGTGGACTCGCCTATCTGGGCGAGATCGCGAATGCCACTCCTTCGGCCGCCAACATCCGTCGCTATGCCGAAATCGTGCGTGAGCGGGCGATCCTGCGCAAGCTGGTATCCGTCGGCGACGAAATCGCCGCCTCGGCGCTGAATCCCGCCGGACGGGATGTCAAGACCCTGCTGGACCAGGCGGAGCAGAAAGTTTTCGAGATCGCCGAGGCGGGCAACCGTGTCGGTCAGGGATTCCAAGCCATCACACCCTTGCTGGGCGAGGTGGTCGATCGCATCGAAAAACTCTACAACCGCGAGAATCCTTCCGACATCACCGGGTTGCCAACCGGCTTTCACGATCTCGACCGCATCACCTCCGGACTCCAGCCTGGTGACATGATCGTCGTCGCCGGCCGTCCCTCGATGGGCAAGACCGCGTTCGCGCTGAACATCGCCGAACATGTCGGGATGGAGCTGCGTCAGCCCGTGGCGATCTTCAGCCTGGAAATGTCCGGGCCGCAATTGGCGATGCGTTTTCTCTCTTCGGCCGGGCGCCTCGATCAGACGAAGATCCGCACCGGCAAGCTTTCCGACGAGGATTGGGAAAAGATGACGGTGGCGCTCGGCAAGCTGCACGATGCGCCGATCCACATCGACGAGACCGGCGCGATCAACGCTTCCGACCTGCGGGCCCGCGCGCGTCGTCTGCATCGCCAGTTCGGCCGTCTCGGTCTGATCGTGATCGACTACCTGCAATTGATGACCTCGATCCGCGACAACGAGAACCGCGCCACGGAAATCTCTGAGATCTCGCGCTCGATCAAGGCGCTGGCGAAAGAGTTGCAGGTGCCGGTGATCGCCCTCTCGCAGCTGTCGCGCAAGGTCGAGGAGCGCAACGACAAGCGTCCCTTGATGTCAGATCTGCGCGAATCGGGCGCCATCGAGCAGGATGCCGACATCATCCTGATGATGTACCGCGAGGAATACTACAAGCCGGACACGACCGAGAAGGGCGTCGCCGAAGTGATCATCGGCAAGCACCGCAACGGCCCGACCGGCGTCGTCAAGCTCACCTTCCTGGGTGAATACACCCGCTTCGAAAACTTCGCTGCACCTGGTTCCTACTGAATGAAATCGGCGCTGGTGGAACGGCACTTTTACGACGGTTACAGCACCTCGGCGGCGTGATCGGCTAGCCGTGAGCGCTCGCCGCGCTGCAGGGTGATATGGCCGGCGTGCGGCCAACCCTTGAAGCGATCGACGACGTAGGTGAGACCCGAAGACCCCTCGGTGAGATACGGTGTGTCGATCTGCGCGATGTTGCCAAGACAGACCACCTTGGTGCCAGGACCGGCACGCGTGATCAGCGTCTTCATCTGCTTCGGCGTCAGGTTCTGGGCTTCGTCGATGATCAGGAACTTGTTGAGGAAGGTGCGGCCGCGCATGAAGTTCAGCGACTTGATCTTGATGCGGCTACGGATCAGGTCCATCGTCGCGGCGCGCCCCCAATCGCCCGAGTAATTGCCTTTGTCGCCATCGTCGAGCGGTTTGTTGAGCACGTCGAGGTTGTCTTCGAGCGCGCCCATCCACGGCGTCATCTTTTCCTCCTCGGTGCCGGGCAAAAAGCCGATGTCCTCGCCGACCGGCACGGTGACGCGCGTGATGATGATCTCGGAGAAGCGCTTCTGCTCCAGCGTCTGTGTCAGCGCCGCGGCGAGCGTGAGCAGCGTCTTGCCGGTGCCGGCCTGACCGAGCAGCGTGACGAAGTCGATGTCCGGATGCATCAACAGGTTCAGCGCGAAATTCTGCTCGCGGTTCCGGGCCGTGATGCCCCAGACGGCATTCTTGCCATGCGAATAGTCGATCAGGGTTTCCAGCTCCACCGTCTTGCCGGCGTGCGCACGGACCCAGGCCTGCAAGGGTTGCGGGCCTTCCTGCCAGACGAATTCGTTGATCAGCAGATCGGCGCACAGCGGCCCGCTGATACGGTAGTAGGTGCGGCCATCCTTTTTCCACGATTCCAGTCCCTGCGCGTGGCTTTCCCAGAAGTCGGCAGGCAATTCGAGGCTGCCGGTGTAGAGCAGGTCAGTGTCTTCGAGTACCTTGTCGTTGAAATAGTCTTGCGCTTCTAGACCCAGGGCGCGGGCCTTGATGCGCATGTTGATGTCCTTGGTGACGAGGATCACCGGCCGTTTCGGATGCTTCTGGCGCAGGTGTAGCGCGACGGCGATGATCTGGTTGTCGGCACGCGAGGTCGGCAGCGAAGCTGGCAGGAGACCGTTGATCGCCTCGGTCTGCAAAAACAGCCGGCCGCTCGCCAGGCCACGCGACGGCGCGGCGAGGTCGATGCCTTCCTGGATGTCTTCCTCGCTGCCGGTGACGATCTCATCCAGCATGCGGCTTGCCTGCCGCGCGTTGCGCGCCACTTCCGACATGCCCTTCTTGTTGGCGTCGAGCTCTTCCAGCGTCATCATCGGCACGAACAGGTCGTGCTCCTCGAAGCGGAACAGACAGGTCGGATCGTGCATCAAGACGTTGGTGTCGAGCACGAACAATTTGGTGGGTTTGCTGGATTTGGCATGCTTGGCGGTGCGTTTGGCGTTCATCGGTTCTCGGGGCGGGGGGTGGCGAGGTCAGAGGGATTTCACGGCGTCGAGCACGTCGGCCGCGTGGCCATCCGCCTTCACGCCGCGCCATTCGCGTGCCAGGCGGCCGGCGGGATCGATCAGGAAGGTGCTGCGTTCGATGCCACGCACCTGTTTGCCGTAGAGATTTTTCATTTTGATGACGCCGAACAGACGGCAGGCCGTCTCGTCGGCATCGCAAAGCAGCTCGAAAGGCAGGCCGAGCTTGGCCTTGAAGTTTTCATGCGACTTCAGGCTGTCGCGGGAGACGCCCCAGACCGTGGCGCCCAGCGCGACGAAGGCATCGTGGAGGTCGCGGAACTGGCCGGCCTCGGTGGTGCAGCCCGGCGTGCTGTCCTTTGGATAGAAATAGAGCACGACGGCTCGACCGCGCAGTGCGGAGAGCTGGAAAGTCTGCCCTCCGGTGGCCGGCAGGGAAAAGTCGGGCACGGTCTGGCCGACGTGCGGCACTGAGACGGAAGCCTCATTCATTGCGGAGTTCTCCATTCAGAGAGGAATTCATCCCCTTGCAGCAGCACGGGGCGGGAATGGCCGGGGACCGTGCCGAAGATGATTTCATGGCGCGGCAACTGATCGATGACGAATCCAGCAGCGAATACGTCGAGTGAAACGATCCGATAGCCTTGGCTGCGCCAGCCGGCGAGCAGACGCTGGAAATGCTGCGGCGCCTTCCCGAGTGCCCGGCTGGCCGTGAGGTTGAAGACATGGCCGAAGCGTGGTGGTTGTGCGGTCAGCGCCAGCAGGGCATCGACTGCGTCCGCCATTCCCTTGCCTGAGGCGACGGCCAGTTCGTCGAAAGTCGGCAGGGTGACCGGGATTTGTGGACAGCGCACGATCTCGCCATTCCAGACGGGAATGAAGGGGTGACGCCCGCGGGTGTCGCTGGCCCGGGCGAAACCGAGGCGCTGTGTCAGGCGCAGGGCGTGCGGATTTCCCTGCCAGCCGGGCGCCGCCGTCAATTGCGGCGCACAGCCGAAGGTTTTCTCGAACGCCGCTCGGGCTTGGGCGAACTGCTCGCTTACCCAGACGGCCGGCGCCGCAGCGGCCCGTTTGAGCCACTGGCTCGGCTGCCAGCCGAAAATGCCGGTATCGAAGCCGGCGGCGGGCACCTGTTCGAGTAGGCTGCGGGCATGGCGCGCGGGTGAGCGACCGAGCCAGTCATTACTCAATCCGAACAGAAAGCTCGCGCCGGCTTCCTGGCTTTGTAACAGAGCGATGAGTGCCGGCAGCGTGGCGCAGGCGCGATAGCCGGGAACCTCGATGCGCAGCGCGATCGTGGGTTTCATGCCGGGTCTTTTTCAAGGATCAGCGCGGCCAGGGGCAGACGTCCTTCGCCGACCAGGATGTTGTAGGTGCGGCAGGCGGCCGCCGTGTCCATGATCTCGAAACCGCGGCCGGCTTCGACCAGCGGACGCAACAGTTCGGGTGCCGGGAAGCGCTGACGGCGGCCGGTACCGAGCAGCACCACATCGCAGGAAAAGGCAGCGAGGTGCACGACATGCTCGATGCTCAGACCGGCATAGGCATCGGGGCCCCATTGCTCGTCGAGGCGATCGGGCAGGAGCAGCAGGCTGCGCGTCAGCACACGGCCGCCTACCGCAATGAAATCACTGGCGTAAGCAGTGACGATGTTGTCGTTGCCGTGGGGATCGGGTTGAAGCTTCAAGGCGGGTCTGTGGGCAAAGCTGCGTGCGGCCGCGGCATGCTTGCGATTGCCGCAGGGCGGGTCATTCGGTAGGATTATAACCTTTCGTTTTTTTCGTCCTCACTAGCCGTCATGCAGCCCATCCTCAAATCCACCAAGCTTGCCAATGTTTGTTACGACATCCGCGGTCCGGTGTTGGCACGGGCCCGGCAGATGGAAGAGGAGGGGCACCGCGTCATCAAGCTCAACATCGGCAACCCGGCTGCCTTCGGTTTCGAAGCGCCGGAGGAGATCGTCGTCGACGTGATCCGCAACATCCGCGATGCCTCGGGCTACTCGGATTCGAAGGGCCTGTTTTCGGCGCGCAAGGCGGTGATGCATTACAGCCAGCAGAAGAAGATCCCCGGGGTGACGATCGACGACATCACACTCGGCAACGGTGTCTCGGAACTGATCGTGATGGCGATGCAGGGGCTGCTCAACAACGGTGACGAAGTGCTGGTGCCGGCGCCGGACTATCCGCTGTGGACCGCCGCGGTGAGTCTCTCCGGCGGCACGCCACGTCATTACCTGTGCGACGAAGGCGCCGGCTGGCTGCCGGATCTCGCCGACATTCGCGCCAAGATCACACCCGCAACACGTGCGATCGTGGTCATCAACCCGAACAATCCGACCGGTGCGCTGTATCCCGACGACCTGCTGCAAGGGATCGTCGACATCGCCCGGCAGCACGAATTGATCGTCTTCGCCGACGAGATCTATGACAAGGTGCTCTATGACGGCCGCAAACACACGTCGATCGCCAGCCTCGCCGACGACGTGCTGTTCATCACCTTCAACGGTCTGTCGAAGAACTATCGCGCCTGCGGCTTCCGCGCCGGCTGGATGATCGTCTCCGGTGAAAAGCGCCATGCCCAGGATTACATCGAGGGGCTGAACATCCTCGCCTCGATGCGGCTATGCTCGAACGTGCCGGGCCAGCATGCGATCCAGACCGCGCTGGGCGGCTATCAGAGCATCGAGGACCTGGTCGCGCCGCAGGGACGCTTGTGCAAGCAGCGCGATCTCGCCTGGGAGTTGCTGTCGAATATTCCCGGCGTCTCCTGCGTGCGGCCGCAGGCGGCGCTGTATTGTTTCCCGCGGCTGGATCCGAAGATGTATCCGATCGACAATGACCAGCAGTTCATCCTCGAACTGCTCGAAGAGGAAAAAGTCCTGCTGGTGCAGGGCAGCGGCTTCAACTGGCCGACCCCGGACCATTTCCGCGTCGTGTTCCTGCCCAACGTCGATGATCTCGCCGAGGCGATCGGCCGCATCGCCCGGTTCCTGGAAATGTATCGCAAGCGTCACGGCACCTGATTTTTCTCGTTTCTGATTCTTCGACCCAACATCCATGAAACCCATCCAAGTTGGACTGCTCGGCATCGGCACCGTCGGCGGCGGCACATTTACCGTCCTGGCCCGCAACGAAGCCGAAATCACCCGACGTGCCGGAAGGCCGATCCGCATCGTCCAGGTCGCGGACAAGAACCTGGAATTGGCCCGGCGTGTCACCGGCGGGAAGGTCGCTTTGACCGACGATGCCTTCGCGGTCGTAACCAATCCCGAGATCGACATCGTCGTCGAGCTGATCGGCGGCTACGGCATCGCCAAGGAGCTGGTGCTGAAGGCGATCGAGAACGGCAAGCATGTGGTGACCGCCAACAAGGCGCTGTTGGCCGTGCATGGCAACGAGATCTTCGCCGCCGCACAGCGGAAAGGCGTGATGATCGGCTTCGAGGCGGCGGTCGCCGGCGGTATCCCGATCATCAAGGCGCTGCGCGAGGGCTTGACCGCCAACCGCATCGAGTGGATCGCCGGCATCATCAATGGCACGACCAATTTCATCCTCTCCGAGATGCGCAACAAGGGTCTGCCCTTCGACGTGGTGCTCAAGGAAGCCCAGCGGCTGGGTTACGCCGAGGCCGATCCGACCTTCGACATCGAGGGCATCGACGCGGCCCACAAGCTGACGATCATGGCGGCGATCGCCTTCGGCATCCCGATGCAGTTCGACAAAGCCTATGTCGAAGGCATCAGCAAGCTGCAGGCGGAAGACATCCGCTATGCCGAGCAGCTCGGCTATCGCATCAAGCTGTTGGGCATCACCAAACGCCGCAAGCTCGATGGCCGGACCGCCATCGAACTGCGTGTGCACCCGACGCTGATCCCGGCCAAACGGCTGCTCGCCAACGTCGAGGGCGCGATGAACGCGGTGCTGGTGCAGGGCGACGCGGTCGGCGCGACGCTCTATTACGGCAAGGGCGCCGGCGCCGAGCCGACCGCTTCGGCGGTGATCGCCGATCTCGTCGATGTCACGCGCATGGCGACGGCCGATCCGGAAAACCGCGTGCCGCATCTCGCCTTCCAGCCCGATGCGGTGGCCGATCTGCCGATCCTGCCGATGGCCGAGGTGGAAAGCGGCTATTACCTGCGCATGCGCGTGGAGGACAAGCCGGGCGTGCTCGCCGACATCACGCGCATCCTCGCCGATGAGCAGATCTCGATCGATGCGATGGTGCAGCGCGAGCCCGCCGAGGGCGAGCAGCAGACCGACATCATCATCCTGACGCACGTCGTGCGCGAAAAGCAAGTCGACGCCGCGATCGCGAAGATCGAGGCACTGCCGGTGGTGAGCGGCAAGATCGTGCGCCTGCGGCTCGAAGAGCTGAGCTGAAACGCCACACGATGCTGGTCTGGCTGGGCGTCTGTGCCATCGTGGCCTTTCTGGCCGCATTGGCTGCGACGCTGGGTGCCGTGTCAGCAGCGCCGACTTTCCACATCGCTTTCGCAGTGGGCGCCTTGCCGCTGATCTTCGGCGCGATCGGCCACTTCGTGCCGGTGCTGACAAGAAGCCGCGCTCCCGCGCCGGTGATCCATTACCTGCCGCTCGTCGTACAGGCGGCGGGGATCCTCGTCCCGCCGGCACTGGCGGGATGGTTGCCGTACTGGACGCTGCATCTTTCCGCGACGGTCGATGCGGCTGCCGCGCTGCTGCTGTTATTCTGGATTTCCCGCCGGCTGCGGGCAGCGCTCGGCGCGCCGCATCCGGGTGCGCATTGGTATGGCGCGGCGCTGCTGTGCCTCTTCTTCGCCGTCAGTCTGGTGCCGGTCTGGCTGGCGGTGCCGGAGTTGCGCGCGGCGCTGCGCCTTTTCCACCTGCATCTCAATACGCTCGGTTTCATCGGTCTGGCGGCGCTCGGCACGCTGCCGGTGTTGTTGCCGACCGCGCTGCGGCAGCCTGAGCCGACGGCGGCCACGCGCTTGCGTATCGACCTCTTGCCGGCGCTCGTCGGGGTCGTGCTGGTCGCGGCCGGAGCGGCGACGGGCTTCTGGCTGGCCGTGCCTGGCGCCCTGCTGCTTTTCTGGGTGGTTGGGCGAGATCTTCGGGCCTGGTGGCGTGCCTACGGGCGCAAACTCGGCGCTGGCGAGACGGCACCTCTGCTGATCGCAAGCGTGGGATTCCTGTTACTCCTCGTCGTCGGCCTCGCGCATGGCGTGGGCTGGATCGCGGCTCGGCCGGCGCTTTCCGGCTATGTCGCGCTGTTTCTGCTGCCGCTCGTCAGCGGCGCGCTCGCGCAACTGCTGCCGGTCTGGCGTTATCCCGGGGCGGATTCACCGGCGCGTCAGGCGTTGCTGCACCGCCTGACCCGGGGTGGGCCTGTCCGGGCAGCGCTGTTCTTCGTTGCCGGACTGGCATTGCTGTTCGACCTACCCTTTGCAGGAGTTCCGGCGGCACTGGCGCTCGCCGACTTCGTCCTGCGCCTGATGGCCGCACTCTATAATCCGCGCCAGTCCTGATCTCTTCGCCCCGCCATGAAATACATCTCCACACGCGGCCATGCCACGCCGCAAGCCTTCTGCGACATCCTGCTCGGTGGTCTGGCGCCCGACGGCGGCCTCTATCTGCCCGAGAGTTATCCGCAGGTTTCCCGCGCCGAGCTCGCCGAATGGCGCGAGCTCCCCTATCCGGCGTTGGCGCTGAAGATCTTTTTGAAGTTCATCGACGACATTCCGGCCTGCGATCTGAAAGGCATCGTCGATCGCACCTACACCGCGCGCACCTACCCCTATTGCCGCCCAGGCCGCGATGCCTCTGACATCACGCCGCTCACCACGCTGGAACCCGGCTTTCACCTGCTGGAGCTGTCGAACGGACCGACGCTCGCCTTCAAGGACATGGCGATGCAGCTCTTGGGCAACCTGTTCGAATATGTGCTCGAGAAGCGCGGCGAGGCGATCAACATCCTGGGCGCCACTTCCGGCGACACCGGCTCGGCGGCCGAATATGCGATGCGCGGCAAGAAGAACGTGCGCGTCTTCATGCTCTCGCCCCACGGCAAGATGTCGGCCTTCCAGCGCGCGCAGATGTATTCGCTGCAGGATGAGAACATCATCAACATCGCCATCCGTGGCATGTTCGACGACTGCCAGGACATCGTCAAGCAGGTCGCCAACGATGCCGCCTTCAAGGCGAAATACAAGATCGGCGCGGTGAATTCGATCAACTGGGCACGCGTGTTGGCGCAGATCGTCTATTACTTCAAGGGCTATTTCGCGGCAACACAAAGCAACGACGAGGAAGTCGCCTTCGCCGTGCCATCCGGCAACTTCGGCAACATCTGCGCCGGGCACATCGCGCGCATGATGGGTTTACCAATCGCGCGGCTGGTGCTGGCCACCAACGAGAACGACGTGCTCGACGAATTCTTCCGCAGTGGCCGCTACCGGCCGCGCGGCAGCGCCGAAACCCATGTCACTTCGAGTCCGTCGATGGACATCTCGAAGGCCTCGAACTTCGAACGCTTCGTGTTCGACTTGGTCGGCCGCGATCCCGCGATGGTGCGTCAGCTTTGGGCGAAAGTCGATGCCGGGGAGGGTTTCGATCTGTCTGGCACGCCATTCATGGCGAAGCTGCCGCAATTCAGGTTCGTCTCCGGCAAGAGCACCCATGCCGACCGCTTGGCGACGATCCGCACCGTCTGGGAGCGGTATCAGGTCATGATCGACCCGCATACCGCCGATGCCGTCAAGGTGGCGCGCGAGCATCTGTTGCCTGAGGTGCCGATGATCGTGCTGGAGACCGCGCAGCCGGTGAAATTCGCCGAAACGATTCAGGAAGCCTTGGGAAGGGAGCCGACACGCCCGAAAGCGCTGGAAGGCATCGAGGGGTTACCGCAGCGCGTCGTCGTCATGGATGCCGATGCGGGGGCCGTCAAGGCGCTGATAGAAAAGGTCTGCACTACAGGTAGATGACGGCCGGGAAGACGGTGACCGCCAGTAGCAGCACCAACCATTCGAGGTTGTGCCGCGCCAGAAAACCGGTGAAGTGCAGCACCAGGATCGTGATGGCGATGATGTAGTAGAGAATGAAGAGCATCAAGCGAATTCCTCCTGCTCGGGGCGGCACGATAAACTTCTATTGGTCATTATAGCCAGCAGTGCCACCGGCATTGAGCCACTGCGAAAAATGCCACATTCGCGCGCCGGAGACGGGCAAATCGCTGCAATCCCCTTGACGGGCGGACCTGATATCCAGTTAGAATCTTGACGGCAATTTGGCCATCCAACTTGAGGAGCATTCAGCATGAACAAAGGGGATCTCGTCGAAGTCGTCGCCAAGAGCGCCGACATCAGCAAAGCCGCTGCCGCCAAAGCCCTGGACGCGATGATCGACGCCGTGGTCAAGTCCGTTGCCAAGGGCAATGCCGTGACGCTGGTTGGCTTCGGCACCTTCAAGGCGGCCAAGCGCGCCGCACGCACCGGTGTCAATCCGAAGACCGGCGAAAAGCTGAAGATCGCCGCCACCACCGTGCCGCGCTTCACTGCCGGCGCCGGCTTCAAGGCTGCCGTCGCGGGCAAGAAGAAGGCTGCCAAGAAGTAAATTCGCGCGACAGCACCCGTCGATTGCGGGGCACGGCGTTGCCGTGCCCTTTTTCATTGGTGCGCATGAATGCGCCGCCGAAAGACCAGGCCGGCGCCGAAGGCCAGCAGGCCGCAGCCGAACAGGGTCGATCGGACATCGAGATGCGCGCTGACCAGGCCCACCATCAGGCTGCCCAATGGTGCGATGCCGAGAAACGCCGTCGAGAAGATCGCCATCACCCGGCCACGGAAATGTTCTTCGACTTCCAGCTGGATCAAGGTGTTGCTGCCGGCGGCGGTGATCACGACTGAAAAACCGAGCAGCATCAGCAGCGGGTAAGCGAACTCGATCTTCGGCAGATAAGCGAACGCCGCCAGCATGATGCCGCCTGTCACCGCCGTACGCCCCACCAGGCGGTCGAGGCCGTCGCCGGCGCGTTTGCCACCCCGCCAGGCCAGCCATAACGCCGCGCAGAGCGAACCCGCCCCCGCGCTGCTGATCAACAGGCCGTAGGTGCGTGCATCGCCATGAAACAGGTCGCGCGCATACACCGGCATCATCACCACGTAGGGTGTGACGAAGAAGCTGAAGCAGGCGATCAGCAACAAGGTCAGCCGGATGCGCGGATGACGGATGGTGTAGATCAGCCCGTCGCGGAGCGCATCGAGGGCCGATTGCCGCGCCGGCGGCTTGCCGGGGACCGTGCGGATCGCTGCCAGCGCGGCGAGCACCGCCAGATAGGACAGGGCATTGAGCAGAAAGCAGGCGGCCTCGCCCGCCGTCGCGACGACCAGACCGGCGAGCGCCGGGCCGACGAAGCGCGAGCCATTCATCAAAAAGGAATTGAGACCGATCGCATTCGGCAGGGCACGCTTGTCCGGCACCATCTGCGCAACGAAAGCCTGGCGTGCGGGTAGATCGACGGCATTGATGCAACCGAGCGTGAAGGCGAGGGCGAGGAGCAGGGCCGGGGTGATCGTCGCCGTCGCGGTGAGCCCGGCGAGCAGCAGCGCCTGCAGCAGGGCGAGGAACTGGGTGAGGATCAACAAACGGCGTCGGTCGAGGCGGTCGTTCCAGACGCCGGCGGGAATCGAAAACAGCAGGATCGGCAGCTGGCTGGAGAAGCCGACCAGACCGAGCATCACGGTCGAATCGGTGAGCCGGTAGGCGAGCCAGGTCATCGCGATGTGCTGCATCCAGGTGCCGATCAGCGAGACCAGCTGGCCGGCGAAAAACAGCCGGAAATTGCGTGACTGGAAGGCGGGAAAACGCCGGGATAGAGCAAGCATTCCGCGATGCTACGGGATGGTGACGCCGCCGGTCACGCTAAAATTCGAATTTTTCCCGGCCTATCCACCATGACCGTCCGTACCCGTTTCGCTCCCAGCCCGACCGGCTATCTGCACATCGGTGGTGCACGCACTGCGCTGTTCGCCTGGGCCTATGCGCGCCACCATGGCGGGCAGTTCATCCTGCGCATCGAGGATACCGACATCGAGCGCTCGACGCCGCAAGCCGTCCAGGCGATCCTCGACGGCATGCGCTGGCTGGGGCTCACCCCCGACGAGGGGCCGTTTTTCCAGACGCAGCGCATGATGCGCTACAAGGAAGTGATCCAGCAGATGCTGGCGGCAGGCACTGCGTATCACTGTTACATGAGCAAGGAAGAGCTCGACGCCTTGCGCGCCGAGCAGGAGGCGAGAAAGGAAAAACCGCGCTACGATGGCCGCTGGAGGCCTGAGCCGGGCAAGACGCTGCCGACGCCGCCTTCTGGGGTACAGCCGGTGGTGCGCTTCCGGAACCCGACCGACGGCGTGGTCGCCTGGGATGACCTGGTCAAAGGGCACATCGAGTTCAGCAATGCCGAACTCGACGACTTCATCATCGCGCGTGCCGATGGCACGCCGACCTACAACTTCTGCGTCGTCGTCGATGACTGGGATATGCGGATCAGTCATGTGATCCGCGGCGACGACCATGTCAACAACACGCCGCGGCAAATCAACCTCTTGAAGGCGCTCGGTGCGCCGCTGCCGCGCTACGGCCATCTGTCGATGATCCTCGGACCGGACGGCACCAAGCTCTCGAAACGTCATGGCGCGGTGTCGGTGATGCAGTACGACGAGGACGGCTATCTGCCGGAAGCGGTGCTGAACTATCTCGCGCGGCTGGGCTGGTCGCACGGCGACGATGAGATCTTCAGCATGGAACAGTTCATCCAGTGGTTCGATCTCGATCACATCACCTCGTCGGCGGCACAGTTCAACACCGAAAAGCTCAACTGGCTGAACGCCCATTACATCAAGCATTGCGACGATGAACGGCTGGGTGAGGAAATCCGCCGGCGGCTGGTGCGCGAGGGGGTGGTCGATACCGCCTTTCCCGAGCCGGCGGCGATTGCGGCCTTGTACAAGGATCGGGTCCAAAACCTCAATGAGCTGGCCGATGCCGCGCATCCGTTCTATGTCGCGCCGCATCCGTCCGAGGAGCTGCGGACGCAGCATCTGACCGATGGCGCCCTGGCCGCCTTGCGCGATCTGCGCTGCCGTCTCGCCAGCGCCGAATTTGTGCCGGAAGCCGTGGCGAAGGCGCTCAAGGAGACGCTCGCCGCGACGGGACTCAAGATGCCGCAGGTGGCGATTCCGTTGCGCGTCGTGCTGCTCGGTCAGACGCAAAGCCCGTCCATCGACCGCGTGCTCGCGGTGATGGGACGGGAAGAAGTGTTGAAGCGGCTGGACGCGGTGCTGGGTTAATCCCTCACCAGCGTGCCATTCTCGATGCGCACGCGCTCGCCGATCTGCCAGCCGGGCACCATGTCCATCATCACCGAGCGCGTGGTGCCATCGTTCATGCGCACGATGACTTCGTAACGCGTCGTCTTGCGCTGCGATTTCTCGATCTGGTGACCGGCATAGGCGCCGCCGGCTGCGCCGGCCACGGTGGCGAGTTTCTTGCCGGTGCCGCCACCGATCTGGTGGCCGAGGATCGCGCCGACCACGCCACCGGCCACGGCGCCGAGACCCGTGGCCTCGCCCGGCTGGGTGATCTCACGAATATTGTCGATCACGCCACAGTTGCCGCAGACCGGTGGAGCTGGGGGGGCCGGCGGGGCGGCGACGGGGGCCTGGGCGATCTCGGTTGGTGCCGGATATGCGGCGGGCTTCGATGCGGGCTTGGGCGCCGTTCTGGCGACGGGTTTCGGTGCGCTTTGCTCGACAGGGGCGGCCTGTGCGACGGGTTGCGCCGTGCCAGGGGTCTTCGGTTCGCCGGCCGGCGCTGCGGTAACGGCAGTGTTGCTGGCGACTGCGGGCGTCTCCGCTGAGGTCGCCTTGCCGCTGGGCAGCCAGCCGTTGATCGCCGCAATGCCGAACAGCGAGAAGACGGTGACGGCGATCGCCGCGATGGCGACGAGCGGGTGCAGACCTGCTTTGGCCGGGGGGTTCGGGACGGTCGTGGTCATGCGAATGCCTCCTTGTTGGTCGTTGGGTGTGGCAAGCATAACGCGAGACCGTTGCCGGCGGTGGACGCGCGCAACAGTTGGTTACATTTCGCTGCGCCCTTTCCAGGCAAAGCGCGCCGGATCGACCGCGGCGGCGAGTTCGTGCCCGATCGGCAACGGTTCGCCGCAGATCTGGCTGGCGAGCAGTTCGGCCATCAGCGGTGCCCAGACGAAGCCGCGCGCGCCATAACCGCTGGCGACGAACAGTCCCGGCCAGCACGGCCATTCGACATGCGCGAGCGGGCGTGGCTCGCATGTCGACAGCGGCAAGGCGCCGACCAGCGGCAGTTTGTCCGGCGAGACCGGCCGCAGCGCGACGCGGCCGGTGAGATTTTCCGCCGTGAAGCGCTCGCCCCAGCCGGGGAGCATGGCTTCCAGCCGGGCGAGATTTGCGGCATGTTCATCGAGGCTCGGCGTCAGATCACGGCTGCGCTTGAAGCTGGCGCCCAGGCTGGCGATACCGTCGTGCGGCGGGGCGAGATAGCCTTCGCGGCAGACGACGCAGCGCAGCGGCTGGGGAAGCGCGGCTGCCGGCAGATGGGTGGTCTGGCCGCGAAAGCAGAGGATCGGCAGATGCGCCGCCTGCGGTAGCCCAGCAATCCCATGGGCATGGGCGAGGATGACCGCTGCACCTTCCCACAGCGGCTTGCCCGCGGCATCGAGGAGACGCCAACCGTCGTCCGTGCCGGCCAATGCGGCCACGGACGTGGCGAGGCGGAGGGTGACGGCCGGCCCGGCCTGCGCCAGCAAGGCCTGAGCGAGTGAGGTGGGGGCGACCCAGCCGGCGCGGGGAAACCACCAGCCCGGGCCGGCTACCTCGGCGCCGACGATGTCCGCTGCCGATGCCGCATCGAGAAACTGCACGAAGTCGTGGGGGAGACCCTGATCGGCGACGATACTCGCCTGTTTCTGGGCGTGCGAGTCATCACGGGCGATCTGGAACACGCCGCAACGCCCGCTGGCGACCGCGTGGCCGCCAGCGGCGAGCGCATCGAGACGGTGCAGTGCATAGAGAAAGGCACCCTGGTTCAGGCGCGCCAGGCGTGTTGCATCGACGGCCAGGGCTGGCAGCAGGATCGCCTGGTGATTGCCGGAGGTCTCGGCGGCGATGCGCTCACGCCGCTCGAACAGCGTGACTTCCAAACCGCGTGACGCGAGTCGTTCGGCGCAGGCGAGCCCGGCGATGCCGGCGCCGATCACGGCGATTTTCCGGCCGCCGAAACTCGGCGCTGGCGGAACGGCACCTTCGGGATATTGGCCGACGAGCATCTCGCGTTTGCTGCCGAAACCGGTGCGACGCTCGACATGGAAGCCCGCCGCGGCGAGATTGCGCCGCACCTCGCCCGCCACCGTCCAGGTGGCGAGTGTCGCGCCGGGAGCGGCGAGCCAGGCCAGATCCTCGCAAACCTTCCTCGACCACATCTCGGGATTTTTTGCCGGCGAGAAACCGTCGAGATAAAAGGCGTCGAAACGTCCGGCGATGTCGCCGAGCACCGTCTGCGCCGCGCCGAAGACCAACGTCAGCGTGATGGCGCCGCCTTCGAAATGCAGCCGGTGGAAGCCGGGAATCAGGCTGGGCCAGGCTGCGCGCAATCGGGCAGCGAGCGGCGCGAGGGCAGGGAATCTTTCATGCAGCCGTGCGAGATCCTCGGCCCGAAACGGGTGTCGCTCGATCGCGAAATAATGCAGCCGACGTCCGGGGGCTTCCTGCCACGCCTGCCAGGTGGCGAGGAAGTTGAGACCGAGGCCGAAGCCGGTTTCCAGGATGGCGAAATCGCGCCCCCGCCAGCGCGCGGGCAGATCGTTGCCGGCGAGGAACACATGACGGGCCTGTTCGAGGCCGCCGCTGGCGGAGTGATAGACGTCGCCGAAAGCTGGCGCGTAGGGTACGCCGTTGCCGTCGAACGCGAGCTCGGCGGGAACGATCGGCGCCGGCTTCACTCAGGTCGCATCTGCGGAAAGAGGATCACGTCGCGGATCGACGGCGAGTCGGTGAGCAGCATCACCAGCCGGTCGATGCCGATGCCGCAGCCGCCGGTGGGCGGCAGCCCGTATTCGAGCGCGCGGATGTAGTCGGCATCGAAATACATTGCCTCCTCATCACCGGCGGCCCGTGCCTTGGCCTGCTCCATGAAGCGTGCCGCCTGATCCTCGGGATCGTTCAATTCCGAGAAGCCATTGGCAATCTCGCGGCCGACGATGTAGAGCTCGAAACGTTCGGTGATCTCGGGATTCCGGTCGGAGCGTCGCGCCAAGGGCGAGACTTCGGTCGGATAGTCGATGATGTAGGTCGGCTCCCACAGCTCGGCCTCGGTGGTTTCCTCGAACAGCTGCATCTGCAGGGTGCCCAGCCCCGCATTGGGCTTGATCTCGACCTGGAGATCGGCGAGCTTGTGGCGCAGCCAGCCGGCATCATTCAGCATCGTCAGGCTGTAACCCGGATGATAGGCGTGGATCGCCTCGACGGTGGTCATGCGGCGGAAGGGCTTGGAGAGATCGAGCGTGCGCCCCTGATAGTCGAAGACCTCGGTGCCGAGCGCCTCGCGCGCCGCATGGCGGATCAGCCCTTCGGTGAAGTCCATCAGCGTCTTGTAGTCGGCATAGGCCTCATAAAACTCCATCATCGTGAATTCGGGATTGTGGCGCGGCGAGAGACCTTCGTTGCGGAAGTTACGGTTGATCTCGAACACCTTCTCGAAGCCGCCGACGACTAGGCGTTTCAGATACAGCTCCGGCGCGATGCGCAGGAACAGATCCATGTCGAGCGCATTGTGATGGGTGACGAAGGGCTTCGCTGCGGCGCCGCCGGGGATCGGATGCATCATCGGCGTCTCGACTTCGAGGAAGCCGTGATGCACCATGTAGTTGCGGATCGACTGGATCATCCGCGAGCGGGCGACGAAGGTGAAGCGCGTCTCCTCGTTGGTGATCAGATCCAGATAGCGCTGGCGGTACTTCTGCTCGACGTCGGTCAGGCCGTGGAACTTTTCCGGCAGCGGGCGCAGGCACTTCGAGAGCAGATGAATCTCCGTGCATTGCACGGTGAGCTCGCCGGTCTTGGTCTTCATCAGCGTGCCCACCGCCCCGACGATGTCGCCCAGATCCCACTTCTTGAAGTCCTCATACACCGCCTCGCCGACATTGTCGCGAGTGACATAGAACTGAATGCGGCCGGAGAGATCCTGCACGGTGATGAAGCTCGCCTTGCCCATCACACGCTTCAACATGATGCGGCCGGCGACGCTGACGGCGATTGGCGTGGCTTCCAGTTCCTCCTTGCTTTTCTCGCCGTAGAGCTCGTCGAGACGTGCAGCGAGGTTCTCGCGCCGGAAGTCGTTCGGATAGGCGCGGCCGGTCGCGCGCCAGGCTTTGAGCTTTTCGCGGCGCTCGGCGATGATGTGGTTCTCGTCGACTGGCGGGGCGGCTGGGATGTTGTCGCTCATGGCAATGCTTTCTGTCAAACGCCTTGCTTCAGGCTGGCTTCGATGAAGGGATCGAGATCGCCGTCGAGCACCTTCTGGGTGTTGGAGATCTCGACATTGGTGCGCAGGTCCTTGATGCGCGACTGATCCAGCACATAGCTTCTGATCTGGTGTCCCCAGCCGACATCGGTCTTCTGCGCTTCGAGCTTGTCGGCTTCCTCGCGGCGCTTGCGCATTTCCAGCTCGTAGAGGCGTGATTTGAGCATCGCCATCGCCTCGGCGCGGTTCTTGTGCTGCGAGCGGTCGTTCTGGCACTGCACGACGATGCCGGTCGGCAGGTGGGTGATGCGCACCGCCGAATCGGTCTTGTTGATGTGCTGACCGCCGGCGCCGGAAGCGCGGAAGGTGTCGATGCGCAAATCCGCCGGATTGATCTCCACTTCGATCGAATCGTCGATCTCGGGATAGACGTAGATGCTGGCGAAGCTGGTGTGACGACCGCCGGACGAATCGAAAGGCGACTTCCTCACCAGGCGATGCACGCCGGTCTCGGTGCGCAAAAAGCCGTAGGCATAATCGCCCTCGACCTTGATCGTCGCGCTGCGAATACCGGCGACGTCACCATCGGTCTGTTCGAGGATCTCGGTCTTGAAACCCTTTTTCTCGCAGTATTTCAGATACTGGCGCAACAGCATGCTGGCCCAGTCGCAGGCTTCGGTGCCGCCGGCGCCGGCCTGAATGTCGATGAAGCAGTTGTTCGGGTCGGCCGGATTGTTGAACATGCGACGGAATTCGAGGTCGGCGACCTTCGCTTCGACGGCGGCGAGATCGCTCTCGACGGCGGCGAGCGTCTCTTCGTCTTCCTCCGCCTTGGCCATCTCGAGCAGCTCGCGCGCATCGGCGAGGCTGTTCTTCACGCCTTCCAGCGTGAGCACCACGGCTTCGAGGGATTTTTTCTCCTTGCCCAGGCTCTGGGCGCGCTCGGCATCGTTCCAGATGCCGGGGTCTTCCATCAGGCGATTGATTTCGGCGAGCTTCTCGGACTTCGCATCGAAGTCAAAGATACCTCCGCAGTTGGTCGCCGCGGGCTTCGAGGTCGGCGATGCGGTTGGCCAGGCTGTTCAGGCGTTCGGCTTCCATGGTGTGTTCCTGGTTTCAAAGCTTGGATTATACGGTTTGCCGTTTTGCGCCCATCAGTGGATTTCACGCGTCTCCAGAAAGACGATGTCCGGATGGCGCTCCATCGTCATCTGCAGATTGACGCGGTTGGGGGCGAGATAGACATAGTCTCCCGCGCCGTCGAGCGCGATGTTGGCCGGCGTCTTGTCGATCAGGGCTTTCAGCGCGAGCTCGGAACCGCGTAGCCAGCGCGCGGTGGCGACATTCACCGGCTCGAAGAAGCAGT
Source organism: Sulfuricystis thermophila (assembly GCF_004323595.1). GTDB lineage: Bacteria > Pseudomonadota > Gammaproteobacteria > Burkholderiales > Rhodocyclaceae > Sulfuricystis > Sulfuricystis thermophila. Next base: position 1,065,543 of record NZ_AP019373.1, read on the forward strand.
CGACGCCGTATTCGTGTTCGAGCCGGTGGGCGACCACGTCGAACTGCAACAGGCCCACCGCGCCGAGGATCAAGTCGTTGCCGTGCAAGGGCTTGAACAATTGTGTCGCGCCTTCCTCGGCGAGCTGCTGCAAGCCTTTCTGCAGCTGCTTGATCTTCATCGGATTGCGGATTTGCGCGCGACGGAAATGCTCGGGCGCAAAGCAGGGGATGCCGGTGAATTTGAGGTCCTCGCCTTCGGTGAAGCTGTCGCCGAGCACCACGGTGCCGTGGTTCGGAATGCCGATGATGTCGCCCGGCCAGGCTTCGTCGGTCGTGTTGCGATCCTGCGCCATGAAGGTGATCGCGTTGTTGACCGCCAGCGTCTTGCCCGTCGACAGTTGCTTCAGCTTGATGCCACGCGTGTAATGGCCGGAGCAGACGCGCACGAAGGCGATGCGGTCGCGGTGCTTCGGGTCCATGTTGGCCTGGATCTTGAAGACGAAGCCGGTGAATTTCGGCTCCAGCGGCTCGACCATGCGGGGAGCGCCGTTGCTGATCGCCGGTCGATGCTGCGGCGGGGGCGAGAGGTCGACGATCGCGTCGAGGAGAGACTGCACGCCGAAGTTGTTGATCGCCGAGCCGAAGAACACCGGCGTCTGCCGGCCCGCGAGATAGGCCTCCTTGTCGAAGGGGTGCGAGGCGCCTTTGACGAGTTCCACCTCATTGCGCAGTTCTTCGGCCTGCAGTCCAAGCAAGGCGTCGAGCTCGGGGTTGTCGAGCTTTTCGATGACGCGCGAGGTGCCTTTCTCGGCCTGCGGATCGAAGAAATAGACGCAGTCGTCGTAGAGGTCATAGACGCCGCGGAACGATTTCCCCATGCCGATCGGCCAGGTCATCGGCGCGCACTGGATCTTCAGCACGTCCTCGATTTCGTCGAGCAGGTCGATGGGTGAGCGGCCCTCGCGGTCGAGCTTGTTGATGAAGGTGAGGATCGGCGTGTCCCTGAGCCGGCAGACGTTCAAGAGCTTGATCGTCTGCGCCTCGACGCCGTTGACCGAATCGATCACCATCACGGCCGAGTCGACGGCGGTGAGGGTGCGGTAGGTATCCTCGGAAAAGTCCTCATGGCCGGGAGTGTCGAGGAGATTCACCATGCAGTCGCGGTAGGGGAACTGCATCACCGAACTGGTCACCGAGATGCCGCGCTGCTTTTCCAGCTCCATCCAGTCGGAAGTCGCATGCCGCGCGGCTTTCCGCGCGCGCACCTCGCCGGCGACCTGGATCGCACCGCCAAACCAGAGCAGCTTTTCGGTCAGCGTCGTCTTGCCCGCGTCCGGGTGGGAGATGATGGCGAAGGTGCGGCGGCGGGCGATCTCGTGGGCGAGCTTGGACATGGCGGCGGGAACGAGCAAAAACCGCGCATTATAAAAGTCGGCGCTGGCGAGACGGCACGCCGAACGGATTATGGGTATAGACCGCGCCGATCGCGTGCTTCCAGCACCCGGGTGCAGGCGATGATGAAGGCGGCGGTGCGCAGCGAGACCTTGCGTTCCTCGGCGAGCTCGGCCATGGCACGCACCGCATTGGCCATGATCGTTTCGAGGCGGGCGTTGATTTCGTCCTCGTTCCAGAAGAAGCTGGAAAAATCCTGCACCCATTCGAAATAGCTCACCGTGACGCCGCCGGCGTTGGCGATCACGTCGGGCACGACGATGATGCCGCGTTCGGCGAGGATGTCGTCCGCCGCCGGCGGTGTCGGGCCGTTGGCGCCTTCGACGACGAAACGTGTCTGCACACGAGAGGCGCGCTCGGGCGTGAGCTGCCCTTCCAGCGCGGCCGGGACGAGGAATTCGCAGGGCGTATTCCAGAAGGCTTCGTCGTCGATCGGTGTGGCACCCGGGAATTCGGCCAGCCGGTGCCCTGCCTCGACATGACGGAGGGCGGCAGCGATGTCGATGCCGGCCGGATTGGCGATGCTGCCGCTGGCATCCTGCAAGGCCACGACGCGTGCCCCGGCGGCGGCAAAACATTGCGCGGCGATGGAACCGACGTTGCCGAAGCCCTGCACGACCACGCGGGTGCCGCTTACCTCGATCCCATGGCGGCGGGCGATCTCTCTGGCGGCGATGAACACACCGCGGCCGGTCGCCTCGCGTCGGCCCAGGCTGCCGCCGAGGCAGAGCGGTTTGCCGGTGACCACGCCGGTGACCGTTTCGCCCTGGCCGGTGGAGTAGGTATCCATCATCCAGGCCATGATCTGCTGGTCGGTACCGACATCCGGTGCCGGAATGTCGCGCGTGGGCCCCAGCAGGATGCCGATCTCCGAGGTATAGCGCCGGGTCACGCGTTCGAGTTCGGCGCGCGAGAGCGTCTCCGGTGCGACGCGCAGACCGCCTTTCGCGCCACCGTAGGGCAGGTTGAGCGCGGCATTCTTGATCGTCATCCAGCCGGCGAGTGCCATCACCTCATTGAGCGTCACGCCGGGGTGAAAACGCACGCCGCCCTTGCCCGGCCCGCGCGAGACATTGTGGTGCACGCGATAGCCCTCGAAGTGCGCGAGCGAGCCGTCGTCGCGATGGATCGGCACATCGACGATGAAAACCCGCTTTGGCCGCTTGAGCGTTTCGATCCAGACGCCAAGCCGGCCGAGATGGGGCGCGACGCGGTCGATTTGTTCGAGGAAACTGGCCCAGGGCTCCGGGCGGGCAGGGTCGAGGAAGGAGAGCACCGTATTCATGGCGCTATTGTGCGCGCGATTGGCTCGCTCCGGCAATGGCCGCTATGGCTCGGCGCTGGCGAGACGGCACGGCATGCTCAGCCGATCAGCTCGTCGGCATGGCGCGCCAGCATCCATTCCTCGTTGGTCGGCAGGACGAGCACGGTCGCCTTGCTGGCTGGCGTGCTGATGCGCTCCTGATGGTTCGCATTGGCCGCGGGATCGACTTCCACGCCCAGCCAGCCGAGCTGCCGGCAGACCCGCTCCCGCACCGGCGCGGCGTGTTCGCCGATGCCGCCAGTGAATACGAAGGCATCGAGGCCGCCCAGCGCGGCGGCGAGCGAGCCGGTCTCACGCACGATACGGTAGCAAAAGAGCTCGACGGCCTCTTGCGCCTCGGGCCGGTCGGAGACCAGCAGCACGCGCATGTCGGCGGAGATGCCCGAGACGCCCAGCAGACCGGATTCCTTGTAGAGGAGGCGGGTGAGCGCCTGCGTGTCCATGCCGGCGTAATCCATCAGATAGAGAAGAACGCCGGGATCGAGGCTGCCGGTGCGCGTGCCCATCATCAACCCTTCGAGCGCCGTGAAGCCCATCGTCGTCGCCTGGCTTTGCCTACCCAGCATGCCGCACATCGAGGCGCCGTTACCCAGATGGGCGACGATGACGCGGCCATTGGCGCGCCCGGCGTCGAGATGCCGCGGCAGTGTCTCGGCGATGTATTCGTAGGATAGGCCGTGGAAGCCATAGCGGCGCACGCCCTGCGCCGTGATGTGGCGCGGCAGCGCGAAGCGCTGGGCGATCTCTGGCTGGGTGCGATGGAAGGCGGTATCGAAGCAGGCGATCTGGGGAACGTCCGGCAGGGCGGCCTGCATCGCCTCGATGCCGGCGAGATTGTGCGGCTGATGCAGCGGCGCGAGCGGAATGAAGGCCTTGAGCTGCGCGAGGTGGGCATCGTCGATCACGATCGGCTGTGCGTAGCGTTCGCCGCCATGGACGACGCGGTGGCCGACGCCGACGATCGTCCAGTCGGCGGCCTGCGCGCGCACCCAGTGCAGCAGGCGCTCGATGGCGGCGCGATGAGCGCCGTCTTCGCTGCCGACCTCGATCAGGCCAGCGAATTCGGGCTTGGCCGGGATGGGATCGCCACGCCGGAACAGTGCATATTTGATCGTGGCGGACCCGCAGTTCAGGGTCAGTAGGGCATCAGCCATCGTGCGCGCGCTTACTTGCAGGTGCCGCGTTTGCAATGGGCCATGACGACGGCAATCGCCGTCGAGGCGGTGCGCGTTTGCGCCGAATCGGCGCGGCTGGTGAGCACGATCGGCACGCGTGCGCCGAGCACGATGCCGGCGGCGAGCGCATCGGCGAGATATTCGAGCTGCTTGGCGAGCATGTTGCCGGATTCGATGTCCGGCACCAGCAGGATGTCGGCCTGGCCGGCCACCGCCGATTTGATGCCCTTGGTGCGCGCGGCGACCACCGAGATCGCGTTGTCGAAGGCCAGCGGGCCGTCGAGGATACCGCCCTGGATCTGGCCGCGGTCGGCCATCTTGCATAACGCAGCGGCGTCGAGCGTGGCGGGCATCTTGGCATTCACCGTCTCGACCGCGGCGAGCAGCGCGACCTTGGGCTCGGGAATCTTCAGCATGTGTGCCAGATCGATTGCGTTTTGCACGATGTCGACCTTGGTCGGCAGATCGGGGGCGACATTGACCGCGGCATCGGTGATCAGGAGCGGGCGCGGATAGGTCGGCACGTCCATCATGAAGACGTGGCTGATGCGCCGGTCGGTGCGCAATCCGGTGGCCTTGTCGACGACTTCGCTCATCAGCTCGTCGGTGTGCAGACTGCCTTTCATCAGCGCCTCGACGAGCCCCTCGCGCGCCAGCGCGACGCCGGACTCGGCGGCCGCATGGCTGTGCGGCACATCGAGGAACTGGCAGCCGTAGAGGCTCAGGCCCAGCTCTTCGGCCAGCGCGCGGATGCGTTTTTCCGGCCCGACCAGGGTCGGATCGATCAGACCGCGATCGCGTGCCAAGAGCGCCCCTTTTAGCGATTCGGCATCGCAGGGGTGTACCACGGCCATCGGGATCGGCGCCAGCCCCGCGGTGATTTCCAGCAGATGTTCGTAGCGCGCGGTCTTGGTCGCCGAGAGCTTGATCTCCGGCAGTGCGACCTTCATGCGCTTGATCTTTTCGATCGGCGCGATCACCTCGGCGGTGCCGCTGATGACCAGCTCGCCGTCCTGGTTGGTGCAGCGGCAGTCGAACAGGATGTGGTCGTTGTGATCGAACTTGCGCTTGCAGGTGACGGTGGCGGTGAGCGTGTCGCCGATGCGCACGACGCGGTCGAAATGCAGGTTCTGGTCGACGTAGATCGTGCCGGGGCCGGGAAACTGCGTGCCGAGGATGTTCGAGAACAGCATCGCCCCCCACATGCCATGGCCGACGACCTCGCGGAACTGCGACGAGCGCGCGTATTCCGGATCGACATGGGTCGGGTTCATGTCGCCGGAGATGATCGCGAACATCTGGATGTCTTCGGGCCGCAGCGTGCGCGTCAGCGAAGCGGAATCGCCGACCTGGATCTCATCAAAGGTGCGGTTTTCGATGGTGTCGATGAAGTCGTGGCTCATGATGAGGGCCGGGATGAGGGTGAGATGCGTATTGTGACCTCAGGCTTGTTGCAATGCAACAACGTTGCCGGTGTCTCGCAGTGGGTCCTGTCGGTAGAACAGCGCGAGCTGCGCATACACGGCCGGATATGCGGCCATCAAGAGATCGGGTGCTTCGAAGAAGACTTCGCTCGTGACGGCGAAGAATTCGCTCGGATGCTCGGCGGCGTAAGGGTCGATGGCCGTTTTCTCGCCGGCCTCGACACGGCGGCAGAAATCGTCGAAGGCCGACTGATAGGCGGCGCTCCAGTCGGCGGCGCGCATTTCGGCGTGCAGCCGCGGCATGCCATCGACCGCGCCGTTGGTCATGTCGAGCTTGTGGGCGAATTCGTGGATGACGATGCTGACATCGCCGGGCTCGGTCGGGTCGTCGAACCATGAAAGCAGCACCGGGCCGCCTTCCCAGGCTTCGCCGAGCACGGGGTCGTCGTATTCATGGACGACGCCGTCTTCATCGACGATCTGGCGCGGGATGACGAAATCGCCGGGATAGACGACGATGCCGATCCAGCCGCGATACCAGTCGAGACCGAGGTTGAGGATCGGCAGGCAGGCCTGCAGTGCGATCGAGAGTTGGATCTGGGCGGTCAGTTGCAGGCCTTGTGCGCCGCTCCATTCCTTGCTGGCGATGAATTCGCGCGCCAGCGCGCGCAGGCGTTGGCGATCCTCTTCCCCCAGCCGGTCGAGGAAGGGCAACGGGTATTCCGCCTCACGCCATTGGTCCGCGGTGATCTCGATGCGGCTGGCGGCGCGCTCACGCCGCCAGTTGCGCCAGGCTTCGAACATGAGCGCCGCCGTTGTGCTGGCGGATGTGCCGTCCTGCCAGCGCCGAGTTTCGCTTACTCGACCTTGGCTTTCGCGCGCAGATCGAGGATGTGCTTCTCGACGGCCTGCTGACGCAGCCGCTGGACGATCTGCGGCTTGACCTCGTCGAGGGCGGGCGCCTTCAGTTCGCGCACGTCGTCGAGCTGGATCACATGCCAGCCGAAATTGCTCTGCACCGGGGTTTCGGTGAACTTGCCCTTGGCGAGCTTGACCATCGCGTCGGCGAAGGCCGGCACGTAGCTGGCCTTGTTCGCCCAGCCGAGCTCGCCGCCCTTGTCCTTCGAACCGGGGTCCTTGGAAACCTTGGCCAGCTCCTCGAACTTCTGGCCCGCCTTGAGCTTGGCGATGATGTCCTTGGCTTCCTCCTCCTTGTCGACGAGGATGTGGCGCGCCTTGTATTCCTTGTCGCCGAGTGCGTTCTTGATCGCGTCGTATTCCTTCTTGATTTCATCGTCGCTGATCTTGAGGGTCTTGGCGTACTCGTTGAGATAGGCGCCGATCAGCACGCCCTGGCGGGCGAGATCGATTTGCGCCTGCACATCGGGTTTCTTGTCGAGCCCTTTGGCGGTGGCGGCCTGCGCCAGCACTTCGCGGCGTACCAGTTCTTCCTTGACGGCTTTTTCGAGTTCGGGTGTCTTGGCCTGGCCCTGCGCCAGCTGGTGGGCGATCAGGACCTCGGCGCGGCTGGCGGGGATGGGTTTGCCATTGACCTTGGCGATCGGGTCGGCGGCAAGGGTTGTCGAGGAGGCAAAAGCGAGCAGAGCAAGCGACAGCAAAGTGCGTTTCATGGCGGGTGTCCGGGTGAAAATTAGGTTTCTTCGGGGGTCTTGGCGGTGATGCTCAGCGCATGAATACGGGCACCGGGCAGATCGCCGATGGCATCATACACCAGGCGATGACGCTGCAAGGTCGTCAGCCCGGCGAAGCAGGGCGCGACGATACGGATCGCGTAATGACCGCCTTCCTTCGCACCGGCATGGCCGGCATGCTGGGCGCTGTCGTCGCGGATCTCGAGTGCGCTGGGAGAGAGCGTCGCCAGGCGAGCGCGGATCAGTTCGACGGTGCTCATGGTAGAACCTTCTTGAAGGGTTTCACCGTCACGCTGGCATAGACGCCGGCGGCGACGTAGGGATCGGCCGCCGCCCAGGCCTGGGCGGCTTCGAGCGAGTCGAACTCGGCGACGATCAGGCTGCCGGAAAAGCCAGCCGGGCCGGGGTCTGGGCTGTCGATGGCCGGGCAGGGGCCGGCGAGGATCAGTCGGCCGGCGGCCTGCAAGGCCTGCAGCCGCTCGAGATGAGCGGGGCGCGCGGCGAGGCGCTTGTCGAGACTGCCCGGGGCGTCGGTGCCGAGGATCATGTAGAGCATCAGGAGTGTTCCTTCTCGGTGGGTTCGATGTATTTGGCGAGCAAGAAACCCTGGGCGACGACGAAGGCGAGCATCAGGCCCATGCCACCGAACAGTTTGAAATTCACCCAGGCGTCCTCGCTGAAATTGTAGGCGACGTAGAGGTTGAGTAGCCCCATCGCGGCGAAGAAGGCCGCCCAAGCGAGATTGAGGCGGTTCCAAATGGTCTCGGGCAGGGTCATCTGTTTTTCCATCATGGCGCGGATCAGGTTCTTCTTGAAAAGCCAGGCCGAACCGAGCAGCACCAGCGCGAAGAGCCAGTAGAGGATCGTCGGCTTCCATTTGATGAAGGTCGGGTCGTGCAGCAGGAGCGTCATGCCGCCAAAGACGACGATCAGCACCAGGCTCACCCAGAGCATCTTGTCGACCTTGCCGTGGCGGAAATGCACCCAGCCGATCTGCGCGAAGGTGGCGACGATGGCGACACCGGTGGCGACATAAATGCCGGCGAACTTGTACGCCACGAAAAACAGGATGACCGGAAACAGGTCGAAGAGGAACTTCATGGTCGAGTGCCTATAATCTCGAAACCTCTGTCTAACGCGCATGCCGGCAATCGGCACCCGCGGAGGATGAAATACCATGCGCAAAAATAAACGCCCGCCCTCCCCCAGCCTGTCCCACGGCCGGCTTTGCACAGCCGGCCGGCTCCGGCGGCGCGAAGCAGTGCTTCGCGAAACCCCGCCTCCGCCCCTCGCGGGAGGGGAGACTTCATGCGCGGCTTGCGCCGCGAAAGTAGGCTGCCATCAAGGAAAACGAAGGGTGGCGCTCTTTTTGCTATGTGTTTCACGTTAACTTTTGCCGCGCGGGCGGGCTGCGGCGTTGTGCAGAGGTTTCATCCTTCCATGGGGTCGGGCAGGAACAGCGAATGCGTATTGTAGTGCTTGGAGCGGGACTGCTCGGTGTCGCCTCGGCCTGGTTCCTCGCCCGGGATGGTCACGAGGTGACCGTCATCGACCGTCAGCCCGGCCCGGCGCTGGAGACCAGCTTCGCCAACGGCGGGCAGATCTCGACCAGTCATGCCGAACCGTGGGCGAATCCCGCGACGCCGCTGAAGATCCTCAAATGGCTCGGTCGCGAGGATTCCCCGCTGTTGTGGCGGTTGCGTGCCGATGCCGCCCAATGGATCTGGGGATTGCGCTTCCTGCGCGAATGCACGCCCGAGCGCACACGCGCCAACATCCGCGCGATCCTCGCGCTGGCGCTCGACAGCCGCGCGCGCGTGAAAGCGTTGCGCCATGAGCTGGGGCTGGAATACGATTGCCTGGAACGCGGCATCCTGCATTACTACACCGACGAGCAGGAATTCGCGCGTGCCATTCCCCAGGCCGAATTCATGCAGCAGTTCGGTTGCGAGCGCAGCGTCAAGTCGGCGGCGGAATGTCTGGCGATCGAGCCGGCGCTCAAGGATTCGACGCTGCCGATCGTCGGCGGCACCTACACGGCCGATGACGAATCCGGCGATGCGCGGCGCTTTACCGTGGCCTTGGCCGGCCATTGCCGTCAGCACGGTGTGACGTTCCGCCACGGCTGCGCGGTCGCCGGCATCGAGGCCGCGGGGGGACGATTCAATGCGGTGCGGCTGGTCGATGACGAACGCATCGCGGCCGAGGCTTGCGTCGTTGCACTCGGCAGCTACACGCCTGGACTGTTGCGGCCGTTGGGCATGCGCCTGCCGATCTATCCCGCCAAGGGCTATTCGATCACCATTGCGCTGTCCCCCGATGCGCCGGCGCCGAGCGTGAGCCTGACCGACGACGGCGCGAAGATCGTCTATTCACGCCTCGGCCAGCGCCTGCGCGTGGCCGGCACGGCCGAATTCACTGGCCTGGACACGTCGATCAATCCCGCGCGCATCGCGCCGCTCATCCGCCGCGTGCGGCAGATCTTCCCGGGTCTCACATTCCGCGACGATGCCGTCGAGCCGTGGGCGGGCCTGCGTCCGGCCACGCCCGGCAACGTTCCGCTGATCGGTCCGACACCGATCGGCGGGCTGTATGTGAATGGCGGCCACGGCACGCTGGGCTGGACCATGGCGGTCGGCTCCGGCCGGCTGCTGGCCGATCTCGTTTCGGGGCATGCGCCGGCCATCGACCCTGCGCCTTACCGGATTCTGCGATAATGCCGGCCCGCGCGGCCTGAATGGCCCTTCTTCTCCCTGCCGGACGCAGGCTTTCCGATGACCGACACCCCCGACTCCTTCGCGGCGCTCGCGCTGCCACCGTATCTCCTTTCCGCGCTCGCCGAAGTCGGCTATGAGACGCCGTCGCCGATCCAGGCCGCCTGCATCCCGCATCTGTTGGCCGGACGCGACCTGCTCGGCGAAGCGCAGACGGGCACCGGCAAGACGGCGGCGTTTGCGCTGCCGATCCTGGCGCGGCTCGATCTGGCCGACAAGCGCCCGCAGGCACTGGTGCTCGCACCGACGCGCGAGCTGGCGATCCAGGTCGCCGAAGCCTTCCAGAAATACGCGCACCAGATGCCGGGCTTCCACGTGCTGCCGATCTACGGCGGCCAGAGCATGGTGATCCAGCTGCGGGCGCTCTCCCGTGGCGCGCAGGTGATCGTCGGCACGCCGGGCCGCATCATGGATCACCTCGAACGGAAGAGCCTCGATCTTGGCCATCTGCGGACGCTGGTGCTCGATGAGGCCGACGAGATGCTGCGCATGGGCTTCATCGACGATGTCGAATGGATCCTCGAACACACGCCGGCGACGCGACAGACGGCGCTGTTTTCGGCGACCATGCCGGAACCGATCCGCCGCATCGCGAGCCGTTATCTGCGCGAGCCGCAGCAGGTCAAGATCCGCGCCGCGACGGCGACGGTGGCGACGATCAAGCAGAAATACTGGAAAGTCACCGGCGCCGACAAGCTCGAAGCGCTGACCCGCATGCTCGAAGTCGAGGAGGATTTCGAGGCGGCGATCGTCTTCGTGCGCACCAAGACCGCGACGGTCGAACTCGCCGAACGGCTCGAAGCCCGCGGCTACGAGGCGGCGGCCTTGAACGGCGACATGACGCAGGGCCTGCGCGAGCAGGTGATCGAGCGGCTGAAGAACGGCAGTCTCGACATCGTCGTCGCCACCGATGTCGCCGCGCGCGGCCTGGACGTGCCGCGCATCAGCCATGTCATCAACTACGACATCCCTTACGACGTCGAAGCCTACGTGCACCGCATCGGCCGCACCGGACGGGCGGGGCGGGCGGGTGTGGCGATCCTGTTCGTTTCCCCCCGCGAGATGAGGATGCTCAAGGCCATCGAGCGCGCGACGCGCCAGCCGATCGAGCCGGTTGGTTTGCCGAGCCGCGGCGAGGTGGCCGAACGACGGGTGCAGCAGTTCCGCCAGCAGATCCTCGACACGCTGGCGCAGGAAAATCTCGACTTCTTCTACGACGTGGTGCGGCGCATGGAAAGCGAAGACGGGCTGGCGACGCGCCAGATCGCCGCCGCGCTCGCCTTTCTCGCCCAGCGCGAGCGGCCATTGCGGCCGGAGGGGCTTGCAGAGCCGGAGGGTGCCGGCCAGATTTCACGCGGCGAGCCGACGCGTGCCGTCTCGCGAGCGCCGACTTTCGAGATGGCGCCAGAGAAGACCGAGCGCAAGCCGCGTCCCGCCCCGGCGCCCAAGCGCGATTTCGACCGTGCGCCGATCGTCCGCTACCGCATCGAAGTGGGCAGGAACCAGGGCGTGCTGCCGAAGGAAATCGTCGGCGCAATCGCCAACGAAGGCGGCATCGACGGTCGGCTGATCGGTCAGATCCACCTGTTCGACGACTACAGCACCGTCGAATTGCCGGAACTGCCGGCCGAAGTGCTCGACATCCTCAAACGCACGCGGGTGAGACACCTGCCGCTGAGGATCCGCCCGGCAAAGGCAGGCGAGGGCGACAAGCCGCGCGCCGCGCGCCGTCCGAGCGCCGCGACAGCCGATAGGCCGCGGCGTCGCTGAGGGAACGCCGAAGCAAGCCGCAAGCGAGACGCCGCGCAACACAGCGATGCACCCGCGCCGCAATTTGATCGGCGGTTGCCTGATCACTGGATCAGCGTCCAGCGCCCGTTCTTCACCGTCATCATCACGCGGGCGCGGGCATCCATGCCGTTGTGATTCTGCGGCGTCATGTTGAACACGCCCTGCGCGCCAACCAGTTCCTTCGTTTGTTCGAGCGCCTCGCGCAGTGCGGCGCGAAATTCGGCACTGCCGGGCTGGGCTTTTTTGAGCGCGACGGGAATCGCCTTTTGCAGCAACAGCCCTGCGTCCCAGGTGTTGGCGCCGAAGGTCGAGGTCGTGCCGGCGCCGAATTTCGCGTCATAGGCTTTGATATAGCCTTGCGCGACGGCCTTGATCGGGTTGCTCGCCGGCAGGTCGTCTGCCACCAGCATCGGGCCGCCGGCCATCAGCGTGCCCTCGACTTTGGCGCCGCCGATACGGATGAAATCGTTGGTGGCGACGCCGTGGGTCTGGTAGAGCCTGCCCTTATAGCCCTTTTCCAACAGCGTCGCCTGGGGCAGCACGGCCGGGCCACCGGTCGCGGCGATGAACACCGCATCGGGCTTCGCGGCGATGATCTTCAGCGCTTGACCGATCACCGACTGGTCGGTGCGCGTGAAGCGTTCGTTGGCGACGATCTTCAAACCCGCTTTCTCGGCCATCGGCGCGAAGACTTTGTACCAGTTCTCGCCATAGGGATCGTTGAAGCCAATGAAGCCGAGCGTCTTGATGCCGCTGGCGACCATGTGCTCGATCACCGCCTCGGCGATCAGGTCGTCGTTCTGCGTGGTCTTGAACACCCACTTCTTTTTTTCATCCATCGGCAGCACGATCGCCGACGAGCCGACCGTCGTTACCAGCGGCACCTTCGCCTCGGCGACGAAGTCGAGGATCGCCAGTGCGGCTGGGGTCGTCGTCGGGCCGATCAGTGCATCGACCTTGTGCTCGGTCAAGAGCTTCTTGACGTTGGTGACGGCATTGGTCGGGTCGGAGGCGTCGTCGAGCACGACATATTCGACCTTCTGCCCGCCGATCTCGGTGGGCAGCAGCGAAACCGTATTCTTCTGCGGGATGCCGATCACGGCGGTGACCCCGGTCGAAGAAGCGATCACGCCGATCTTGATGTCGGCCAGCGCATCGAAGGTCAGGCAGCACAGCGAGAGTAGGGTGGCAAGGAGAGGGAATGCGGGGCGGAGCATGATGGGGTCCTGTGGGTTGAGATGCTTCGGGATTATCGGCATCGCTCAGCGTAGGTCAAGCCAGCGCCAGCCTGCCGGTTCGCAGAAGAGGGCGTTGCCGCGGCCGGGATGCCAGTCGCCGAGCACCCAGCGCGTGCAGATCTTGCCATTGAGGACATACTCATGGCGGCCCTGCCGGTGGGTGTGGCCGTGGATCAATGCTTCGGCACGATGCTCGACGAACCAGGCGGTGACGGCATCGGCATTGACGTCCATGATCTCTGCCGGTTTGTGCCGTTTCTCCGTCTCGCTCATCATCCGTAGCGTTTCGATCTCGCGCTTGCGATCCGCCAGCGGGCGGGCGAGGAAGGCCGCGCGCCACGCCGGGTCGCGCACTTGGGCGCGGAAACGCTGGTAATCGACATCGTCGGTACACAGCGCATCGCCATGCGTCAGCAGCGTTTTCACGCCCGCGATGTCGCGCACACAGGGGTCCGGCAGCAGGGTGAGACCGGCAGCATGGGCGAAATCTTCGCCGACCAGGAAATCGCGGTTGCCGGCCATGAATTCGAGCCGCACGCCGCGGTCGGACAGCGTGCGCAAAGCCGCGACGATCCGGGCATTGAAGGGATCGGCCAGATCGTCATCCCCCGCCCAGTAGTCGAACAGGTCGCCGAGAATCGTCAGACGCTCCGCCCTACGTGCCGGCCCGGCGAGGAAATCGAGGAAGGTCTGCACCGTCCCCGGCTCAGCCGGGGCAAGATGCAGGTCCGAGATGAACAGCTCGCTCAGACGACTTCTGCCTTTTCGATGACGACGTCCTCGACGGGGACATCCTGGTGGAAACCCTTGTTGCCGGTCCTCACGCGCTTGATCTTGTCGACGACGTCCATGCCCTCGACGACGTGCCCGAACACGCAGTAGCCCCAGCCGTTGCCCGACGGCGCACGGAAATCGAGGAAGTCGTTGTCGGCGACGTTGATGAAGAACTGCGCGGTGGCCGAGTGCGGGTCCGAGGTGCGCGCCATCGCGATCGTGCCACGCTGGTTTTTCAGACCATTGGCCGCCTCGTTCTCGATCGGCGCGTTGGTCGGCTTCTGCTTCATGCCGGGTAGGAAGCCGCCCCCCTGGATCATGAAGCCGTCGATGACACGGTGGAAGATCGTGCCGTCGTAATGGCCGGCCTTGACGTAATCGAGGAAGTTGGCGACGGTCTTCGGTGCCTTCTCGGCGTCGAGTTCGAGGGTGATGGTGCCAAGGTTGGTGGTGAGCTTGATCATGTCGGGGGTTCCTTATTTCTTGTCGAGGATGCGGGCGGATTCGATGACGACGGGGGTGAGCGGGACGTTTTGGTGGAAGCCGGCATTGCCGGTGGGGACCTTGGCGATTTTCTGCACGACATCGAGACCCCGCACGACCTGGCCGAATACTGCATAGCCCCAGCCGTCCTGGCCAGGGTAGTCGAGGAAGGCATTGTCCTTGACGTTGATGAAGAACTGCGCCGCGGCCGAGTGTGGATCGCGCGTCCTGGCCATCGCGATGCTGCCGGTGACGTTCTTGAGGCCGTTCTTGGCCTCGTTGGGGATCGGCGCGCGCGTGGGTTTTTCCTTCATGTCGGGCGTCATGCCGCCGCCCTGGATCATGAAGCCGTCGATGACGCGGTGGAAGATCGTGCCGTCGTAGAAACCGTCCTTGACGTACTGCATGAAGTTCTCGGTGGTCTTTGGCGCTCTGGCGGCATCGAGTTCGAGAACGATCACGCCGAGACTGGTCTTCAGCTCGACCTGGGGGTTGGCGGCCGCGGCGGCCAGCGAGAAAAGCAGTGCGGACAACAGGGCAAAGAGGTGCTTCATGGGCTCTCCTGGCAGAACAAAACACGTATGATTCTAGCCTTTCGTTCGACGCTTTCCGCATCCTGCCATGCTGAAAATCTACAACTCGCTGACCCGCACCCTGCAGGAATTCGTGCCCATCGAGCCGGGCAAAGTGCGGCTCTACGTCTGCGGCATGACCGTCTACGACTACTGCCATCTCGGCCACGCCCGCGTGCTGGTGGTCTTCGACATGGTGGTGCGCTGGCTCAAGGCCAGCGGCTATCAGGTCACCTATGTGCGCAACATCACCGACATCGACGACAAGATCATCAAGCGCGCCGCGGAAAACGGCGAATCGATCCGTAGTCTCACCGATCGCTTCATCGCGGCGATGCACGAGGATGCCGACGCTTTAGGCGTGGCGCGGCCCGATTTCGAACCACGTGCCACCGAATACGTGCCGGCGATGCAGGAGCTGATCGCCAAGCTGGAAAAGAACGGCTATGCCTATGTCGCCGCCAACGGCGACGTCTGCTATGCAGTACGCAAGTTTCCCGGCTATGGCAAGCTTTCCGGCAAATCGCTCGAAGACCTGCGCGCCGGCAGTCGTGTCGATGTCATGGAAGGCAAGCACGATCCGCTCGACTTCGTGCTCTGGAAACACGCGAAGCCGGAGGAGGGCGCCGAGGTCAAGTGGGATTCGCCGTGGGGGCCGGGACGTCCCGGCTGGCACATCGAATGCTCGGCGATGAGCTCGCGCCTCTTGGGCGAGCACTTCGACATCCACGGCGGCGGCCAGGATTTGCAGTTCCCGCACCACGAGAACGAGATCGCGCAATCCGAAGGGGCGCATGGCCATACCTTCGTCAATTACTGGATGCACAACGGCTTCGTGCGCGTCGATGACGAGAAGATGTCGAAATCGCTCGGCAACTTCTTCACCATCCGCGAAGTCCTCTGGAAATACCATCCCGAAGTCGTGCGTTTCTTCATCCTGCGCGCGCACTATCGCAGCCCGCTGAATTACTCGGATGCCCATCTCGAGGATGCGAAGGTCGCGCTCACCCGCCTCTACACCGCGCTGAAAGGATTCGTTGTCGAAGCTCGGGTGGATTGGCACGAAGCGCATGCGCAACGTTTCAAAGCGGCGATGGACGACGACTTCGCCACGCCGGAAGCGATCGCGGTGCTGTTCGATCTCGCCAATGAGGTGAATCGCAGCAAGGACGCACGACTGGCCGCGCAGCTGAAGGGCTTGGGTGGCGTATTGGGCCTGCTGCAACGCGATCCGCTCGAATTCCTGCAAGCTGGGCCCGTCGCGGGCGAGAGCATGAGCACGGCGGAAATCGACGCCAAGGTCGCCGCCCGCACCGCCGCGAAGAAGGCAAAGAACTTCGCCGAAGCCGACCGCATCCGCGACGAACTGAAAGCCGCCGGCATCATCCTCGAAGACGGCCCGCAAGGCACCACCTGGCGGCGGGCGTAAAGTCGGCGCTGGCGGAGCGGCACCCTCCGGTAGAATCCCCACCATGAAGACGACCTTTCTGGATTTCGAGCAGCCGATCGCCGAGCTCGAGGAGAAAATCGAGCAGTTGCGTTATGTTCAGGACGACTCGGCGGTGGATATCTCTGACGAGATCGGCCGGCTGGAGAGCAAGAGCGCGGCGCTCGTCAAGGAGATCTACGCCAAGCTGACGCCCTGGCAGATCGCGCAGGTGGCGCGTCATCCGCAGCGCCCCTATACCCTCGATTACATCGGCATGATCTTTACCGATTTCGTCGAGCTGCACGGCGATCGCGCGTTCGCCGACGATCCGGCGATCGTCGGGGGGCTCGCGCGTTTCAATGGCCAGTCCTGTATGGTGATCGGCCATCAGAAGGGGCGCGACACCAAAGAAAAGATCCATCGCAATTTCGGCATGCCCCGGCCCGAGGGCTATCGCAAGGCGCTGCGGCTGATGCGTCTGGCGGAAAAGTTCGGCATGCCGGTGTTCACCTTCGTCGATACGCCCGGCGCCTATCCGGGCATCGGTGCCGAAGAACGCGGCCAGTCCGAGGCGATCGGCCGCAATCTGTATGTGATGGCCGAGCTGAAGGTGCCGCTGGTGTGCACGATCATCGGCGAGGGCGGGTCGGGCGGTGCGCTGGCGATCGCCCAGGGCGACGTGGTGATGATGCTGCAATACGCGACCTATTCGGTGATTTCGCCCGAGGGCTGCGCGTCGATCCTCTGGAAGAGCGCGGAGCGCGCGCCCGATGCGGCCGAGACGCTGGGGATCACGGCTTCGCGCCTGAAGACCCTCGGTCTGATCGATCGCGTCATCAATGAACCGCCGGGCGGCGCACACCGCGATCCGCGTGCGGCCGCGAGCGCGCTGAAGAAGGCCTTGCAGGATGCGCTGCGCGGTCTGCAGGGGCTCTCTGCCGACGAACTCGTCGAGCGCCGTTACCAGCGCTTGATGGGTCATGGCAAATTCAAGGAACTCGCCACCCATTGAGCGGCTGACAGCCGCGCTGGCAGCCTCATTGGCTCGCCATGCGCCGCCCGGCGCCCGGCTGGTGGTCGGATTGTCCGGCGGCATCGATTCCGTCGTCCTGTTGCACGCCTTGGCTCGGCTGCGTCCGGAAGGACTTTCTGCATTGCATGTCCATCACGGCTTGAGTCCGCATGCCGATGCCTGGGCGGATTTCTGCGCCGACTATGCGCGCAGTCTGGGTGTGCCCTTCCGATGCGAACGTGTGATCGTCGAACGCGGCTCTTCAGATGGGCTAGAGGCGGCGGCGCGGCGCGCGCGCCATGCGGTGTTCGCGCGCACGCCGGCGGACTGGATCGTGCTCGCCCATCAGCGCGACGATCAGGCCGAGACCTTGCTGTTCAATCTGTTGCGTGGTGCGGGGCTTGCAGGCGCCGCGGCGATGCAGGAGGCGAGCGGTCGGCTGCTGCGGCCGCTGCTCGACGTTAGCCGCGCCGAGATCGCGGCGTATGCTGAAGCGCAGCACCTGGCCTGGATCGAGGATGAGAGCAATGCCGACATCCGCCACACGCGCAATTTCCTGCGCCATTGCATCCTGAAGCCGCTGGTGCGCCGCTTTCCGGCGGCGACACGCAATCTCGCCGCCGCTGCGGCGCGGTTCAATGAGGCGCAAGAGCTGCTCGACGATCTGGCGCGCCTCGATCTGGCGGGCTCAGAGGGCTTTCCGCTCGACATCGCGCGGCTGAAGGCGCTGCCCGAGCCGCGCGCGCGCAATGCGCTGCGTTACCTGCTGGCGCGGCAGCAGGTGGCGATCCCGAGCGAGGCGCGTCTGCGCGAGGCGCTCAGGCAGATGCTCACGGCAGGTGTCGATCGACATCCGGTCATGCGGCTCGGCGCCCATCGTCTGCTGCGCCGTCGCGGCCTGATCTATCTGGAACCCGGCGGGCCGAGCAGCGAGAGCCGCTGAGCGAGCTCGACTGCGGAGCGCACGCCCATCTTTTCGAAGATGTGCGCGCGGTGCACTTCGACGGTGCGCATCGCGATCGACAGCTCGTCGGCGATCACCTTGTTGAGCTTGCCAGCGAGAATGCGCTCCATCACCTCGCGTTCGCGTTCGGTGAGGGTGGCGAGCCGTTCCAGCACCGCGGCTTTCATGCCGTCCTGCCAGCGCCGATTTTGCTCATGCTGCAGTGCCTCATGCACGCGGTCGGCGAGTTCGTTGTCGTTGAACGGTTTCTCGATGAAGTCGAAGGCGCCGCGCTTCAAGGCTTTCACTGCCAGCGGCACGTCGCCATGGCCGGTGAGGAAGATCACCGGCATCGCGCAGCCGCGCTCGATCAGGCGCTCATGCAGTTCGCTGCCGGTCATGCCGCCCATGCGCAGGTCGAGGATCAGGCAGCCGCTCATCTCGTCGCTGTAGTCGGCGAGAAAGGCTTCGGCCGATTCCCAGGCTCGGCAGGGAATGCCGCGCGAACGCAGCAGCCAGGGGATCGCGTCGCGGAGCGCGGCGTCGTCATCGACGATATAGGCCATGCCGGTGGTCATTGCGAGTTGCATGGTAGCGCGATATGGAAAATCGTGCCGCCCTCGGGATTGGCTTCGAACCAAAGACGGCCATGATGCGCTTCGACGACCGAGCGGCAGATCTTGAGGCCCACGCCGAGACCTTCCTGTTTGGTGGTGTAGAACGGCTCGAACAACTGGCTGACTGTGTCCGGCCCGATGCCGCAGCCCCGATCGATCACCGAAATCAGCACTTGGTCGGCGAGCTGCGCCGCGCGCACGGTGAGGACACGCGCCGCTTCGTCGGTCTGGCCCATCGCTTCGATGCCATTCTTCATCAGGTTGAGGAGAGCCTGGCCGAGCAGGATGCGGTCGGCTTGCAGCAGCGGCAGGTTCGGGGCGATGTCGCGCTGGATGCGCACCCGCTGGCGGCGTGCGTCGCTGTCCAGCAGGGTGATCAGGTCGGCGAGCAGCAGGCCGATGTCGCAGGGTTCACTTTTCGGTTCCTGGCGCCGGACGAATTCGTAGATGCGCCGGATGATGCGGCCGGCGCGCTGGGCCTGCTCCTGGCACTTGGCGATGGCAGCATCGATTTCGCTCTGCGGCGCGCCGGCGGCGATCAGGTTGCGGCAGCCGGTGGCATAGCTGGAAATCGCTGCGAGCGGCTGGTTCAGCTCATGGGCGAGGCTGGAAGCCATTTCACCCATCGTGATCAGGCGGGCGCTCGCCTGGAGACGCTCTTCCTGCTGGCGCGCCAGCTCGGCGATGCGTTTGCGTTCGGTGATGTCGACCACCGAACCCATCCAGCCGGTGTGCCGGCCCTGGCTGTCGATCAGCGGCGCCTCGATGATCAGTGCATCGAAGATTTCGCCGTTGCGCCGCTTGAGCTTGATTTCGAAGCCATTACTGGGGGCCTGGCCGGCGAGCACCTTGGCGTGCATCGCGCGTGTCTCGTCGAGATATTCCTCGGCCCAGTAGGGCATCGGCGGCAGGCGGCCGATCAGCTCTTCCGGTGACCAGCCGACCATGCGGCAGAACGCCGGATTGACGTAGGTGATCATGCCATCGAGATTGCGCGCGCGCAGTCCGGTCTGCACTGAGTCCTCCATCGCCTTGCGGAAGGCCACTTCGTTCTGCAGGGCGCTCTCCGCTGCCAGCCGCCCTTGCACGTGCCGGCGCAGTGTCCATAGACTGAACAGCACCAACGCGGCGAGAAACGCCAGCCCTGCCATGATCACCCGGCCGGTCATCGGCGTGGCGCTGCGGTAGGAAGTCGCATGCAGGATCAGGCCGTGACCGGGCGGATCGAAAGGCATCTGGTAAGCGTTGTCGGTTTCGATCTCCGTGATATTGGAACGCTGGCCAAGGGACTGGCCCGAGGGATCGGCGATCGCGATCTGGTAGCGTTCGGCGATCCACCACGGAACGCCATCCGCCAGCAGGCGGCGTATCGAATAAACCCCGACGACGATGCCGGCCAGTTCTCCGGCGTGGAAAATCGGCACATACACCTCGAATTGCCAGTCGTTGCCGACGGGATAGGGCGGGCCATAGACGGCATGGGCCACCGAAACGGCAAGCCGCTGAGCCGCCATGTCCGCGGCAGACGATGAGGCGAGCGGGTCGTCCGATACCGGTGGGTAGGCATCGAGTTGCTCGCCGGAGGGCGCAAGCCAGCGCACCTGAATGACGCCGGAATTGCTGGCGATGACGGGTGCCGCATGGGCCTGGAAGGTTTCGCGCTGCCCGATGCGCTGTGGATCGAAACGGCCGAGCAGGTCTTCGTTGTGGTGGAGCACGAAGCGCAGATTCTGCTCGAGCCAGAGCATGTCGCTTATCAGCGCCGTGCGTTTTTCTTCCCGGTCGCTGCGCTCGAGGTACCAGAACAGCGCGAAGATGCCGGCGACGAACAGCAGGATCGAGACACGCGGCAGCCACCACCACAGCTGTCCGCTGTTGGTGGCGGGTGGCCGGGCGGGAATGGGTGCGGTCATTCGGACAGGGCAGTGAGCAGAAGCTGCCGACCGCGAAAAAGTCGCCCCGCTACGGCTTCAGGCTGGGCGAGGCTTGTTCGGGTGGTTCTGCGGCTTGCTGCCACCCGGCGGCCGGTTGCCGCCCTGGCCTGGCTTGCCCTTGGTCTTGCCTTTCAGGCGGTGCTTGCCATGGAAGGCAGGCTTGCCGACATAGCTCCCAGGCGGCTGGTTGCCGATGCGGTTGCCTGGAGCGGTCTGGATTTCGAGCTCGTTCAGTTCGTCCCATTCGGCGTCGGTGCGGTCGCGCTCCGGAATCGCCAGCAATTCGCGGATGCGGCGGCGCGGGTCGAATGCCGGGGGTGGGGGTGGCGCGCTGGCCACGACGGGCGCCGCGACCGGTGCGTCGGATGCGGCGACGGGAGAGGAAAGGTCTTCGTTCTCCAAGGGATTCCCGATCAATCAAAAATTGAAAATGGATTTGCTCATTGCATGCTCGGCATGCCTGCCGTCAGAAAATTCTTGGTATGACGGCTGGGGGCGCAAGGCGTATCCCCAAAAAAGCCAGCGTACTCTGACGCTGGCTTCTCATAATGTACCAGAAATTCCGGCCCGGGGGTTGCCCCCTGGGCCGGCTTTGGCTTCAGCCACACGTGCCGACCGCGCCGCAGGCGGTGCAGAAGTCGCAGCCGTCTTTGCGGATCACGGTCATGTTGCCGCATTCCGGGCACAGCGAGCCCTGGGTGACCTTGAGTTCACCCTTCTTGTCGCTCGGCCGCTCGAGGATGCCCATTTCGCGGGTCGGGAACCCTTGTTCGTCGAGGATGCCGAGCATCGCGTAACGGTGGATGATCAGCCGCGCAATGTAGGCCACCGTCGAAGGCCAGTTCTGCTGCTTGTTCGAGCCCGGCACACGGGCCATGAAATCACCCAGGGGCTCGGGGTAGTTCAGGAGCTTCCTGAGTTTCATGCCGATCCAGGCCGGATCCATCACGCGCATGTCGAGCGAGAGCAGCTTGGTCAGGCCGTCGAGCGCACGCGGATAATTGCCAGACAGCCAGCAGGAATAGGGGCGGGTGACGCCGTCGGGCAGCGTGATTTCCTTGAGGCCGAGCACGAAATCCTCGCGCGAGGCCGGGTTGACGATATCGACCGTCCAGGACAGCGTGCCGTCGGTGCCGGTCTTCGGCTCGTCGCGCGAGAACATGCAATCGAGCACGGGGGTGGCGCCGTCGCTGACCAGCGCGCCGAGCTGTTCGCAGCGGTAGCGGATCACCTGCGCCAGCGCCGATACGGCGCCGGGCATCAGCTTCAGCTCGCCATGCGGCGGGAAGGGCATCTCGAAGGGTTCGTCGCCGACCGTGCTGGCCAGCACGTCGAGCTTGAGTTTCAGCCAGGCCGGGTCGTTGGCACGCATGTCCATCGACAGGGTCTTGGCCACCGCACCGAGGCCGCGTGGCTGTTCGGTACCGTTGACCCAGACCTCGAAGGGCACCTGCTGGCGCTTTTCGTTCTCGATCTGGCCGACGAACAGCGCGAACTCGCCGTGCGGCGTCTCGATCATGTAGGTCCAGGCGGCATTGCCGTCGGGCAGACGCGGGCGCCCCGGCCAGCGCAGCGAGGCCAGCACGGGGGCGGGCAGCGAGCCGATCGACAGACGGCGGTTGGCGCCGTCGAGCGTGACGTCCTGCGGCTGTTTCTGGGCGTTCTGCCCCTGGCCCGGTTGCTGCGGTTCGACCGACAGCACGCTGCCGAGCACTGCATTCGGCCGGTAGGTAGCCAGCCCCTTGAGGCCGGATTTCCAGGCGACCAGATAGAGATCCTCGAATTCGGCGTACGGGTAGTCGGCCGGGACGTTGACGGTCTTGGAGATCGAGGTGTCGACGTAGGGGGCGACGGCGGCGACCATTTCCTCATGCGCCTTGGCCGAGATTTCCAGTGCGGTGACGAAATAGTCGGGCAGGGCGTTGGTGTCACCGCCCAGATGCTTGTAAAGCCGCCAGGCGTAATCCTCGACCGCATATTCCTTGTGCGTACCATCCGGCATGCGCTTCTTGCGCATGTAGGTCCAGGAGAAGGGCGGCTCGATGCCGTTCGATGCATTGTCGGCAAAGGCCAGCGAAATGGTGCCGGTCGGCGCGATCGACAAGAGGTGCGAATTGCGGATGCCATACTTTCTGATCGCGTCCTTGATGTGCTGCGGCAGGCGCGAGGCGAAGTTGCCGCCGGTCAGATACAGATCGGCGTTGAACAGCGGGAAGGGGCCGCGCTCCTTGGCGAGCTCCACCGAGGTCAGGTAGGCGCGGTCGCGCATGAATTCGGCGATCTTCGCGGCGGTCCGGCGTGCTTCCTCCGTGTCATAGCGCAGGCCGAGCATGATCAACGCATCGCCCAGACCGGTGAACCCGAGGCCGACGCGGCGCTTGGCGGCGGCTTCGGCCTGCTGTTGCGGCAGCGGCCAGTGGGTGACGTCGAGCACGTTGTCGAGCATGCGGACGGCGACTTCGATGACCTTGCCGAAGCCGGCGTAATCGAAATCGGCGGTTTCCGAGAAGGGCTGGCGCACGAACAGCGTCAAGTTGATCGAACCGAGGCAGCAGCAGCCATAGGGCGGCAGCGGCTGTTCGGCGCAGGGGTTGGTGGCCTCGATCGTCTCGCAGTAGTTGAGGTTGTTGTCCTTGTTCATCCGGTCGATGAACAGGATGCCCGGCTCGGCATGGTCGTAGGTCGAGCGCATGATCTGGTCCCACAGCTCGCGCGCCGGCACCTTGCGATAGACCCACAGCCCGTCATCGCGCTGATAGGCACCGGCCTGCTTCAGCTCGTCGGTGGGTTCGGCGCGATGCACGAGTTCGACCTCGCTCCCTGCTTCGACGGCCTGCATGAACGCATCGGTGACACCGACCGAGATGTTGAAATTCGTCAGGTCGCCATGGTCCTTCGCGTGGATGAAGGCCTCGATGTCCGGGTGGTCGCAGCGCAGCACACCCATCTGCGCGCCGCGGCGCGAACCGGCGGATTCGACGGTTTCGCACGAACGGTCGAAGACGCGCATGTAGGAAACCGGCCCAGAGGCACGCGAGTGGGTACCGCGCACGAAGGCGCCGACCGGGCGGATGCTGGAAAAGTCATAACCGACACCGCCGCCGCGCCGCATCGTTTCTGCGGCCTGCGCCAGCGCGGTATAGATGCCGGGGCGGCCATCCACCACCTCGGAGATCGAGTCGCCGACGGGTTGCACGAAGCAGTTGATGAGGGTAGCGCAGAGATCCGTGCCGGCGGCCGAGTTGATGCGACCGGCGGGAATGAAGCCGTTCTCCTGGGCGTCGAGGAAGCGCTCCTGCCAGTAGGTGCGCCGCTCTTCCGCCTCGACGGAAGCCAGCGCGTGGGCAACGCGCACGCGCACGTCATGGACGTTGCGCTCGTTGCCCTTGGCGTATTTTTCCAGCAATACCTCGCCGGAAATCTCTTGCGGCAACAGCAGGCCGAGCTGCCCGGTGTGTTGCTGCGCTTCGCCAATGCTGTCTAGATCGGTGGTCTGTTCGGTCGTCATTTGTCTCTAACCTCGGGCTGGCAGTGTTGATGGGAAGTCGAGCGGGAAGGAAGCTTAACGAGAACGCTGAAAACCTCAAAGCAAAAAAAATTGCCTATATAAAAATCAATACCTTGCGTTTTCTCTAGTAGCTGCGGTTATTTTTACTACTAGATCTAGTGGGTTTGGCGCGAGAAAAAGGGCACCAAAAATCAGTCTGTTGTGTCGACTTCCGGGTATTCCGGGTCACGCCGATTTTGTTGCGCTGCAATAATGGCAGCGGAAAAAAGGGGCTTGACGAGAATCCGGAAGGCGTTCTTTCCTTCCGGCATCTGGCCGGAAAAAATCCCGCCATATCACTTTAGACGAGTTTCGAGGCTTTCCCAGCGCTCCAGCAGGGCCAACAGTTCATCGTCGATGGCGGCCAGCCGCGCCGCAACGGCTTGCGCCTGCTGCGGGTCGCCATACAGTGCAGGGTCTGAGAGGCGCTGCGCCAGGCTTTTCTGCTCGGCTTCGAGTGTGGCGATGGACTCGGGCAAAGCTTCCAGTTCGCGTTGTTCTTTCCAAGAGAGCCTGTCGGGCCTCGTTTTGCTTTCGTGCCGTCCTGCCAGCGCCGACTTTTGCGAAGCGGATTGTGGCGGCGGATTGCGCGGGGACTCGCGGCGTTCGCTTTGATACGCCGCCCAGTCGCTGTAGCCGCCGGCATTTTCGCGCCAACGGCCATCGCCTTCGGCAGCGATGGTCTGGGTGACGATGGCATCGAGAAAGGCGCGGTCGTGGCTGACCAAAAACACCGTGCCGGGATAGTCCTGCAGCAGGTCTTCGAGCAGGTCGAGCGTTTCGATGTCGAGATCGTTGGTCGGCTCGTCGAGCACGAGCACGTTGGCTGGCCGCGCGAACAGACGCGCCAGGAGCAGGCGGTTCTTTTCTCCGCCGGAGAGCGATTTCACTGGCGAGCGCGCACGTTGCGGCGCGAACAGGAAGTCGCCGAGATAGCCGACGACGTGCTTTCTTTTTCCGCCGATCTCGACCCAGTCCGAACCCGGCGAGATGAGGTCGGCGAGCGTGGCCTCGGGATCGAGCTGGGCTCGGAACTGGTCGAAGTAGGCGATCTCGAGCTTCGTGCCGCGCTTCACCGTGCCGCTGTCGGGCTTGAGTTCACCCAGGATGAGGCGCAGCAGGGTGGTCTTGCCAGCCCCATTGGGGCCGATGATGCCGACGCGGTCGCCCCGGAGGATGCGGCAGGAGAAGTCGCGTACGACGCGCCGCTCGCCGAAGGCCTTGCTGACGTGATCGAGCTCGGCCACCACCTGCCCGCTCTTTTCGCCGGCATCGAGGCGCAACCGCGCCTCGCCGATCCGCTCGCGGCGTGCAGCGCGCTCGGCACGCAGCTGTTCGAGCCGCTGGACGCGGAACACGGCACGGGTGCGGCGCGCCTCGACGCCCTGCCGGATCCACGCTTCTTCTTCCTTCAGCAGTTTGTCGAAACGCTGCTGCGCCTTTGCTTCGTCGGCGAGTTCGCGCTCCTTGCGCTCCCGGTAGGCCGCGAAGCTGCCGGGGTAGCTGGTCAGCCGGCCGCGGTCGAGTTCGACGATCCTCGTGGCTAGCCGGTCGAGAAAGCGCCGGTCGTGGGTGACGAATAGCAGGGTCAGCCGGTTTTCGAGCAGAAAGGTTTCCAGCCACTCGATCGCGTCGATGTCGAGATGGTTCGTCGGTTCGTCGAGCAGCAACACGTCGGGAGCGACGGCGAGTGCCTGGGCCAGCGCGACACGCTTTTTCTGGCCGCCGGAGAGCGTGCCGATCCGCGCATCGGCGTCGAGGGTGAAACGCGCGATCACCTGCTCGGCGCGCGCCTCGTAAGCCCAGACACCGAGGGCTTCCATCTCGTGCTGCAGCGTTTCCATGCGTGCGAGCAACGGCGCCTGGTCGGTCTCGGCGTCCGCCAAGCGATGCGCGACATCGTGATATTCGGCGAGCAGCCGGCTGGTTGCCCCCATGCCGGCGACCACGGTCTCGAATACCGTGAGATCGGGATCGAGCGGCGGCTCCTGGGGCACATAGCCGATCCTGAGGCCGGGCTGCAGCCACAGGGTGCCGTCGTCGAGGTGGGCCTTGCCAGCCAACGCAGCGAGCAGCGAGGATTTGCCGCTGCCGTTCCTGCCGATCAGCGCGACGCGCTCGCCGGCATCGAGCTGGAAATCGGCTGCGTCGAGCAGTGGCACATGGCCGTAGGCGAGGTGGCCGGCGTCGAGTTTGATGAGGGGCATTTACAGAATCTTGCAGACTTCCTCGAAGCTCGGGCGAGGACTGCGCGGGAACAGAGCTGCCGGGTCGCCGTAGCCGAGATTGCAGATGAAGTTGCTCTTGACCGTCGTACCGGCGAAGAATTCGGCATCCACGGCGGCGGCGTCGAAGCCGGACATCGGCCCGCAGTCGAGGCCGAGCGCGCGTGCGGCGAGCATGAAATAAGCGCCCTGCAGGCTGCTGTTGCGGAATGCGGTGGCCTCGATCAGCGCGTCGTTGCCGACGAACCAGGACCTTGCGTCGGTGTGCGGAAACAGTTTCGGCAACTGCTCGTAGAACGCCATGTCCATGCCGAGGATCGCGGTGACCGGTGCGGCGAGCGTCTTGGCGCGGTTGCCTTCCATCAGCAGCGGTACAAGTCGCGCCTTCGCCTCCGGCGACTTGACATAGACCACCCGCAATGGCCAGCAGTTGGCGCTGGTCGGGCCCCATTTCATCAGCTCGTGGAGTTCGACGAGCAGGCTGTCGGGCACCGGTTTGTCCTGCCAGGCGTTGTGAGTGCGTGCGCTGCGGAACAGTTGATCGAGGGCGGCATCATCGAGTTTCATGGCTTATCCTTTCATTGTTGGTGTTGGGGAGAGCGAGACTATGGAACGTATCACCATTTCGTTGGACGAGGCGCTGGCGCGAGAGTTCGATGCGCTGATCGCGCGGCGCGGTTATCGTAACCGCTCGGAGGCAATGCGCGACCTGTTGCGCGAACATCTCGAAACGGCGCGGCGGGGCACCGAGTCGGGGTACTGCGTCGCCAACCTTTCTTATGTCTATAACCATCACGAACGCGATTTGGCCGAGCGGCTGACGAGCCTGCAACACGCTCATCACGACCTGACGGTGGCGACGATGCACGCACATCTCGACCACGACAACTGTCTGGAAAGCGTGATCCTGCGCGGCCCGACCGCCAGCGTGCGCGCTTTTGCCGACGCGCTGATCGCCGAGCGCGGCGTGCGTCACGGGCAGGTGAATGTCGTTTCGGTGGAGATCGAAAACAGTGCCCATGCCCATGGTTACCGGCCGCGCGGCGCGGCGATGCACCAGCATCTGCGGCCGAAGAGCTGAAAGGGCAAGGCAGCCTCTCAGGCGATCAGATCGGGCCCGAGCAACCTCTCTACCGCAGCGATGCGATCCTTGAGCAGCAGCTTGCGTTTCTTCAGCCGGCGCAACAGCAGCTCATCGTGCGGCGGGTTTTCTTCCAGCCGGGCGATGCTGGCATCGAGATCGTGATGCTCGCTCTTGAGTTCTTCGAGCAGCGCCTGCAGGGCTTGCGGATCATCGGGCAGACTCATGGCGTCGATCCTATGCCGAAGCTCGGGGTTTGGCAATCATGCCCGTAAAATGGCGCCCCTGAAAAGCGCAAACTCGGCGCTGGCAAAGCGGCACTGGATCATGAACAAGGCTTTCGTCAAGGAAACCGACCACGAAGACGAGGAGGACGATCTTCCCGGTCAGCCCTCCCTGCCGGCCGGCACCAAGAACTACATGACGCCGGCGGGCCATCGCGCGCTGCGCGAGGAGTTCGAGCGGCTCGTCAAGGTCGAGCGTCCACACCTCGTGCAGGTCGTCGCCTGGGCGGCATCGAACGGCGACCGCTCGGAAAACGGCGACTACATCTACGGCAAGAAGAAGCTCAGGGAGATGGACCGGCGCATCCGTTACCTGCAAAAGCGGCTCGACAATGCCGAAGTGGTCGATCCGGCGTTGCAGACCAATCTGGAGCAGGTGTTTTTCGGCGCCACGGTGACGGTCGGCTATCTCGATGCCGATGAGGCGACTCCGGTCACCTACCAGATCGTCGGCGTCGACGAGGCCGATCCGGCCAACGGCAAGATCAGCTGGATCTCGCCCTTGGCGCGGGCGCTGATGAAGGCGCGCGAGGGCGACGTCGTCAAGTTTCAAAGCCCGATGGGGCTGCGCGAGATCGAAATTCTCGAGATCCGCTACGCTTGAAAAAGCCTGGCTCGGCCTTCATTTGATTGTGGTCTTTTTGGAGGAACCACGATGAGTACCGCGACAGCAGACAAGGAGACCCTGGGTTTTCAGGCCGAGGTGAAGCAGCTACTCCACCTGATGATCCATTCCCTCTACAGCAACCGCGAGATCTTCCTGCGCGAGCTGATCTCGAACGCTGCGGACGCCTGTGACAAGCTGCGCTTCGAGGCGCTGCACAATGCCGCCCTGCTCGAAGGGGGCGGCGACTTCGAAATCCGCGTCGATTACGACCGGCAAGCGCGCACGATCACCGTCAGCGACAACGGCATCGGCATGAACCGTGACGAGGTGATCGCCAATCTCGGCACCATCGCCAAGTCCGGCACGCGCGAATTCTTTGCCAGCCTCACCGGCGACCAGCAGAAGGACGCCCATCTGATTGGCCAGTTCGGCGTCGGCTTCTACTCCTCGTTCATCGTCGCCGACAAGGTGACGGTGAGGACGCGCCGGGCCGGCGAGAAGCCCGATCAGGGCGTCGAATGGGTCTCCGACGGCGGCGGCGAGTTCGCCGTGAGCATGATCAAGCGGCCCGCGCGCGGCACCGAGATCACGCTGCATCTGCGCGAGGGGCAGGACGATCTGCTTTCCGCCTGGAAGTTGAAATCGATCATCCACAAGTATTCCGACCACATCGTGCAGCCGATCAAGATGCGGAAGGAAGAGTGGAAGGATGGCAAAGAAGTCAAACTCGACGAGTGGGAGACGGTGAATCAGGCCTCCGCGCTGTGGGCCAAGCCGAAGAACGAGATCTCGGAAGACGATTACAAGGCTTTCTACAAGCACGTCGCCCATGATTACGACGATCCGCTCGCTTGGGTGCATGCCAAGGTCGAAGGCAAGCAGGAATACACGCAGCTCCTTTACATTCCATCGCATGCGCCGTTCGATCTGTGGGACCGCCACGCGCGGCATGGCATCAAGCTCTATGTGCGGCGCGTGTTCATCATGGACGATGCCGAGCAGCTGATGCCGCTGTATCTGCGCTTCGTGCGCGGCGTGGTCGATTCGGCCGATCTGCCCCTGAACGTCTCGCGCGAGATCCTGCAGGAATCGAAGGACATCGAGACGATCCGCAAAGGCTGCACCGCGAAGGTGTTGGGCCTCTTGGCCGATCTCGCCGAGAACGACAAGGAGAAATACGCCAAATTCTGGAGCGAGTTCGGCAAGGTGCTGAAAGAGGGTGTCGGTGAGGATTTCGCCAACAAGGAGAAGATCGCGAAACTCCTGCGCTTCGCCTCGACGCACACCGATACTGCCGATGAGACGGTATCGCTGGCCGACTACGTGGCGCGCATGAAGGACGGTCAGGAGAAGATCTACTATGTGACGGCCGAGAGCTTCAATGCGGCGAAGAACAGCCCGCATCTGGAAATCTTCCGCAAGAAAGGCATCGAGGTGCTGCTGCTCTCCGACCGTGTCGATGAATGGGTGGTCTCGCATCTGACCGAATTCGACGGCAAACCGCTCGTCTCGGTGGCCAAGGGTGGTCTCGACCTCGGCAAGCTCGAGGACGAAGCCGAGAAGCAGGAGCACGAGAAGGAAGCTGGCGATTTCAAGGAGCTGACCGACAAGATCGCCAAGTCGCTGGGCGAGCGTGTCAAGGAGGTGCGTGTGACACATCGGCTCACCGACAGCCCGGCCTGTCTGGTGGCGGACGAACACGACCTGTCGGGCAATCTTGCGCGCATCCTGAAAGCCGCCGGCCAGAAGGCGCCGACCGGCAAGCCGATCCTCGAGATCAACCCCAAGCACCCGGTCGTGCTGCGCCTCAAAACCGAGGAGCAGAAATTCGACGACTGGGCGGCCGTGCTGTTCGATCAGGCGCTCCTGGCCGAAGGCGGCCAGCTCGATGATCCGGCGACTTTCGTCAGGCGCATCAACGACCTGATGCTGTCGATGAGCCTTGCCAGTAAGTGACGATCTTGCGGGGGCTGCCCCCGATCTGTGACGAACGAGCCGAGGTGTTGATCCTCGGCTCGTTTCCTTCCGCAGCCTCGCTGGCCGCGCAGCAGTATTACGCCCACCGCCAGAACCAGTTCTGGAAAATCCTCGGCGCAGTGCTCGATCTGCCGCTCTTGACGATGGACTATGCCGCAAAGCAGGCGGCGGTCAAGGAGGCCGGCATCGCCATCTGGGACGTCTATGCCTCGTGCGAGCGTGTCGGTAGTCTCGATGCCGCGATCAAAAACGGCGTTGCCAACGATTTCGACCATCTCGTCGCGACGGCGCCGCGGCTGCGGCGCGTCTGTTTCAACGGTCGCACGGCGGGGCGCTTCGCGCCGCAACTCGCGGCGCTCGGGCTAACAGCGCTGATCCTTCCCTCCACCAGTCCGGCCAATGCGAGCTGGAGTTATGCCGAAAAGCTCGAAGCCTGGCGTCGCGCCATCGAGGACGGTATAGTCGCGTTTCATGAACAGCGCCGCCGCCAACGGGGAACACCGCCTCACTCTGCAGGAAGTCATCGACGCCTTGATCGATGATGGCAAGGTGCCGCGTGAGGAGGCCGAGCGTTTCCGCCGTGAGCGCCGTTTCTATCGCGGTTCGACTCATCCGCTCACGGTGATCGCCGAACAGCGCTGGAAGTCGCCTAAGCCGCCCTATCGCCTGCTCGATCTCGAGACACTGACCGAATGGCTTGCCGGCTGGGTCGGCCTGCCGTATTACCACATCGATCCGCTGAAGGTGAATCTCGCCGCGGTCACCGATGTGATGAGTTCCGCCTACGCGAGCCGCTTTCGCATCCTGCCGGTCGAGGTGCGCGCGAACGAGGTGGTGATCGCCACCGCCGAACCATTCATTCGCAGTTGGGAGGCGGAGCTCGAGCCGATCCTGAAAAAAGACATCCGGCTGGTGGTCGCCAACCCGCAAGACATCGAGCGCTACCAGGTCGAGTTCTACAACCTGGCGAAGTCGGTGAAGGGCGCGCTCGCACGCGGCGACGTGGCGCGCACCGGCATTTCCAATTTCGAGCAGCTCGTCGAGTTGGGGCGCGGCAAGACCACGCTCGATGCCAATGACCAGCACATCGTGCTGATCGTCGACTGGCTGTGGCAATACGCCTTCGAACAGCGCGCTTCCGACATCCACATCGAGCCACGGCGGGAAATGGGCATCGTGCGTTTCCGCATCGACGGCGTGCTGCATCAGGTCTATCAGATCCCGATGCCGGTGCTGAATGCGATGACCAGCCGTATCAAGATTCTCGGCAGGATGGACGTGGTCGAAAAGCGCCGCCCGCAGGATGGCCGCATCAAGACGCGCTCGCCCGACGGCGAGGAAATCGAGCTCAGATTATCGACGCTGCCGACCGCGTTCGGCGAGAAGCTGGTGATGCGCATCTTCGACCCCGAGGTGCTGGTGCGCGACCTCGCCGATTTGGGTTTTTCCAGCGAGGATGCCGCGCGCTGGCGGGAGATGACCGCCAAACCCAACGGCATCATCCTCGTCACCGGTCCGACCGGCTCGGGCAAGACGACGACGCTGTATTCGACGCTCAAGCAGCTGGCGACACCGGAAGTCAATGTCTGCACGCTGGAAGACCCGATCGAGATGATCGAGCCGGCCTTCAACCAGGTGCAGGTGCAACCCGAGCTCGGCGTCACCTTCGCCGCCGGCATCCGCGCGCTGATGCGTCAGGACCCGGACATCATCATGGTGGGTGAGATCCGCGACCTCGAGACCGCCGACATGGCCGTGCAGGCGGCGCTCACCGGGCATTTGGTGCTGTCGACGCTGCACACCAATGATGCGCCGACGGCCATTACGCGTCTGCTCGATCTCGGTGTGCCGCCCTATCTGCTGCAATCGACGGTGATCGGCGTGATGGCGCAGCGCCTGGTGCGCACGCTCTGCCCGCACTGCAAGCGCGCCGCAGCGCTCGACAAGGATGACGAAGTTCTCTGGCAGGGGCTGGTCTCCCCGTGGAAAGCGAAGCAGCCGGCCCAGCTCCATCAACCGGTCGGCTGTCTCGAATGCCGCATGACCGGTTATCTCGGCCGCATCGGCCTCTACGAGATCATGCCGATGAGCCAGGAGATCAAGGGGCTGATCGGCAGCCATACCGATCTCGCCGCCTTGCGCGAACGCGCGATCAAGGCGGGCATGCAGCCATTGCGGATCGCCGGCGCGCGCAAGGTGGCGGCGGGTCTCACGACGATCGCCGAAGTGCTGAAGGTGGCGCCACCGCTGCAGGATCAGCTACCGGCGCAGTGATTTACCCTGCCTTGCGGCGGATGCAGTCGAGATAGGCTGCGCCGTCGGGCGGCCGACGCTCCCGCTGCGCGCGCCAAATCGTCTCGCCGAGACAATCGAGGATGTCATGCAGTGCGTCGTGCGCATTGCCGTGGCGCGAGCGCCGACTTTCGAACAGCGCGCGGATGCCCGGTGGCTGGTCGATGGACAATTGTTCGGCGATCGCCAGATGCAAAGAGAGATGCAGGAAAGGATTCATCGCGCCGTCTTCGGGTGTCCACTCGCGTGTCAGCGCGTCGGGCGCCGTGAGCAGCGCATGGTATTCCGGGTGCATGGCGACGATGTCGGCGGCGATCGTTTCCAGCGCCGAGGCGGGAATGCCCTCGCAGCGCTTGCGCCAGGCATCGATGAGGAATTGCCTTGCCTGGTCACGCGTGGGGTTGAAGAGCATTTTTTTCCCGGTAATCGCACAGATCACGGATCACGCAGCGCCAGCATTCGGGCTTGCGCGCCTTGCAGACATAGCGGCCGTGCAGGATCAGCCAGTGGTGCGCGTGCTGGCGATATTCGGCCGGCACGACTTTGAGCAGCTTCTTCTCCACGGCGGCGACATCCTTGCCTGGCGCGAGGCCGGTACGGTTGGCGACGCGGAAGATGTGGGTATCGACGGCGATGGTCGGTTCATGGAAGACGACGTTGAGCACGACATTGGCCGTCTTGCGGCCGACGCCGGGCAGCGCTTCGAGTGCAGCCCGGTCATGCGGCACTTCGCCGCCATGCCGTTCGAGAATCAGTCGCGTGGCGGCAATGATATTTTTTGCCTTGGTGCGGTAAAGGCCGATGGTCTTGATGTAGTCGGCGAGCCTTTCCTCGCCGAGGGCGAGGAGCGCCTGTGGTGTCGGGGCGTCACGGAACAAGGCGCGCGTGGCGAGATTGACGCTCTTGTCGGTGGCCTGGGCCGAGAGGATCACCGCAACCAAGAGCTGGAACGGCGTGGCGTATTCGAGCTCGGTTTTCGGTTCTGGATCGAGCGCCGCGAGGCGACGGAACAATTCAGTGCGCTGCACTGGCTTCATGCGCCAGGTCAAAAGCCGATGCGAGGCCCCGAGTTAGCCATCCTGCGCCGTAGCCAGAGCGACATCAACAGGGCACCCAATGCTCCTCCAGCAATGACTGCAATGACCAGTTCGACGAGTGCGGATTGTGACAAGGCTTCCTGTGCCTGACGCAGCCGCTCCTTTTCCATCTCGAGCCCGCGCATGCGATCTTCCATGAGCTGTAACCGTTCCTGCAGCCCTTTGTACGCCAACTCCGCCTGGGCGAGCCGGGCGGTCAATTCCTCCTGAGCCGCGAACGAGCTTTCGGCCTTGCCGGCGAGTTCGGCCTCCTGTGCCGTGGCCGCCTGGGGCTTTTCCCCCGCCCCCGAAGCGATCACCAACCGATCGGATTGTGGCGCGGCTGGGGCTGGTGGGGCGGCAGGGGGGGGTGCGGGCACGGCTGCCTGATTTTTGGCGGGCGGGCTTGTTTGCGGCAAGGTGGCTTTCTTTTTGCTGTTGGCCGGGCGATAAGGTCCGGTGCGGCGCTTCGGCAGATTTTCCGGGTAATTGAGGGAGGACGGATCGACGGGCAAGACTTCGTCGTCCGCGAGCGCGAGATCGGGATTTGCGCTTTTCATCAGACGCTTGAACTTCGCTCGCGCCTTGGGCTGTAACGGATAGCGCTGGCGGGCGAGTTGGTCGAGCGTCAGACCGTGGGGTAGGGAAGCGCTTTTTACGGTATCCGTGCGCGGCGGGCTGGTGATCGGTGACGATGAGGTCACGGGTAGCGCAACCGTTGCTGGCAGGAGTTCTCGTGGCGGGCTGGCCAGTAGCGTGTATCGTCGTTCGATTTGTGTGCCACAGCTCGTTCTCAGCCGGAACTCGACGACCGGTTCACGTATCGTGCCACCCATGACGACGAGATAGGTCTTGCCATCGGCCGATTTCCGCAGATCGAGGCGGGCGCGCCGCGGAAAGAAACTGCTGTCGCCTTCCTCGCCGAGGGGTTTGATTTCGAAGCATTCCAGGCTGTCGCGTTCCGGATTGATGAGCTCGATTTCGACGGACAGGGGCGTACCGATTACTGCTTCGCCCTGAGCGGCGCCGAATCCGGTAGCCTGGCTCGACATTGGCAGCAGTACGCCGGCTACGAACAGAGCAAAAGTCGTGAAAGTCGTTTTGACGCGCAAAGACAGTCCATTGCGGAATGGGCAGTGTGGGAGACCGGGGGGTGGCATGTTCGTCCTCGGTATTCGAAGGTCAGATCAATCTAGCATAAATACGCTGCTTTGCTGCCATTCGATGGTATCGAGTCATGGTGCTGTTTGCAGGATTTGCTGGGCGCGCAGCCTTGCCTTCGCGCGTTCGTTGGCGCGATGGTCGAGCCAGTTGCGCGCGGCGATCATCAAACCCAGCACGAAGAAGGCGCCTGGCGGCAGGATGGCGATCAGGAAGCCGGGGTAGTCCTCTGGAAGTATTTGCAGGGCATGGGCGCCCGGAATGATCATTTCGATGCCGGAGAGCAGCGTGCCCTGACCGACGAATTCGCGGATCGCGCCCAAGAGGCCGATGACCCAGACGAACCCCACCCCCATCACCGCGCCATCGAGGGCGGCCAGACCCGCGGAATTTTTCGCGGCGAATGCCTCGACGCGCGCCAGCACGATGCAGTTGGTGACGATCAGCGGGATGAAGATGCCGAGTACCAGATAGAGATCATGCAGATAGGCGTTGAACAGCAGATCCACCACCGTCACCAGCGAAGCGATGACGAGAATGAACACCGGGATGCGGATCTCATAGGGAATGAAACCACGCAGCATGGCAACGGCGAAGTTCGCTAGCCCCATGACGAGGATCGTCGCCAGGCCGAGGCTGACTGCATTCACCATCGAGCTACTGACGGCGAGCAGCGGGCACAGTCCCAGCAGCTGCGCCAGGATGGCGTTCTGCTTCCATAGACCGTTGTGGGTGATCTCGCGATAGACGCTCATGGTCCATTCTCCTGGTAAGTCGAGCCGGCAGGCAGGGTGTAGAGCCGCTCGCCATGCGCCAGCGCCCAGGCGAGTGCCCGTGCCGTGGCATGGGTGACGGCGCGCGCCGAAATCGTCGCGCCAGCGCGCTGGTCGAACACGCCACCATCCTTCTTGACACGCCATTTGGCCGCCGGCGGGTCCGTAAGACTGCGGCCGGCGAATTGGCTGATCCATGGCTGAGCCTTGTTCTTGTCTTTCTTCGGGTCGATGTAGTCACCAAGTCCTGGTGTTTCCTTATGTTGTGTCACTCGCACCGCGGCGAGCCGTCCATCCGCGCGCACGGCGAGGATCAGGCCGATGCGCCCGGAATAGCCATCCAAGGCGGCGGCTTCGAACACCAGA
The DNA here is from genome assembly GCF_004323595.1 of Sulfuricystis thermophila. Taxonomy (GTDB): domain Bacteria; phylum Pseudomonadota; class Gammaproteobacteria; order Burkholderiales; family Rhodocyclaceae; genus Sulfuricystis; species Sulfuricystis thermophila. Next base: position 1,101,507 of record NZ_AP019373.1, read on the forward strand.
GCCGCCGGCTCGCCCTGTTTGCGCGCGCGGTAGAGTCGGGTGACTTCGGTCGTGCCCAGTTCGGCGATCGGGGGTAGTTCTAGGGCATCGGCAAGTAAATCGTTGTCGTAGTCTTCCGGCGGCAGGACTTCGGCGATCAGCCGGCGTTTGGCGTCGGCCGCGGTGGCCTGCAGGACCGGCTGGGTGAGCTGGTAGACGCCGGCCATCAGGGTGGTGAACACCACCGTGAAGGCGAGCATGATCGCCGCCGTGCGCAACGCGATACGCGGAGCGCTGGCGGGCGGGGGGGCTGACGGCGCGGTAGCAGGGGCAGCGGTTTCGTTCATCTGTCTGACTTCCTGCGGTGGCCGAAGACTTTTGGCTGGGTGAGCATGTCGATCAGCGGGACGAACAGGTTCATCAGGACGATGGCAAAAGCCATCCCGTCGGGATAGGCGCCGAAGCTGCGGATGATCCAGGTCAGCAGTGCGGCGCCGGCGGCGAAGATGATCTTGCCGAGCGGTGTGGTGCTGCCGGAGACCGGGTCGGTGGCGATGAAGAAGGCGCCGAGCATCGCGCCGCCGGTGAACAGGTGGAAATTGGCACCGACGAAGCGGTCCGGATTGGCGATGTTGAAAGCCGTGGCGACCAGAGCGAGGGTCACGGCGAAGGCGACCGGCACGTGCCAGGTGATGATGCGCTGCTGCAGCAGCCACAGACCGCCGATCAGGTAACCGGCGGCCACCCATTCCCAACCGCGGCCGCCGATGTTGCCGAAGGTGGCATGAGAACCGAGGATGCCGGCGATGGTGGCGCGCTGTTCGGGATCGCGCAGGATGGTGCGCAGGGCATCGAGCGGTGTGGCCATCACGATCGCATCGAGCTGGCGGTCACTGGCGAAGATTGCCCGTAGCATCGGCTCGAAGGTGTTCATTTCGGCGCGTGGCCATTGCGACATCAGCTGCGGATAGGCGACGATCATCGCGCAGAAGGCGACCATCGCCGGATTGAAGGGATTCTGGCCGAGACCGCCATAGAGATGTTTGGTGACGACGATGGCGATCAGCACGCCGGTGACCGTCAGCCACCATGGCACGATCGGCGGAAAGGTCAACGCCACCAGCCAGGCGGTGACCAGTGCGCTGCCGTCGGTGACGAACAGCAACACTGGCTTGCCGCGCAGCTTGAGCATCAGCGCTTCGGCGGTCAGCGCGGTCAGCGAGGCCAGCAGAATCTGCACCAGGATTGCCGGGCCAAAAAACCAGACGTAGGCGACGATGCCCGGGATGAGCGCGGCGAGCACCTTGAGCATCACGATGCGCACGCTGACCGGTTGGGCGATGTGGGGGGCGTAGGCCATCAGGCTTCGTCCTTTCCTTCGGGATGCGCGCGGCTTTGCGCAGCGGCGATCACCGCAGCGGCGCCTTCCTGGGCGAGCTTGGCTTTGGTCTCGGCAGCCTTGGCTGCGAGCCGCGCGGCTTTCTCGGCCTTTTCGCGTTCCTCGCGGTACTTGCGGAATTCGTAGCGCTCGCGGGCCCGGTCGGCGGCGGCCTTTTCGCGTTCGCGGGCCCGGATCTCCGATTTTGCGAAACGGTAGTAGTCGACCAGCGGAATGTGCGCCGGACAAACATAGGCGCAGCAGCCGCATTCGATGCAATCGAACAAATGGTATTCCTGCGTCTTGCCGAAATTCTTCGACCGGGCGTACCAGTAGAGTTCGTGCGGCTGCAGCAACATCGGACAGGCGCGCGTGCAGGCGCCGCAGCGGATGCAGGGCATCTCGGGCGGCGGCGGCGGGAACAGTGTCGGGCTCATCGCCAGCAGGCAGTTGGTTGCCTTGACCACCGGCAGCGAAGTATCCGGCAGCACGAAGCCCATCATCGGCCCGCCCATGACGATGCGATCGGTGTCCGGTTTGGGTTCGCCAAGAGCGAGCAACGCATCGATCGGCGTGCCGATCAGCGTCTCGACGTTGCCTGGCCAGGCGTAATTGCCGGCGAGGGTCACGATGCGACTGATCAGCGGTTCGTCGTGCAATACCGCGCGCGCCACGGCATGGGCAGTGCCGACGTTGAAGCATTGCACGCCGAAATCCGGACCCAGCTTGCCGTAGGGGATTTCGATGCCGGTCAGCACGTGGATCAACTGCTTCTCGCCGCCTGCAGGGTAACGCGTCGGCACTGTAACCACCTGCATCTCGGGATGGCCCGCGGTCTGGAGCGCGGTACGCATCGCCGCCGCGGCGTCGGGCTTGTTGTCCTCGATGCCGAACAGCACGCGTTTCGCACCCATCAGGTGGCGGATGATCGCCGCGCCGGCGACGATCATCGGTGCGCGTTCGCGCATCAGCCGGTCGTCACAGGTGATCCACGGTTCGCATTCGGCGCCGTTGATCACCAAGGTGTCGATGCGCGCGTTCATCTTGACGTGGCTGGGAAACACCGCGCCGCCTAGACCGACGATGCCGGCTTCGCGGATACGGCTGCGCACCGTTTCGGGATCAGCCGAATAAGCGTCGAGCGGCACGCGTTCACGCCAGGCATCGGCGCCGTCCGCCTCGATGATCGCGCAGGGCGCCGCCAGCGCCGAAGGGTGCGGTAGGGTGCGTGCTTCGATGGCGATCACCGTGCCGGAGGTCGGCGCATGCACGCAGGTGCCGAACGGACCTTCGGCGCTGCCGATACATTGGCCTTTGAGCACGCGCTCACCAGCCTTGACACGGATGTCGACGCCTCCGGTGGCGCTTTGGCGGAATGGCACGACCAGGAGAGGCGGCAATGGCGCCTGCCGGATCGGCGTGCCTGCCGATTCTTCCTTGTGCGAATCCGGCTTGATACCGCCGGGGAAACCGAACAGTTCAAGCATGGTGGATCACCGTCTTGACCGGCTGCATGCGATACACCGGATATTTCCACTTCCAGGTCTCGAGGGTTTCCGGCAGCGGCTGCATGTGGATGCAATTGACCGGGCAGGGCGGCACGCACAGCTCGCAGCCGGTGCATTGGGAGGCGATCACCGTGTGCATCTGCTTGGCGGCGCCGACGATCGCATCGACCGGGCAGGCCTGGATGCACAGCGTGCAACCGATGCACAGGTTTTCGTCGATGACCGCGACGCTCTTCGGTTTTTCGATGCCGTGCTCGGCCGACAGCGGCTTGAACTCGCGGCCCAGGAGGTCGGCGAGCTTCCTGATGCCCTCTTCGCCGCCCGGCGGGCACTGGTTGATGTCTGCCTCGCCCTTGGCGATGGCTTCGGCGTAGGGCTTGCAGCCGGGATAACCGCATTGGCCGCATTGCGTCTGCGGCAGGATCGCGTCGATCTTCTCGACCAGCGGATCGCCCTCGACCTTGAAGCGCACCGCAGCGAAACCGAGTGCCGCGCCGAGCACGACGGCCCCCAATGCCATGACCAGGATCGCTGCAAGCATTTACTTGTATTTGTCCAGTCCAGCGAAACCCATGAAGGCCAGGCTCATGATCCCGGCGGTGATCATCGCGATCGCCGTGCCGCGTAAATGCACCGGCACGTCTGCCCCTTCGAGACGTTCGCGCAGGCCGGCGAAGATCACCAGCGCCAGCGAAAAACCGAGCGCGGAGCCGAAACCGAACAGCAGCGATTCGACGAGGTTGTGCTTCAGCCCGATGTTGAGCAGCGGGATACCCAGCACCGCGCAGTTGGTGGTGATCAGCGGCAGGTAAATGCCGAGCACCTGGTGCAGCAAAGGGCTCGTCTTCTGGATCACCAGCTCGGTGAGCTGCACGATCGCCGCGATGGTGACGATGAAGGACAGGGTGCGCAGATAGAGCAGGTCATTGGGCGCCAGCAGCCAGCGGTCGATCACATAACTGGTGCCGCAGGCGAGCGTCAGCACGAAGGTGGTGGCGGCGCCCATGCCAAGGGCGGTTTCCAGTTTCTTCGACACCCCCATGAACGGGCACAGGCCGAGGATGCGCACGAAGACGACGTTGTTGACGAGAACCGCGCCGAGGATGATGAAAAGATAGCTGGTCATGATGTCGGATGTCCGCCGCGCGCACCGTGGCACGACGGCAGCCGCGGATTATCGCGCGTCGGCGGGCGGACAACAACCCTGCGGCCGGAACAGGAATCCAGGCCAGATCATTCTTCGGCCATCTCGCCGAGCAGCAGTTCCTGCGCGCAGGTGCGCACGCGTCGGGAGGGGCGGATGCGGTAAACACCGTCGCTGTCCATGTCCCAGGCCTGGCAATTGTCGGCCAGGTAGGCGCGCAGGCCTTCGCGGATCACGCGCCGTTTGAGCTTCGGATCGAGCACCGGGAAACAGACCTCGATGCGGCGGAAGAAATTCCGCTCCATCCAGTCGGCGCTGCCCAGATAGACCCGCTCGGCGCCGTCGGCATGGAAATAGAAAATACGGTGGTGTTCGAGGAAGCGACCGATCACCGAGCGCACGCGGATGTTTTCGGACAATCCCGGCACGCCCGGGCGCAGGCAGCAGACGCCGCGCACGATCAGATCGATCTTCACCCCGGCCTGGCTCGCGGCATAGAGCGCCTCGATGATCTGCGGTTCGAGCAGCGCGTTCATCTTGGCGATGATCTGTGTCTTGCGCCCCGCCTTGGCGATCTTCGTTTCTTCCCGGATCGCATCCAGCATGTTGTCGTGCAGCGTGAAAGGCGCCTGCCAGAGGTGCTTGAGCTCGACCGCCTTGCCCAGTCCGGTGAGCTGTTTGAAGATTTCGTTGACGTCGGCGGTGATCTCGTCGTGACAGGTCAGCAGGCCGAAATCGGTATAAAACCGCGTCGTGCGCGGGTGGTAATTGCCGGTGCCCAAATGCACGTAGCGGCGATAACCTTGTTCCTCACGGCGCAACACCAGCATCATCTTGGCATGCGTCTTGTAGCCGAACACGCCATAGACGACATGGGCGCCGACCTCTTCGAGCCGTGCCGCGATCGACAGATTCGCCTCCTCGTCGAATCGTGCCATCAGCTCGACGACGACGGTGACTTCCTTGCCCTTCTGGGCGGCGCGCAGCAGGTGCTCCATCAACACCGAATCGGTGCCGGTGCGATAGACCGTCATCTTGATCGCCACAACCTGCGGATCGTCGGCCGCCTGTTTGAGGAATTCGATCACCGGCGTAAACGACTGGTAGGGATGATGCAGCAGGATGTCACCTTTGCGGATCGCGGCGAACATGTCCTCGCGGCCGGAGAGCTGCCTGGGCAGGCCCGGCTGGAAGGGCTTGAATTTCAGATCGGGACGGTCGACGCGGTCCGGCACCGAAATCAGCCGCACCAGATTGACGATGCCATGCACCTGATACAGATCGTCGCGGCCGAGGCCGAACTGCTGGAGCAGGAAGTCGACCATCGCCGGTGAGCAGTTGTCCGGCACTTCGAGCCGCACCGCATCGCCGAAGTGGCGCTGCGGCAGTTCGCCCTGCAGCGCGGTGCGCAGGTTCTTGACTTCTTCTTCGTCGACGAACAGATCGGAGTTGCGCGTGACGCGAAACTGGTAACAGCCGAGCACGTTCATGCCGGCGAACAGTTCGCCGACATAGCGGTGCATCACCGACGAGAGAAAAATGAAGCCGTAGTCGATGCCGGTGAGCTCGCGTGGCAGTTGGATCACGCGCGGCAGTGCGCGCGGTGCCTGGACGATCGCGGCGCCGCCGGCGCGGCCGAAGGCATCGGTGCCTTCGAGCTCGACGGCGAAGTTGAGGCTCTTGTTCAGTACGCGCGGGAAGGGGTGCGCCGGGTCCAGCCCGATCGGCGTCAGCACCGGCATCACCTCGCGCCGGAAATAATCATGGATCCAGGCTTCCTGCGCCTCGTTCCATTCCGAACGCCTGAAGAAGCAGATGCCTTCCTTGCGCAATGCCGGCAGGATCACCTGATTGAGCAGGGCATACTGTTCCTCGATCAGGCGATGCGCTTCACGCGTGACGAGCCGGAACACCTCCTGCGCCGTGCGCCGGTCGGCGCCGGTGATGCTGCTCTTGAGTTTGATTTGTTCCTTGATGCCGGCGACGCGGATTTCGAAAAACTCGTCGAGATTGGACGAGACGATGCACAGGAAGCGCAGGCGTTCGAGGAGCGGCACGCGCGCGTCCGCCGCCTGGGCCAGGACGCGGCGGTTGAAGGCGAGCAGCGACAATTCGCGGTTGAGGAAATGTTCTGCCGGGAATTCGGGCGGCAGGGCTTGGGGCGTGATCATCATGATGGCAGGAGCGGCTTTTTGTTGCCGCAAGTATGACACGGCGCTGTGCCGTTCCGCCAGCGCCGATTTTCGGCTGCTAGAATCGACGCACTGCACATAGAGACGGGATTCTCTGCCGTGATACATGAACACGTCGCCGCCGTCGACTTGGGCTCCAACAGTTTTCGCCTGCAGGTTGGTCGCGTGGTCGGCAACCAGATCTACCCGCTCGACAGCCTCAAGGAGCCGGTGCGGCTCGCCGCCGGCCTGACCGCAGACAAATGGCTCGATGCCGCCGCGCAACGGCGCGGGCTGGCGGCCTTGGCGCGTTTCGGTGAGCGCCTGCGCGGCTTTGCTCCCGATGCGGTGCGTGCCGTCGCCACCAACACACTGCGCGTCGCCCGCAATGCGGCCGAATTCCTCGCCCAGGCCGAGGCGGTGCTCGGTTTTCCCATCGAGGTGATCGCCGGTCGTGAGGAGGCACGCCTGATCTATCTCGGCGTCGCCCATACCCTGCCCAATCAGCGCATCCGCCATCTGGTCGTCGACATCGGCGGCGGCTCCACCGAATTCATCATCGGCCGCAACATCAAGCCGCTGCTGCTCGAATCGCTCTACATGGGTTGCGTCGGCTACAGCCTGCGATTTTTCCCCGACGGCCGCGTCACCAAGCGCAACATGAAGGAAGCCGAGCTGGCCGCGCGCCGCGAGTTGCAGGCCATCGTGCATGCCTATCGCGCGACCGGCTGGGATCTCGCAGTCGGCTCGTCCGGAACGGCCAAGGCGATCTGCGACCTGCTCGAATTCAATGGCTTTGCTGCAGGCACCATTACCCGTGAGGGGCTCGAGCGCCTGCGTCACCGCCTCGTCTTGGCTGGTCACGCCGCCAAGACGGGGCTCGTCGGTATGCGCCCCGATCGCGTGCCGGTGCTTCCCGGCGGGCTGGCGATCATGTCGGCGGTGTTCAAGGGGCTGGGGCTCGAGGAAATGGTCTATTCCGAAGGCGCGCTGCGTCTGGGTGTGCTCTACGACCTCTTGGGCCGCTATCATCACGAAGACATGCGCGAGGCGACCGTCAAGCGCTTCATCCAGCGCTACGAGGTGGATCGGGCCCAGGCGGCGCGGGTCGCCACCACGGCCCTTGAGCTCTACCAGCAACTGCGGCCGCAGGAGGATATCGAGACTTCGCCGGCGGCACAGTTCCTTGCCTGGGCGGCTCGGCTCCATGAAGTGGGTGTCTCGGTGGCGCACACCAGCTATCACAAGCACAGCGCCTACATCCTCGCCAATGCCGACATGCCCGGTTTTTCGCGCCGCGATCAGGCGTTGCTGGCGCGTCTCGTGCTCGCGCACCGCGGCAAGCTCGAACGGGTGCAGCCGCTTTCGCCGGATGCGCCCGAATGGCAGCTGATCTTCTGTCTGCGCCTGGCCGCGCTGCTCCATCGTGCTCGCGACGATGCCCCCTTGCCCGAACTCCATGCGCGCCATACCGCGAAGGGCTTCGAGTTGGCGATCGACCGGGAATGGCTCGCGGAGGCGCCCTTGACGGCCGCGACGCTCGACGAAGAGGTCGGACAATGGGCGAGCGTGGGCATCGGCTTCAAGGTACGCAACCTGCGCACACATGCCTGATGCGCCGATGAATCCGGCGGGGTTTGCGCTACGGCGCGCCGACGACGCCGTCGAGGAGATCGTCCTCGATGGGCCGTGGGTATTGCGCGCGATCATCGCTGCCGGCCATGACTGGCAGGTACGTCTGCGGGAGGTGGCCGTCCGGCCAGGGCTGCGCTGGAACTGCCTTGGGCTAGAGGCGCTCGACTCGGCGGGGGCGGTGCTGCTCTGGCAGCTGTGGGGGCGGCGTTTGCCGGCTTCCTTGTTGATCGCACCGGAATACCGCGAGATCTTTGCCCGTCTCGATCGGCTTCCCGTCCAGGGAGGAGCGAGGCGGCAGACCTTGTCCGACGGACTCGTCATGTTCGGCCTGGCGATTCTGGCGCTGCTCGGGCATCTGCGCGATTTCATCGTGCTGCTGGGGCAGCTGATGCTCGATACGCTCCATTTGCTGCGTCATCCCGGCGATCTGCCACGACGCGAAATCTCGGCCAACATTTACAAGACCGGCGTGCGGGCGATGCCGGTGACGGCGCTGGTGGGCTTTCTGATCGGCGTGGTGCTCTCCTATCTTTCGGCCTTGCAGCTGCGGCAGCTGGGCGCGGACATGTTCATCGTCAATATCCTCGGTTTCGGCATCATCCGTGAGCTGGGCCCGCTCCTGGTCGCGGTGCTGGTCGCCGGGCGTTCCGGCTCGGCGATGACCGCGCAGCTCGGCGTGATGCGCGTCACCGAGGAGATCGATGCCCTCGTCGCGTTGGGCGTGCCGCGCAACCTGCGGCTGGTGTTTCCCAAGGTGGTGGCGCTCGCCATCACGTTGCCATTGTTGGTGATCTGGACTTCGGGGATTGCCCTGCTGGGTGGCATGGTCGCGGCGAATGTCCAACTCGACATCGGGTATGGCTTTTTCTTCGATGCGCTGCCCAAGGCCGTGCCGGTGGCGAACCTGTGGATCGGCCTGATCAAGGGTTTTGCCTTCGGCGTCGCGATTGCTTTGGTGGCCTGTCACTTCGGCCTGCGTGTCCAGCCCAACACCGAGAGCCTGTCCTTCAACACCACTGCATCGGTGGTTTCTGCGATCACGCTGGTGATCCTGATCGATGCCATATTCGCGATCATCACCCGCAACATTGGTATGCCACTATGAGGGTTGTTGCGCCGGTGATCTCTGTGTGCAATCTCTCCACCCGTCTGGGTGGGCGCTGGATCCATCGTCATCTGGACCTGGAGATCCGACGTGGCGAGCGCGTGGCGCTGGTGGGCGATTCCGGCAGCGGCAAGACGACGCTGTTGCGGCAGATGATCGGCCTCCTGACGCCGACCGAGGGCGAGGTGCGGCTGTTTGGCGAAGCGTTGTTCGGCGGTGGCGTGGCGCGCGAGCGCAAGCTACGGCAGCGTTTCGGCGTGCTGTTCCAGCAGGGCGCGCTGTTTTCCGCACTCGACGTTTTCGCCAACATCGCCTTTCCGCTGCGTGAGTTGAAGACGCTCGACGAGGCGGTGATCCGTGACTTGGTGATGCTCAAGCTCGAGATGGTCGAACTACCCGCGCATGCTGCGCACCTGATGCCGGCCCAGCTCTCCGGCGGGATGATCAAGCGCGTCGCCCTGGCGCGCGCGCTGGCGCTCGAACCAGAACTGCTGTTGCTCGACGAGCCGACCGCCGGCCTCGATCCGGATCTGTCCGAAGGTTTCGAACGGCTGATCCGGACGCTTTGCGAACGGCTCGATCTGACCGTCGTCTTCGTCACCCACGATCTCGACACCATCGCCGCACTGGCGACCCGTGTGGCCATACTGGCGGAGCAGAAAATCCTCGCCTATGGGCCGATCGATGCCATCATGCGCATCGAGCATCCCTTTGTGCATAATTTCTTCCATTCCTCCCGTGGGCGACATGCCTTTGCCGAATATCGCTGAGATCTAGGATGGAAAACCGTGCCCACGCCCTGCTGGCCGGCCTGTTCACGCTGAGTTTCCTCGTCGTGGCCGTACTGGCCGTCTGGTGGCTGTCGGGCAGCAGTGAGAAAACCCATACCTATTTGCTCGAAACGCGCGGCAATGTCAGCGGTTTGAATCTCGAAGCGCAGGTGCGTTATCGCGGCATTCGTGCCGGCAAGGTGAAGGATATCTACACCGATCCGGAGGATCCCGGTAAACTGCTAGTTAAGATCGTCCTCGGCCGCCAGTACCGGCTCACCGACAAGACGCTGGCCCGCCTCAATTACCAGGGGGTGACCGGCATCGCCTATGTGATGCTCGAAGAGCCGGCACATGACGGCAAGCCGCTCGAACCGGACGATGCCGCACCCCCGCGCCTGCCACTGCAGCCGGGGCTGCTCGACAGTCTGGGGCAGCGCGCGGGAGACATCACCAGCCAGTTGGCGGAGCTCGTCACGCGCTTAAACCGGGTGTTCGACGAACGCAATCTGGGCAATCTGCAACGGACACTCGACAATCTGGCAGTCTCCTCCGAAAGCCTGAAGGCCCTGCCAGTGATCATGGCCAACCTGAAGGTCGCCCTGTCACAGGACAACCTCGGCCGCCTCGACAGGCTGCTCGCCCATCTCGAACGTACCGCCGCTGATGCCGCGCCGCTCGCCGCCGAAGCGCGGCAACTGGTGGCGACTTTGAACGGTCTGGCGCAACGCCTCGACGCCTTGGCGACGACGGCCGGTGCGCTCGGCGAACGACTGGATGCTGCGACCCTGCCCCGCGCCGAGAAGCTGATCGGCGAAGCAGCTGCCACGGCACGCCGACTGGACCGGCTGATCGAAATGCTCAACGATCGGCCGCAGGCACTGCTGTTCGGCCCTCCACCCCTGCGACCGGGGCCGGGAGAGCAGGGCTTTACACCGCCTGGCGGAAAGGAGTGAGATGATGAGAAGGTGGTTGCTCGTACTGCTCATTTCGCTCTCCGGCTGCCTCAATCATCCGCGACCTGATGCGCCGATCGCGCGCCATGATTTCGGCGATCCCGCCGGTCGATGGCCGGCGGGGGGCATTGCGATCCGGCAGGTGAAGGTAGAGGCGGCGCCCTGGCTCGATGCCTCGGCCCAGCTCTACCGGCTGCAGTATGCAACGCCGCTGCGTCGCGAAAGTTTTGCCGCCAGCCGCTGGGTCGCGCCGCCGGGCGAATTGCTCGAACGCTGGCTCGAGCGGGTCATTCTGCCTGCGCAACCGGGCGGCGTGGGTGGTTGCCGGCTCGTGATCATGCTCGACGAGCTCGAACAGCGCTTTACGTCGCCCACGGCCAGTGAAGTGGTGCTGGCGGTGCGCGCGAATCTCTTGCAAGGCAAGCGCCTTGTCACCAGCAAGGCGATCGAAATCGCGCGCCCCGCCTCTACGCCAGACAGTGCCGGCGGCGTGCGGGCGACGCGCGCTGCGGTTCAAGCGCTGGCCGAGGCATTGGCTGCCTGGGTCGAGGAAAGCCGGCAGCTCGCCTCTGCCTGTGCGAGCAGTTGAAGAGCGGTTTGAGTGTTCAGCGGCGCTGCTTTTCGAGCGCTGCGGCAGCCTGCTTCTTGGTTTTTGGCGCAGTCGGCTGGCGTCGGCGTGGTTTCGGAGCGGCTTCCTCGGCTGGCTTCGGACGCCAGAGGACGAGGATGTTGCCGATGCTCTGCACCGGCGCGCAGTCGAGTTCCACGCAGATTTGTTCGAGCAGGGTGGCGCGGTCGTCACGCTCGATGCCGTGGAGCTTGACCTTGATCAGCTCGTGAGCCTTCAGCGAAACGTCGATTTCATGCAGCACCGCTGGCGTCAGCCCCTTGCCGGCAATGGCCACGGTGGGTTCGAGGTGATGCGCGGCGGCGCGCAAGGCGCGGCGTTCGGTGGGGGATAATTCGATCATGGGTGGATTCTAGATGAGCTGGACGACGAAGCAGAAAAAAAAGAGCAAGGCGTGGATGCAGCAGCACGTCAATGACCCGTATGTGCAGCAGGCGCAAAAGGAGGGCTGGCGCTCGCGCGCGGTGTTCAAGCTGAAAGAGATCGACGAGAAGGACAGGCTGCTCAAGCCCGGCATGACGGTCGTCGACCTGGGTGCCACGCCCGGCAGTTGGTGCCAGTATGTCATCAAACGTATCCAGCCGGGCGGGCGGCTGATCGCGCTCGATCTGCTGGATTTCGAGCCGATTCCGGGAGTCGATTTCATCCAGGGCGATTTCCGCGACGCGGCGGTGCTGGCGCGGCTGGAATCGGCGCTGGCGGGACGGCAGGTCGACCTTGTATTGTCGGACATGGCGCCCAATATGACGGGTATCGCGGCAACGGACAGCGCTCAGGTGATGGTCTTGGCCGAGCTGACGCTCGATTTTGCAAAGCAGCATCTGAAACCCGGCGGCGATCTGCTGGTCAAAGTGTTTCAAGGCGCCGGCTTCATGGAGCTGCGGCGGGAGATGCAAACAGTCTTCGAGACGCTGGCGACGCGCAAACCGGCCGCATCGCGGGATCGCAGCGCGGAGCTGTACTTGCTGGCGAGAAAGAAGCGGTTGACATAGAATCAGCCGCAAATGTGTGAAAGAGAGGCAATCGCTTGAACAATCTTTTCAAAAACATGGCCATCTGGCTCGTCATCGGCGTCGTGCTGATGACGGTGTTCAATCAGTTCAGTTCCCGCCAGTCCCCGCAGAACACGCTGGATTACTCGGCTTTCCTCGACGAGGTGAAGCAGGGCCATATCGCCAAGGTGGTGATCCAGGGCCGCACGCTCGAAGCGACCACCGTCGAGGGCAAGAAGATCACGTCTTATGCCCCGGCCGACCTGTGGATGGTCTCCGACCTGCTCAAGAACAACGTCAAGGTCGTCGCCAAGCCCGAGGAAGAGCAGTCCTTCCTGATGAACATCTTCGTCTCCTGGTTCCCGATGCTGCTCTTGATCGGCGTGTGGATCTTCTTCATGCGCCAGATGCAGGGCGGGGGCCGGGGCGGCGCATTTTCCTTCGGCAAGAGCCGTGCGCGCATCCTCGACGAGAACAGCAACACGGTGACCTTCGCCGACGTCGCCGGCTGCGAGGAAGCGAAGGAGGAGGTGGCCGAACTCGTCGACTTCCTGCGCGATCCGTCGAAATTCCAGAAGCTCGGCGGGCGCATCCCGCGCGGCGTGCTGATGGTGGGTTCGCCCGGTACCGGCAAGACGCTTCTCGCCCGCGCGATCGCCGGCGAGGCGAAGGTGCCGTTCTTCTCGATCTCCGGTTCCGACTTCGTCGAGATGTTCGTCGGCGTCGGTGCCGCGCGCGTGCGCGACATGTTCGAACAGGCGAAGAAGGCCGCGCCCTGCATCATCTTCATCGACGAGATCGACGCGGTCGGCCGCCAGCGCGGCGCGGGCCTGGGGGGCGGGAATGATGAGCGCGAGCAGACGCTGAACCAGCTCCTGGTCGAGATGGACGGCTTCGAGGCGAATCAGGGCATCATCGTCATCGCCGCCACCAACCGGCCGGACGTGCTCGACCCGGCGCTGTTGCGTCCCGGGCGCTTCGACCGCCAGGTGGTCGTGCCGCTGCCGGATATCCGCGGCCGCGAGCAGATCCTCAAGGTGCATATGCGCAAGGTGCCGCTCGCGCCCGATGTCGATCCGACGGTGCTGGCGCGCGGCACACCAGGCTTTTCCGGCGCCGATCTCGCCAACCTGGTGAACGAGGCTGCGCTGTTCGCGGCCCGCGCGAACAAGCGTCTCGTCGACATGGAAGATTTCGAGCGCGCCAAGGACAAGATCATGATGGGCGCCGAGCGCCGCTCGATGGTCATGCCCGAGGAAGAGCGCAAGAACACCGCCTATCACGAGTCGGGCCATGCGGTGGTGGCGAAGCTCCTGCCGAAGACCGATCCGGTGCACAAGGTGACGATCATCCCGCGCGGCCGTGCGCTGGGCGTGACGATGCAGTTGCCCACCGAAGATCGTTACAGCCAGGACAAGGAACGGCTCCTGAACACCATCGCGGTGCTGTTCGGCGGCCGGCTCGCCGAGGAAATCTTCATGCACCAGATGACCACGGGCGCCTCGAACGACTTCCAGCGTGCGACCGATCTCGCGCGCCGCATGGTCACGCAGTGGGGGATGTCGGAAAACCTCGGCCCGATGGTCTATGGCGAGGAGGAAGCGGAAATCTTCCTCGGCCGTTCGGTGACCACGCACAAGAACGTTTCCGAGGCGACGATGCAAAAGGTCGACGCCGAGATCCGCCGCATCATCGACGAACAGTATGCACTGGCACGGCGGCTGCTCGAAGAGAACCGCGACAAGGTGGAGGCGATGGCCAAGGCCCTGCTCGAATGGGAAACCATCGATGCCGAGCAGATCGACGACATCATGGCCGGTCGCCCGCCGCGTCCGCCCAAACCTTCATCGTCCGCTGCAGCGAGGCCTTCGGCGGGTGATGGCAGCACCGGGCCGGCGCCGAATGCGGCTGCCGCTGCCTAAGAGGCATGGAGCCGATCCTTCAATCCACGCTGACCTGCCCGCACTGCGGCCACGTCAAGCTTGAAACCATGCCCACCGACGCTTGTCAGTGGTTTTACGAGTGCGAGGGCTGTCATACTTTGCTCAAGCCCAAACCCGGCGATTGCTGCGTGTTCTGCTCCTATGGCGACGTGCCCTGCCCGCCGGTGCAGCTTGCAGGCAAGGGCGGCTGCTGCGCATGAGCCGGGAGAAGTTGCGTCCGCTGGTGCGGCCGCGGCTGTATCTCGGTGACCAACTCTCGCTGGGTCCCGGCAAGATCGACCTGTTGCGTAAGGTCGCTGAGGTGGGCTCGATCAGTGCGGCGGCAAGGGCACTCGGTGTGCCCTACAAGCGTGCCTGGCTGTTGATCGATACCTTGAATCGTGGTTTCCCTTCCCCGGTGCTGGAAACCGTCGCAGGTGGCAAGCAGGGGGGCGGTGCGCGTCTGACACCGCTGGGCGAGGCGCTGGTGGCCGCCTACGACGCGCTGGAGACGAAGCTCAATGCGGCAGCGCGCGCCGAGCTCAATGCCCTGGTGAGGCTGGCCCGCCGGCGATGACGAACAGATCGCCGGCGGGCAGGCCGACGAGTCCGGACTGACCGGCTGCAAACCCATACTTGCGCAGTACGCGGATGCCGCAGCGTGCTTCGAGCAGCGCGCCGGTTTCGCTGCGAAAGTGCAGCAGCGCTGCTTCGCCGAGATCGACCACTGCTTCTAAGCGCCCGGCCAGCCGTGTTTCGCCGGCGTGCGGCGGATCGTCGGGCCGGCGCAGCGCGACATGCTCGGGACGGATCGCGATCAGGATTTCGTCGCCGGCGGGCTCGGCGCCGCTCACGGGCAGACGGCCGCCCAAAGCTGGACAGTCGATGCTGAACGCATCGATCCTCTGTGCGGAGAAAATGTTCTTCAGACCCAGAAAGCGCGCCACCGCCTCGCTCGCCGGGCGGCGATAGACCGCCGTCTTCTCACCGCTTTGCTCCTGTCGGCCGTCGATCAGCACGGTGATGTGATCGGCGAGGAAATAGGCCTCGGCGAGATCATGGGTGACGATCATCACCGTCAGGCCCCGCTCCCGCTGCAGGTCTTTGACCAGCCACCACAGCTCGCGGCGCAGGCTCTCATTGAGGGCGGTGAAGGGCTCGTCGAGCAGCACCAGGCGCGGGTGGGCGACGAGCGCGCGCACCAAGGCGACGCGCTGACGTTCGCCGCCGGAAAGCGTGGCGATGCGGCGCGACAGCAGATGACCGATGCCGGTGATCTCGATGAGGCGCTCAAACAGGGGCTGAAAGTCGGCGCTGGCGAGACGGCACGCCCGCGCGCCGTAGAGCAGGTTGTCGAGGACGGCGAGATGCGGAAACAGTCCCAGCTGCTGCGGCACGTAGCCGAGCCGGCGGCGCTCGATCGGCCAGTGCGTGATGTCCTCACCCGCCAGGCGCACGTGGCCGGAGGAGGGTGTGAGCGTGCCGAGGATCGCGGCGAGCAGGGTGCTCTTGCCCGAGCCGGAAGGACCGAGGATGGCATGGCATTCACCGGCGCCGACGGTGAGCGACACATCGTGCAGCCGGAAGCTGCCGGCGCTGACGCTCAAGTGTTCGAGCTCAAGCATGAGCGCCTCTTGCCAACAGCCGTCGGGCGACGAACAGGGCGGCTAGGCCGATGGCGACGAGGATCAAGATCAGCGCCACGGTGCCTTCGATGTCGGCGGAGGACAGTCGCATGAAGATCGCGATCGGCAGGGTCTCGGTGCGCATCGCCATCGAACCGGCGACCATCAGCGTCGCGCCGAACTCGCCCAATGCCTTCGCCCAGCTGAGGATGAAGGCGGCGATCAGGCCGTTCTTCGCCAGCGGCAGCGTGACGGTGAAGAAGACGTGACGGGGAGAGGCGCCCAAGGTGCGAGCCACCGTCTCCAGCTCGACCGGCACCGCGTCGAAGGCGGCTTTGAGCATGCGCACCGCCAGTCCGAGAATCGTGACGAACTGTGCCAGCACGATGCCGGCAAAACCGAAGACGAAATAGACGACGTGTTCCTGAATCCACTCGCCGACGGGATTGTTGAAGAAGATCAGGATGATCGCGCCCAGCGCGGCAGGGGAAACGATGATCGGGAATTCCAGCACGGTCTCGGTCGCCTCCCGACCGCGAAAACGGTAGCGCGACAGCGCATAGGCGGCGGGAATCGCCAGGAGCAGCGCCAGTGTCGTGGCGACGGTGGCGGCCATCAATGACAAGCGGATCGAGAAGAAGCTGCGCTCGGAAAACAGGGTGCGAAAAAGCACTGCACCGTCGAGGAACCAGGCGAGCGAGACGATCAGGCCGGCGTAGAGCGCCAGCACCACGAGCGCGGCGGCGATGCTGGCGCGCAAGCCGGAGGGGCTCACGGCTTGACGACCTTCTTCGGATCGACCGTGGTGCGCAGATGGAGCCATTCCTTCGGCACCACGTATTCACCGCCGACGGGCTTGACCGCACCGAGCCACTTGAAGGCGCTGTCCGGATCGGCGAAATAGCTGTACTTGGCATAGATCGCCCGTCCTTCCGGGCCGGTGACGAAGTCGATGAACCGCTGGGCGAGCGGGCGGTTCTTGCTGAACTTGCTGATGGCGATCGGGATATAGCCGATGCGCGGGATCATTTCTTTCGGCAGCGGAATGGTCTCGATGCGTTCCGGGTCCCAGTACTGGAACACGCGCCAGCCGATCACCGCATCGGCGAGCTTGAGCGAGATGGCCGTGGCGGTCTGCTCGCAGGAGCCGGTGTAGTTCTTGATGTTGGCCTTCAGTTGTTCACGCTCGCTGGGGGTCAATTCTTTCTCGAAAATCTCCACCGCATAGGCGCCGACGCAGACACCCTCCGGGTTGGCGATCGCCACGCGTAAGCCTGGCTTGAGCAGGTCCTTGAGCCCCTGGATGTGGTGCGGGTTGCCCTTCTGCACGTTGATGGCCGGCACGACATAGACGATGATCTTTTCGGTTTCGGGCAGGACATAGCCGTCGCGCTTGGCGATCTCCATGTAGTCGGAAGAGCCGGGGAAGTAGAGGTCGCCCTGTTTGGCGAGCTTCATCTGCGAGAGCACATACCCTGAGCCGCCGAATACGACATCGACCTTGGCGCCGGTCTTCTGCTCGAAGGCCTTGACCGCCTCGCTGGTGGGCGGCACGGTGGCGGCGCCGGCAAAGATCAGCAGGGACTCGCCGGCGGCAGCGGTCACGGCCGACAGGCCGAGGGCGAGAGCGGACAGGATGTGGCGCAGTGCCATGGCGAGGCTCCGAGTCGATTTGCGTTGTGTCAAGAATAACATAACGAAGCCGTGTCGCGAATCACGGCGAGGGTGCCGTGCCGCCAGCGCCGAGTTTCAGTCGCTTCCCTGGCTCATTCGGCCGGCCACTGGGCGGTCGCCACCCCCGTGCCGAGATCGGCCTCGACCAGGCGGCGGCGCACCTCGAAGAGCTGTTCGAGCAGCGCCGGTTCGGCTTGGGCATAGGCTTCGGCATTCGGCACCCGCTTGACGACCACGCCGAGCAGTTCGGTGATCGCGTTGCCGATCGAGTTCTGGCTGATCGTGACGATCAGATCGCCCTTGTCGTTGCGGTAGATCAGCTGCTTGAAGGCCGGCTGCCAGCGGATTGCGTTGGCATAACGGGCGTCCTTGATGCAGCGGTCGCGCACCATCTTGGCAGTCTTCAGGAAGTCGTTGTCGAACAGCAGTTTCTCCTCGACCAGCGCCGGGAAGTAGAGATCGCGCGGCGGCGGAGAATTGCGCGTGCTCACCTGACCGAAGAAGGTGCGGTAGAAGTCGAGGAAGCCTTTCAGCAGAGTGTCGTAGTCGCGCCAGAACGCCACTTGCTTCAACGCCGCCGCCCCGCCGGGCACGCCCCAGCTCGGCAGTCCCTGCGGATAACCGGTCAGCCGAAGACGACATTCGCCTTTGTCGCAGGGTTTCAGCACCTTGAAGTCGAGCGCATCGAAGAAGGAACGATAGACCTCGCGCATGTGGGCCTGGAACAGCGAATGCTGGCCGCCGTCGGTGAGGTTCGGATTGTTCGGATCGGCGAGCGGTGCGGCGGCGAGTTCCTGCTTGTCGAAGACGATGAAATGATTGTGCAGCATGCGAATCGAGGGCACGCCGGGCGAGGTGAGCGGCCAGGTGGCATCGAGGCTCGCCTCGCCGGCCAGCACCAGATGCCGCTCCGGGTCCGGATAACGCTCCAGCATGAAGGCGATGATGATCTGGTTCATGCGGTTCCAGACGTGCTTGACGGCGTCGGGCACCTGGGTGCGCCGCACCGGCCGGCCGAGTGGGTCGAGGATTTGCTGCGAGGTGTTGTAGATGATCGAGGTGTCGAACAGATTGCTGTGGCCGAGCGCCTTGCGGTAGAGCAGCAGCCCTTCAGGGTTTTGCAGCAGCCCGTTGTTGTGCACCAGGTCGTTGAGGTTTTCGGCGCTGTTGAAGAATTCGTTCGGCGCCATGCCCTCCGGCACATCGAGCGGGATGGGGCGGAAGGGCGTGACGATTTCGCGCGGGCCGAACTGCATGGGTCGATCTCCTCCGAAAACAGGGAAAAGCGCATTATCGTCGTAACCGCTCGCCAAGAGCGAAAACAGGCGGAAGACTATACTCGCCGGACATGAATGCGATGCCGGCACCCCATGGCTTGAGCAGCAGCGAGGCGGCGGAACGCTTGCTGCGTTACGGGCGCAATCAATTGCGCCTGCACCGCGAGCGCGCACTGCTCGTGCAATTCCTGCTGCGTTTTCGCAATCCGCTGGTCATCGTGTTGCTCGCGGCGAGCCTCGTCACCGCGTTGACCGGTGATGCCGCCGGCGCGGCCATCATCGGCGCCATCGTGCTGATGAGCATCACGCTGGACTTCGTGCAGGAATACCGCGCCGGACGGGCAGCCGAACGTCTGGCGCAGCAGGTCGCGGTGACCGCGACGGTGCTGCGTGATGGCATGCCGCACGAAGTGCCGGTGGCCGAGATCGTGCCGGGTGATGTGGTGCGACTCTCCGCCGGCGACCTGGTGCCTGCCGACGGTCGCGTGCTCGACGCACGCGACTTCTTCGTCAACCAGGCGCAGCTCACCGGCGAGCCGTATCCGGTAGAAAAACACGCCGCCACCGGCGCGGCTGAGTCGGCCGAGGACGAGGCTGCGGTGTTCATGGGCAGCTCGGTGGTGAGCGGCACGGCGACGATATTGATCGAGCGCACCGGCCCGGCCACGGAATTGGGCAAGATCGCCGACAGCCTCGACCGGTCCCCGCCGCCGACGGCCTTCGAGCGCGGCACGCGCCACTTCGGCATGCTGATCATGCGGCTGACGATGCTCCTCGTGCTATTCACGCTGCTGGTCAATCTCGCATTCGCGCGACCACTCTTGGAGTCCTTCCTGTTCGCGGTGGCGCTGGCCGTGGGTCTGACGCCCGAGCTGTTGCCGATGGTCGTCTCGGTGACGCTCGCGCGCGGGGCGCAACGCATGGCGGCGCGCCGAGTGATCGTCAAGCGCTTGTCCGCGATCCAGGATCTGGGTTCGATGGACGTCTTGTGCACCGACAAGACCGGCACGCTCACCGAAGCGAAGATTCGCCTCGAACGGCACATCGATGCCACTGGCCGGCCGAGCCAGCGTGTCCTGGAACTCGCTTACCTCAACAGCTTTTTCGAAAGCGGCCTGAAAAGCCCGCTCGACGAGGCCATCCTGGCGCACGGCGAGATCGACCTTGTCGGCTGGCGCAAGATCGACGAGGTGCCGTTCGATTTCGAGCGTCGTCGCGTCTCGGTACTGGCGGAGAAAGATGGCGGCCGCATCCTCGTGGTGAAAGGCGCGCCGGAAGACATCTTGGCGCTTTCCACGGCATACGAAACAGCCGCCGGCGCGATCTTGCCGCTGGACGACGCAGCGCGCGAGCGCATCGTCGCCGTGTTCGCAGGCTTGGGCGACGAGGGGTTTCGCGCGCTGGGCATTGCCTGGCGTGCGGTGGCGCCCGACCATCCGCATGCCGTGGTCAGCGACGAGACCGAGCTCGTCTTCGCCGGTTTTGCCGCCTTTCTCGATCCGCCGAAGGAGAGCGCCGCGATCGCGGTCGCGCACCTTGGGCAAAGCGGCGTGGCGGTGAAGATCCTCACCGGCGACAACGAACGCGTCACGCGCCATGTCTGCACGACGCTGGCGATTCCCATCGCCGGCGTGCTCACCGGCCAGGAAATCGCCATGATGGACGACGCGGCGCTTGCCGCGCGGGTGGACGAGGTCAACCTGTTCTGCCGGGTGACCCCGGCGCAGAAAAACCGCATCCTGCTCGCGCTCAAAAGCCGCGGCCACGCGGTCGGCTATCTCGGCGACGGCATCAACGATGCGCCGTCGCTCAACACCGCCGATGTCGGCATCTCGGTCGATGGCGCGGTGGATGTGGCACGCGAGGCCGCCGACCTGGTACTGCTGGAACACGACCTCGACGTGCTCCACGACGGCATCCGCGAAGGGCGGCGCACCTTCGGCAACGTGATGAAGTACATCATGATGGCCACCAGCTCCAACTTCGGTAACATGTTCAGCATGGCCGCGGCGACGCTGTTCCTGCCTTTCCTGCCGATGCTGCCGATGCAGATCCTGCTCAACAATCTGCTCTACGACATCTCGGAAATTCCGCTGCCGCTGGACAACGTCGACACCGAAGACATGGCCCGGCCGCGCCGCTGGGACATGCGCTTCATCCGCGATTTCATGCTCACCATCGGCCCCGTCAGCTCGCTGTTCGATTTCTTCACCTTCTATCTGCTGATCGCGGTGCTCGAAGCCAATGAGATGCTGTTCCGCACCGGCTGGTTCGTCGAATCCATCGCCACCCAGGTGTTGGTGATCTTCGTCATCCGCACGCGCCGTAACCCGCTGCGCAGCTTTCCCCATCCCGCACTGGCGCTCACTTCGCTGGCCGTGGTCGTCATCGCTTTGCTGCTGCCATTCACGCCGCTGGCCGGCCTGCTGGGCTTCACTCCGCTGCCGCCGCTGTTCTTCCTGCTCCTTGTCGGTCTGCTGATCGCTTACCTGGGACTGGTCGAAGCGAGTAAGCGCCGATTTTTCCACCGAGCGGGGATGGCATGAACGCCTGGGATGCGAAAATGCTCTGCGACTTTCCAACGGAGATCAGCCCATGAGCGAACCACGATTCAGCTTTACTCTCGAGCAACAGGAGGACTATGCCTTCCTGGTGCGTTTCGACAACGATCTGCCGGCCTTGCTGACCGACGAGCCGCCGCCGCTGGGCAAGGGTGCGGGCCCGAATCCGTCGCGACTGATCGCGGCCGGGGTCGCCAACTGCCTGATGGCAAGCCTGCTGTTTGCGCTGCGCAAGTTCAAGAACGAGCCCGGCAAGCTTTCCGCCACCGTGACCGTGCAGATGACGCGCAACGAACAGAAGCGCCTGCGCATCGGTCACATCGACGTCGAGCTGCGCTTCTCCGCGGTGGCCGCCGGAATGGAGCATCTCGAGCGCATCCTCGCCACCTTCGAGGACTACTGCGTGGTCACGCAAAGCGTCCAGCACGGCATTCCGGTCGGCATCGCCGTCTATGACGGGACGGGCACCCGCCTCAAATAACCGAATCGTATAATTCGGGCATGACGACGACCTTGCATTGCGGCCGTTACCGGCTGACGCTGGAGCGCCCGCTGATCATGGGCATCGTCAATCTGACGCCGGACTCGTTTTCGGGCGACGGCGTCGGCGACGATGCCAGCGCGGCGATCGCCCATGCCGAGGCCCAGCGCGCGGCGGGCGCCGACATCCTCGATCTGGGCGCCGAATCGTCGCGTCCCGGCGCGGCGCCGGTGCCTGCCGAGGTCGAGATCGCTCGCCTGCGACCGGTGCTGCGGGCGCTGCGCGACTGGGGGGTGCCGGTTTCCGTCGATACCTCGAAGCCGGAAGTGATGCGCCTGGCGATCGACGAGGGCGCGGCGCTGATCAACGACATCATGGCGCTGCGCGCGCCCGGCGCGCTGGAGGTGGTGGCGGAGAGCGACGCCGGCGTTTGTCTCATGCACATGCAGGGCGAGCCACGCACCATGCAGGCGAATCCGCAGTATGTCGATGTGGTCGAGGAGGTGCATGCTTTCCTCACCGCGCGCATGATGGCCTGCATCGCCGCCGGCATCGACAAGGAGCGGCTGATCGTCGATCCGGGGTTCGGTTTCGGCAAGACCGTGGCGCACAACTACACGTTGTTGCGCGAACTGCGCTGCTTCACGGAAATCGGCGTGCCGGTGTTGGCCGGGTTGTCGCGCAAATCGATGCTCGGCGCCGTGACCGGCCGCGAAGCCGGCAGCGCGCGCATGCCGGCCAGCGTGGCGGCGGCGGTGCTGGCGGTGGAGCGCGGTGCGGCCATCGTGCGCGTGCATGATGTCGCGGCGACCCGCGATGCGTTGGCAGTCTGGTCTGCCATGGAAGACAAGGGAGCGAGTTGATGGCGAGACGGTATTTCGGTACGGACGGGGTGCGCGGCCGCGTCGGGCAATTTCCCATCACGCCGGATTTCGCCCTGCGGCTGGGGTTTGCGGCGGGCGAAACCCTCGTCGCGCATGCGAAGGCCTCGGGGCACCAGCGCGATGGCGAGCGCCCAGCGGTGCTGATCGGCAAGGACACGCGCATCTCCGGTTATATGCTCGAAGCGGCGCTGGAAGCCGGCTTTGCCGCCGCCGGTGTCGATGTGATGTTATGCGGGCCGCTGCCGACGCCCGCCGTCGCCTATCTGACCCGCGCCCTGCGACTCGCTGCCGGCGTGGTGATTTCGGCTTCGCACAATCCTTATGACGACAACGGCATCAAGTTCTTCGCCGCCGGTGGCTGGAAACTGCCCGATGCAGTCGAGGAAGAGATCGAGGCGCGCCTGGCCGAACCGATGGGCTGCCGGCCTTCGAACGAGCTCGGCAAGGCGCGCCGTATCGACGACGCCGCGGGGCGCTACATCGAATTCTGCAAGAGTACCTTTCCCAACGATCTCGACTTGCGTGGCCTGAAGATCGTCGTCGATTGCGCGCATGGCGCCGCCTATGGCGTCGCGCCCAAAGTATTTCACGAACTCGGCGCCGAGGTGGTGGCGGTCGGCGCCCAGCCCGACGGTCTCAACATCAATGCCGGTGTCGGTGCGACGGCGCCGGCGTTCGTGCGCGAACAGGTGCTCAAGCACGAGGCCGATCTGGGCATCGCGCTCGATGGCGACGGCGACCGGGTGCTGATGGTCGATGCCGACGGCCGGCTGTTCGACGGCGATGCCCTGCTGTATGTGATCGCGCGCCGGCAGCAGGCTTCGAGGCGGCTGCCGGGAATCGTCGGCACCTTGATGAGCAATCTTGGCTTCGAGCAGGCGCTGGCGCGGCTCGGCATCGGCTTTGCGCGTGCCAAGGTCGGCGACCGTTACGTGCTCGAGCTGATGCAGGAAAAAGGCTGGCCACTCGGCGGCGAGAATTCCGGCCACATCATCTGCCTGGACCGGCATACCACGGGTGACGGCATCGTCGCCGCGCTGCAGGTGCTCGCCGCCTTGCGCGAACGCGGCGAGACGCTCGCCGAGGCTTGTGCCGATCTGACGATGTTCCCGCAGAAGCTGATCAACGTCCGCTTCACGAAGCCCTTCGACTGGCGCGGCAACGCCGACATCCAGGCCGCGACCTTACGTGCGGAGAAGCTCCTCGACGGCAAAGGTCGCGTGCTGTTGCGTCCTTCCGGTACCGAGCCGCTGCTGCGTGTGATGGTCGAAGGCGAGGATCAGGCGCTCGTGCTGGCGCAGGCCGAGGCGATTGCCGCCGCGGTGCGGGCGGCCGCCGACTCTTGAGGGGTGAGTGCCGTCCCGCCAGCGCCGACTTTTCGAGGTGAGTCGGTGCCCGGCGGGACGGTCTGATTCCCTCCAGCGCAGACCCTTTGATCAGCCGAACAGGACGAGTCCCCAGGTGGCCACGACGTTGATCAGCGCGACCAGTACGGCCGCACTGCCGATGTCCTTGGCGCGTTTGGCGAGGCGGTGCCGTTCGAGCGAGACACGATCGACGGCGGCCTCGATCGCCGAATTGATGAGTTCGACGATCAACACCAGGAGCACACTGCCAACCATCAGCGCCTTGCCCAGCCCGCTCGCGGGCATGAACAGGGCGAGCGGAATCAGTAGCAGGGCGAGCCAGGTTTCCTGGCGAAAGGCATCTTCGTGCCGATAAGCGGCAGCCAGCCCGTCGAGCGAATAACGCAACGCGTTGATCAGACGGGTGAGGCCGGTCTTGCCCTTGAACGGGCTTTCGTCATGCGATTCCATGCGCGAAAGATAGCAGCTTTGCGTCGCGCGCCGCTTACATGAACAGCGTGCCGAGCCACCAGAAGATCGCGGCGATCAGGCCGCTGGCGGGAATCGTCAATATCCAGGCGACGGCGAGATTGATCGAGATGTCCCAGCGCACGCGCTTCATGTTGTGCGCGGCGCCCGCGCCGGCGATCGCGCCGGTGATCGTGTGCGTGGTCGATACCGGGATGCCGCCCAGCGTGGCGAGGCCGAGACTGAGCGCACCGCCCATCGAAGCGCAGGAACCGCTCACCGAATTGAGCTTGGTGATCTTGGTGCCCATCGTCTTGACGATGCGCCAACCACCCAGGTAGGTGCCCCAGGCGATGGAGAGGTAGCAAGCGTAGATCACCCAGTTGGGCAGCGTGGCGACATCGGTGGTGGCGGCGCCGGCGCTGATCAACAGCAGCCAGATGATGCCGATGGTCTTCTGCGCATCATTGCCGCCGTGTGCCAGGCTGTAGGCGCCGGAGGTGAAGATCTGCGCGTAGTTGAACCAGCGCCGCACCTGCGCCGGCGTCTTGTTGCGGAACACCCAGGCGACCAGCACCATCAGCAGGCCACCGAGCATGAAACCGACGAACGGCGAGACGACGATGAAGACGAGGATCTTGGCAAAGCCGCTCCAGACGATCGGAGTGAGGCCGCCTGCCTTCGCGACGGTGGCGCCGACCAGGCCGCCGATCAGCGCATGCGAGGACGAGGAGGGGATGCCGTAGTACCAGGTGATGAGGTTCCAGATCAGCGCACCGCACAGTGCGCCGAAAATCACGTAATAGTCGACAAAGGCCGGCTCGACCGTGCCCTTGCCGATCGTCGCTGCGACCTTCAGTTGAAACACCCAGAGGGCGGCGAAGTTGAAAAAGGCAGCAAATAACACTGCCTGCTTCGGCGTCAGCACGCCGGTGGCGACGATGGTCGAGATCGAGTTGGCGCCGTCGTGAAAGCCGTTCATGAAATCGAAGGCCAGGGCGACGAAAATCAGGACCGCGAGGATCCCGACGCTGATGGTCAAACCTTCCATGATGGGGCCGGCCTTTCAGGCGTTTTCGATGAGGATTTCCTCGATGATGCGCGCCGTGTACTGACACTGGTCGAGCACGTGCTCCTGGAGGAAGTAAAACTCGCGCAGACGGATCGCCGTCCACATCTGGCCTTCGTCGGCGAACAGCCGTGTGATCGCCTTCTTCAGCAGCTTGTCCGCCTTGGTTTCGATCTCCTCGATCTCGTGGCAGAGGTTGATCGCCTCCTTGGTGCGCGTCTTGTCACCGAGCACGACCACGGCGCGACTCAGGCGCAGGCAGGCATCGGAGGTCAGGGCGGCAAGCTCGCGCGACTCGGGGGTCGAGTCGGTGATGTGATACATGCCAACCGCATTGGCGACGTCCTGCAGCTTGCCGAGGATCTGGTCCAGCGCCAGCGTCAGCGCATGGATCTCGTCGCGGCTGAACGGCGTGATGAAGGATTTGTGCAGCAGGGCGACCATCTCCATCTTGATCTTGTCGCCGCTGCGCTCGTTCATGACGATTTCCTTGACCAGCGCCTCGTGCTCGCTGGACTGCGTGCCAAGCGTGTTGATCAGCCGCAGCGTGGCATTGGCCGCCGCGATCACGCGATCCGCATGGGCATTGAGGAGCTCGAAGAATTCCTTGCGATGGGGCATCATGCCACTGAACATGCCTGGGTTCCTTTGCAAAGCCGAAAATCCGCTGCCGCGCATGTTACAAAAATGTGACTCACAGTGTGGGTTTTCTTCCTCGTCGGCGATGGCTTGCGAAATTCGTTTGACCGTCGGCACACGCATCGCTAGAATGCGCGCTCTCGGGGTGTAGCGCAGCCCGGTAGCGCGCTTGCTTTGGGAGCAAGATGTCGGGGGTTCGAATCCCTCCACCCCGACCAGGCGCCTGCATCTCCGACCGCTTGACGGGACCGCCCGTAGCTCAACCGGATAGAGCACCGGCCTTCTAAGCCGGGGGTTGTGAGTTCGAGTCTCGCCGGGCGGGCCAGGTTTCCAGGTGGTGGACGTAGCTCAGTTGGTAGAGTCCCGGATTGTGATTCCGGTTGTCGTGGGTTCGAGTCCCATCGTCCACCCCACCCGACTTCTCATCTCCCTCTCGTCTCAGTATGGTCTTGTGGCATGACTGATTCTTGCCCGAGATGTCTTGCATGGAAAAATTTTTTCCAGTACATTTCAAACGAACGTATGAATAATTCGGAGCTGCGATGAAGAATCCGCGCGAGAACCAGACGGTCGATACCCGGGAACGCATCCTCGACGTCGCCGAGCGGCTGTTCATGGAATACGGCTTTGATGGCACTTCGATGCGTCAGATCACCGGTGAGGCGGGGGTGAATCTGGCGGCCGTCAATTATCACTTCGGCAGCAAGGAGGCGCTGCTGCAGGCAGTGTTTCGCCGCCGGCTGGCCTGTCTGAACGAGGAGCGGCTGCGCGTGCTCGACCGGCTCGAAGCCGAAGCCGGCGGCAAGCCGCTGAAGCCTTCGCAGATCGTCGATGCTTTTTTCGGCACCATGCTGCGCATGGCACAGGACGAGGATTGCGGCGGGCAGATCTTCCTGCGCCTGTTGGGGCGCACGATGACCGAGCCGGCCGAGTTCATCCGCACCTTTCTCGCCAAGGAATACCGCGAGGTGCTCGAACGTTACAAGGCGGCGTTGTTCCGCGCGCTGCCGGAAGTGCCGCATGCCGAGATCGTCTGGCGCTTCCATTTCATGCTCGGCGCAACCTCCTACGCGATCGCCGGTACCGACGCGCTGCGGCTCGTCACCGATTGGGAGATCGAAGAAGAAGATTCGATCGACCGGCTCGATCGCCTGCTGCCGCGGCTGATGAGCTTCCTGCTGGGAGGCCTGCGGGCGCCGTTGCCGGAATTCGGCGACGCGAAGAATACTTGATCGACAAAGGAGAGGAGTCGAGTAATGACTATAGGATACTGGATGTGGCTGGGGCTGATCATTGCCGTGGGGGGCGTTTTCATCGTCCGGCCGTTGCGCCGTGCCGTGCTGTCAGCGCCGATTTTCGCCACCTATCGGCGCCTGTTGCCGCCGATGTCGGACACCGAGCGCGCGGCGCTCGAAGCCGGCAGCGTCTGGTGGGAAGGGGAGCTGTTTTCCGGCAAACCGGACTGGCAGCGGCTGTTACGCCTGCCGAAGCCGACGCTCAGCGCCGAGGAGCAGTCCTTCCTCGATCACGAGGTCGAGGAAGTCTGCGCCATGGTCGATGAGTGGCGCATCAGCCGCGAGCTCTACGATCTGCCGCCGCAAGTCTGGGATTATCTGAAGCGCAAGGGCTTCTTCGGCATGATCATCCCGAAGCGCTATGGTGGGCTGGAATTCTCGGCCTATGCGCACTCGCAGGTGGTGACCAAGCTGTCGACGCGCTCTTCGGCCTTGGCGGTGACGGTGATGGTGCCGAACTCGCTCGGCCCGGCCGAACTGCTGCTGCACTATGGCACCGAGGAGCAGAAAAACCACTATCTGCCGCGGCTGGCGCGCGGCGAGGAGATTCCGGCCTTCGCGCTGACCAGCCCCTGGGCTGGCTCGGATGCGGCCTCGATCCCCGACGTCGGCATCGTCTGCAAGGGCGACTGGCAGGGCCGCGAGGTGATCGGCATGCGCGTGAGCTGGGACAAGCGTTACATCACGCTGGCGCCGGTGTGCACCTTGCTGGGCCTCGCCTTCCGGCTCTATGACCCGGAAGGCCTGCTCGGTGACAAGAAGGATCTCGGCATCACCTGCGCGCTGGTGCCGGCCGATCATCCAGGTGTCGAACTCGGTCGCCGGCATTTCCCGCTCGATGCAATGTTCATGAACGGGCCGACGCGCGGTCGGGACGTATTCATGCCGCTCGATTTCATCATCGGCGGGCCGCGAATGGCCGGCCAGGGCTGGCGTATGTTGATGGAATGCCTGGCGGCGGGTCGTGCGATCTCACTGCCCTCGTCCAACACCGGCATGGCGCAGCTCACCGCACGCGCGGTGGGCGGCTATGCGCGCGTGCGCCAGCAGTTCGGCATGCCGGTCGGCCGCTTCGAGGGCGTCGAAGAGGCGCTGACGCGCATCGCCGCCTACACCTATCTGATGGATGCGACGCGCAAATTCACCGCTGGCGCGGTCGATCTCGGCGAAAAGCCGGCCGTCGCCTCGGCGATCGCCAAGTATCACGTCACCGAGCGGGCGCGCAAGGTGGTCAGCGACGGCATGGACGTGATCGGCGGCAAGGGCATCTGTCTCGGTCCGTCGAACTTCCTCGGCCGCGCCTGGCAGCAGGCGCCGATCGGCATCACCGTCGAGGGTGCGAATATCCTCACCCGTTCGCTGATCATCTTCGGCCAGGGGGCGATCCGCTGCCATCCCTATCTGTTCGCCGAGATGTCGGCGGCCAGGGAGGCCGATGCCAGAGAGGGGCTCGAACGCTTCGACCGCGCCTTCTGGGGGCATGTCGGCTTCACGCTGAAGAACGGTCTGCGCGCCTTCTGGCTGGGGCTGACCGGCTCGCACTTCGTGCGCATCGAAGCGGCGGTGGCGCCCGAGATGCGGCGTTATTACCAGCAGCTGACGCGCTTTGCGGCGGCTTTCGCGTTTCTCGCCGACATTGCGCTGCTGGTGATGGGCGGTAGTCTCAAGCGGCGTGAGAAGCTCTCGGCACGGCTCGGCGACATCCTGGCGGCGCTCTATCTGATGTCCGCCACGTTGAAGCGTTTCGAGGACGAAGGCCGCCAGGCCGCCGATGCACCGCTCGCACACTGGGCGATCTGGGACACGATGTATCAGGCGCAGCAGGCCTTCGAGGGCGTGATCGGCAACTTCCCGAACCGCTGGGTGGCCGCCTTCTTGCGCCGTACGATCTTTCCGTGGGGACATCCCTATGTCGTGCCTTCGGATGCGCTGGGTCACCGGGCGGCGCGGCTGTTGCTCGAGCCCTCGGCGACGCGCGACCGGCTCACCGCCGAGTGCTTCGTGCCGCGTGACGAAAACGAACCGGTCGGCGCGATCGAGCTGGCGCTCGCCGCGACGCTCGCCGCCGAACCGATCGAGACCAAGATTCGCACCGCCGAGCGTGAGGGCCGTTTCGCCAATGATCCGCGTGCCAACACGCGCCAGATCGCACAACTCGCGCTGGAACGCGGCGTGATCGGCAGCGCCGAATACGAAACGCTCAGACTGCGCGACCGTCTGCGCGACATCGTCATCCGCGTCGACGACTTCCCGTTCGATTTCGGCCGCGCCGCGGTAACCGCCGTCGAAACGGAAAGGCTGGCCGCCTGACGCTCATCGGCCGCATGTTGTGGAAATGGCACAGCGAGGAGGGTAGAAAAGCCGTTCAAACGAAATTTCAAACAGCTGTTTAGGTTTAAATCGATTTCGTCACCGTGTGGGTTGCCCCATTCAACATATCAAAGGAGGAGTCAACATGCAGAAACGTTTCACCCCCCGAATTCTCGCCGCGGCGCTGGCCGCAATGGCCTCTGGTGGCGCATGGGCGTCGGGCTTTGCGCTGCAAAACCAGACGGGTTCTGGAAATGGCAACGCCTTCGCCGGCGCTGCGGCCGCCGCCGAGGATGCGGGCACGATCATGTGGAACCCTGCAGGCATGGTTTATTTGCCGCAGGGTCACACTATCTCATTGGCCGGAACCTTGCTCGATCGTTCGCTTAAATTCACGAACAACGGTTCATCAGCTGCCACGACTCCCCTGGGGATAATTGCACCTTTGCCGACAACTGCCAACGGCGGAGATGCTGGCACTCTGGCACTGATTCCGGCGGGTTATTGGGCATATGCCCTGACTCCGGATCTGCGTATTGGAATCGGCGTTTCCCCAACCTTCGGCAACAAGACGGAATACGATTTCGATTTCGTTGGCCGCAATGCAGGCTATTTCGCCGAGATCAAGCAGGTCAATTTCAATCCTTCGATCGCCTTCAAACTGAATGAGAAAGTGTCCTTGGGCTTCGGTCTCGACATTGCTTATAACGAGACTCACTTCAAGCAGGGCTACCCGATTACTGCAGCCCCGGTGCCTGCATTGAATTCTGCCAATAACTTCGTCGATCTGAAAGGCGATGATTGGTCGGTGGGATACAACCTCGGCCTGATGTTCCAGGTTTCCCCAAGCACGCGTGTCGGTGTTACCTATCGTTCGACGATCAAATTCGATCTCGAAGGCAAATACGATGTGAATACGCCAGTACCGGCTGCCCAATTCGTCGATCAGGACATCAAGGCGACGCTGAAAACGCCGGACAGTCTTTCGCTAGCCGTGTCTCAAAAGCTGAACGACCGCTGGGAGATGCTCGGCGACATCACCTGGACCGGCTGGAGTGTGATCGATACGCTCGTGGTCAAGAACAAGAATACTGGTGCGACCATCACTTCTCTGAGCTACAACTTCCGTGATACCTGGCGGATCGGTCTTGGAGCCAACTATCACTACAACGATGCGTGGAAGTTCCGCTTTGGAATTGCCTATGACCGTTCGCCGGTCAAATCCGCCGCAGACAGGACAATGACGCTGCCTGACTCGGACCGCACCTGGATAGCCTTTGGCGCCAAATACACGATCTCTCCGAAGAGCTCGCTCGATTTCGGCTATGCGCATATCTTTTTCAAGGATGCCTCGACCGAACGTGAGGTGCGCAGCAGTGCGCTTGGACTGCTGCAGACCATCCGCGGGAGTTGGGATAACACCGCCGATCTGCTCTCAGTGCAATACAACCACACTTTCTGATTCTTATTCCGTCATCGCCCCCGGCTTTACCCCGGGGGCTTTTTTTTCGCATAGCGGTTGACATGCAGCCGATGTTTCGACTTACAATTCAAACGTTCGTTTTACTCCTGAGGAGAGGGAAGTGGAAAAACTGACCATCAAACGTGTCGCCGTGCTCGGCGCGGGCGTCATGGGTGCGCAGATCGCCGCGCATCTGGCCAATGCGCGGGTGCCGGTGCTGCTGTTCGACCTGCCGGCCAAAGAAGGTGGCAAGAACGCGATCGTCGACAAGGCGCTCGCCGGACTCAAGAAACTGAAACCCGCGCCGCTGGCGACGGCGCGTGTTCTGCCCTACATCGAAGCGGCCAATTACGACGAGGATCTGGCGAAGCTCGCCGGCTGCGATCTGGTGATCGAGGCGATCGCCGAACGGCTCGATTGGAAGAAGGAACTCTACGCGAAGATCGCGCCGCATCTGACGCCCACCGCGATCCTTGCTTCGAACACTTCGGGGCTGTCGCTGACCGGGCTCGACGCGACCTTGCCCGAAGCCTTGCGTCCGCGCTTCTGCGGCATCCATTTCTTCAACCCGCCGCGCTACATGCATCTGGTCGAATTGATCGCCGCGCCGGC
This sequence comes from Sulfuricystis thermophila, assembly GCF_004323595.1. Taxonomy (GTDB): domain Bacteria; phylum Pseudomonadota; class Gammaproteobacteria; order Burkholderiales; family Rhodocyclaceae; genus Sulfuricystis; species Sulfuricystis thermophila. The sequence goes on from NZ_AP019373.1 coordinate 1,133,398, forward strand.
CACCCAAGCCGGCCTGCTCGACGATCTCGAAACCTGGCTGACGATGCGGCTCGGCAAGGGCGTGGTGCGCGCCTTCGACACGCCGAACTTCGTCGCCAACCGCATCGGCGTGTTCTCGATGCTGGCCGCGATGCATCACACGCAGGCCTTCGGTCTCGGCTTCGACGAAGTCGATGCGCTCACCGGCCCGCTGATCGGCCGGCCGAAGAGCGCGACCTACCGCACCGCCGACGTGGTGGGGCTCGACACGCTGGCGCACGTCATCCGGACGATGCAGGAAGCATTGCCGGCTGATCCCTGGCATGCCCATTTCCAGACCCCGCTGTGGCTGTCGCTGCTGATCGAGAAGGGGGTGCTGGGGCAGAAGGTCGGCGCCGGCATCTACCGCAAACAGGGCAAGGAGATCCTCGTCCTCGATCTCGCTGCACGCGATTACCGTGCGTCGGGAAAGACCGTGGCCGAGGAAGTGGCGGCGATCCTCAAGCTCAAGAACCCGGCCGAGAAGTTTGCCCAGCTGCGTGCCTCCTCGCACCCGCAGGCGCAGTTCCTGTGGGCGATCTTCCGCGACCTGTTCCATTATGCCGCCTATCATCTGGGCGAGATTGCCGACAACGCACGCGACGTCGATCTGGCGCTGCGCTGGGGCTTCGGCTGGGCTTTCGGTCCGTTCGAGACGTGGCAGGCGGCCGGCTGGCAGGCGATCGCCGCGGCGATCGCGGCCGACATCGCCGCCGGCAAGGCGATGAGCACAGCGCCGCTGCCGACCTGGGTGACCGATGGCAGAAGCGGCGTGCATACGCCAGCCGGCTCCTGGTCGGCGCGCAACGCGGCTTATACGCCGCGCTCGGCACTGCCGGTCTACCGGCGCCAGCTGTTCCCGGAAGTGCTCGTCGGCGAAGCGCTGCGCTCGTTCGAACAGGCCGGCGAGACGCTCTATGCCAACGAAGGCGTGCGGCTGTGGCGTCTGCCGGAAGTCGATGCCGGCATCGCCATCCTCTCGGTGATCTCGAAGAACCATACCCTCGGCAACGAGGTGCTCGATGGCATCCAGGCCGCCGTGCGTGTGGCCGAGGAGAAGCTCGATGGCCTGACGATCTGGCATCCGGCGCCGTTCGCGGTCGGTGCGAACCTGAAACAGGTGTTGCAGGCGATCCAGGCCAATGAATGGCAGTTGCTGGAAGGCACGGTGGAGAAATTCCAGCGCACCTCGCAAGCGCTGAAATATGCGCAGGTGCCGGTGGTGGCCGCGGTCGAGGGCATGGCGCTGGGCGGCGGTTGCGAGTTCCTGATGCACTGTGCGCATCGCGTGCTGGCGCTGGAAAGCTACGTCGGCCTGGTCGAGGCCGGTGTCGGCTTGATCCCGGCCGGGGGCGGCTGCAAGGAGTTCGCCATCCGTGCCGCCGCGCTGGCGGCGCAGACGGCGACGCCGAACGAAGTGTTTCCGTTCCTGCAGACGGTATTCCAGACCATCGCGATGGCCAAGGTGGCCGGCAGCGCGCTGGAAGCGATCGACTATGGCTTCGCGCGGGAAGCCGACACGGTGCGCTTCAATGCCAAGGAGCTGCTCTATGTGGCATTGAAGCAGGCGCGCGCACTGGCCGATGCCGGCTTCGTCCCGCCGCTGCCGGCGCGTGACGTACCGGTCGCCGGACGCACCGGCATCGCCAACTGCGAAATGATGCTGGTCAATATGAAGGAAGGCGGCATGATCTCGGCGCACGACTACCGCGTCGCCAAGGCCACGGCGGTGGCGCTTTGCGGCGGCGAGATCGAGGCCGGCAGCCGCGTCGACGAGGAATGGCTGCTGACCATCGAGCGCCGCGAGTTCATGCGTCTGTTGCGCACGCCCGAGACGCAGGCGCGCATCGCGCACATGATGGAAACCGGCAAGCCGCTGCGTAATTGAGGAGAATCAGATGAACAAGCAAATCCAGGACGCCTATATCGTTGCCGCCAAGCGGCTGCCGGTGGCGAAGAAGAATGGCATGTTTCGGCACGTGCGGCCCGACGACATGCTCGCTCATGCGATTCGTGCCGTCGTCGCCGAAGTTCCGCAACTCGATCCGGCCCGCATCGGCGACGTGATCGTCGGCTGTGCGATGCCCGAGGCGGAACAGGGCATGAACGTCGCGCGCATCGGCCTGCTGCTCGCCGGGCTGCCGGTGTCGGTACCCGGCATGACCATCAACCGCTTTTGCTCCTCGGGCCTGCAGGCGGTCTCCGATGCGGCCAACCAGATCCGTCTCGGTCTTGCCGATGTCATGATCGCGGCGGGCACCGAATCGATGACGGTCATGCCGCAGATGATGGGCAACAAGGTGGCGATCAACCCTGCGGTGTTCACGGACGAGAACGTCGGCATCGCCTATGGCATGGGACTGACCGCCGAAAAGGTGGCGAGCCGCTGGCAGGTGACGCGCGAAGATCAGGATGCCTTCGCGCTCGAATCGCACCGCCGCGCGCTGGCGGCGATCGCGGCCGGCCATTTCGAGGCCGAGATCACGCCCTACACGGTGCGCGAGCAGTTGCCGAACCTCGCCACCGGTGAGGTCGTGACGCGTGAATTCGTCGCCGAGAACGATGAGGGACCCCGTGCCGACAGCGCGATGGAAAAGCTCGCGAAACTGAAGCCGGTGTTCCATGCCCGGGGTTCGGTGACGGCGGGCAATTCCTCGCAGATGTCGGATGGCGCGGCGGCGGTCCTGCTGATGTCGGAACGGGCGCTGAAGGAATCCGGTGCCACGCCGCTGGCGCGCTTCGTCGGCTTTGCGGTCGCCGGTGTCGAACCGGAGATCATGGGCGTCGGTCCGATCGCGGCGATCCCGAAGGTTCTGGCGCAGACGCGCGTGAAACAGGAGGAACTCGACTGGATCGAGCTCAACGAAGCCTTTGCGGCACAGTCGCTGGCGGTGATCCGCGAGCTCGGCCTCGATGCGGCGAAGGTCAATCCGCTCGGTGGGGCGATCGCCCTGGGCCATCCGCTCGGCGCCACCGGTGCGATCCGCACCGCGACCGTCGTGCATGGCCTGAGGCGCACGGGGGGACGCTATGGCATGGTGACGATGTGTATCGGCACCGGTATGGGGGCGGCCGGGATTTTCGAGCGCCTGTAAGTTTTTGGACTGATGTGAAACCCGCCTGGCTCAAACGTCTGCCGCCGAAATGGCGCGCCCATGCCGTGCGGATTGGCTTCAACCTGCATCCGGCTTTCCGCGGCGCGGGCGGCCGGGTGGTCGAAGTAGCGCCGGATCTGTCGAAAATGCGCGTGCGTCTGCCGTATTCCTGGCGCACGCGCAACGTCGTCGGTTCGCTCTATGGCGGCTCGCTGTTCGCGATCACCGATGGAGCGCACCCGATGATGCTGATGGCCGCGCTCGGCGACGAGGTCGTGGTCTGGGACAAGGCGGCGACGATCCGCTACCGCCGTCCTGGCTACAGCGCCGTCGAGGCGGATTTCGAACTCCCGCCACAGGAGATCGAGGCCATTCGGGCTGCGTTGCGGGAGTCGCCGGAAATCGAGCGCAAATACACCGTAGAGTTGAAGGATCAGACGGGTGAAGTGTGCGCAGTGGTCGAGCGCACGGTCTATATCGGACTGAAAAGCCATTATCGACAAAAAGGAGGAGGGACATGCGAATTGCCAATAGGGTAATGCAGGCCGTGTTGTTCTCGGTAGCGTTGGTTGCCATGAGCCCAACCCTGGCGCTCGATGTAGCGGGCGTCAAGGTCGAGGAGCGCGCCCAGGTGGCCGGCAAGGAACTTGTGCTCAATGGCGCCGGCATCCGCACGCGGCTGTTCTTCAAGGTCTATGTCGCGGCGCTCTATGCCGAGAAACCGGCCAAAGAGGCCGCCGCGCTGATCGCTGGGCCGGGGCCACGCCGCATCGTGCTGTCGATGTTGCGTGAGCTCGATGCCGACACGCTCTACGGTGCCCTCGAGGAAGGCTTGCGCAACAATCTGAGCGAAGCCGAACGTGCAGCACTCAAGCCATCGATCGATGCGCTCGGTGCGACGATGCGTGGGATCGGCAAGGTTGTGCCGGGCGACACGGTGACGCTCGATTTCTCGGCCGAGGGACTCACCATCGGGCACAATGGTTCGCCCCGTGGCAAGATCGCCGACGAGAAGATCGGTCCGGCCGTGCTGAAAATCTGGCTCGGCGAGAAGCCGGCCGAGGAATCGCTCAAACAGGCGCTGCTCGGCCGCTGACCCGATAGACGAGGAGGAGGGGGACGATGGAAAAAGTCTGGCTGAAGCGCTATCCACCCGGGGTGCCGGCGGAAATCGATCCGGCGCGTTACGCGAGCCTCGCGGCGATGTTCGAAGAGTCCTGCGCAAAGTTCGGCGAACAGACGGCCTATCTGTCGATGGGCAAGGGCATCACCTATCGCGAACTCGCTCAAGCCGCGCACGACTTTGCTGGCTGGCTGCAGTCGCGGGGAGTGAGGAAAGGTGACCGTGTGGCGCTGATGATGCCGAATGTGCTGCAATATCCGGTGGCGCTGTTCGGCACCCTGCTCGCGGGTTGCGTGGTGGTCAATTGCAATCCGCTCTATACACCACGCGAACTCGAACACCAGCTCAAGGATTCTGGTGCGACCGCGATCGTGATCCTGGAAAACTTCGCCCATACGCTGCAGGCGGTGATCGACAAGACGGCGGTGCGCCATGTCATCGTCACGCCGCTGGGCGAGCTGTTGGGCCTGAAGGGACTCCTGGTCAACTTCGTCGTGCGCCATGTCAAGAAGCTGGTGCCGGCCTGGCAATTGCCGCAGGCGATCGATTTCAAGCATGCGCTGGCCGAAGGCCGGCGGCATGGCTTCACGGCCGTGCCGCTCGCGCACGACGATCTCGCCTTCCTGCAATACACCGGCGGCACCACCGGTGTCTCGAAAGGTGCGATGCTCACGCACGGCAACATCTGCGCGAACGTGCTGCAGGCGCATGCCTGGATCGCGCACAAGATCGAGGAAGGCAAGGAGTTCATCGTCACCGCGCTGCCGCTCTATCACATCTTCGCGCTGACCGCGAACTGCCTGGTGTTCTTAATGATGGGTGCGCGCAACCTGCTGATCGCCAATCCGCGCGACATCCCGAACTTCGTCAAGGAGTGGGCGAAGTATCCGGTCTCGGTGGTGACGGGTGTCAATACGCTGTTCAATGCCCTGCTCAACAACGAAGCCTTTTGCAAGCTCGATTTTTCGACCATGAAGGTGACGCTCGGCGGTGGCATGGCGGTGTTGAAAGCGACGGCCGATCGCTGGCAGCAGGTGGTTGGCGTGCCGCTGATCCAGGCCTATGGTCTGACCGAGACCTCGCCGGCGGCGACCATCAATCCGCTCGATCTCACCGAGTTCAACGGCTCGATCGGTCTGCCGATCCCGTCGACCGACGTGTCGATCCGTGCCGACGATGGTCACGAGGTGCCGCTCGGCCAGGTCGGCGAGATCTGCATCCGCGGCCCGCAGGTGATGAAAGGGTATTGGCAGCGTCCCGATGAAACGGCCAATGTGCTGCTGGCCGACGACTTCCTGCGCACCGGCGATCTCGGTTATGTCGATGAGCAGGGCTTCGTCTATCTCGTCGATCGCAAGAAGGACATGATCCTGGTTTCGGGCTTCAACGTCTTCCCGAACGAAGTCGAGGAGGCGGTGGCCCAGCATCCGGGCGTGCTCGAAGTGGCGGCGATCGGTGTGCCCGACGAGCATTCCGGCGAGGCGGTGAAGATCTTCGTCGTCAGGAAAGACCCGAACCTGACGGCCGAGGCGCTGATCGCCCATTGCCGGAATCTGCTCACCGGCTACAAGGTGCCCAAGCATGTCGAATTCCGCGCCGATCTGCCCAAGACCAACGTTGGCAAGATTTTGCGGCGCGCGTTGAAGGAGTCGAGCTGATGCCGATCCCCGCCGCTTTGGCAAGGAATCTGACGTTGCCGGTGATCGGCGCGCCGATGTTCATCGTCTCGACGCCGGCGTTGGTGATCGCCCAATGCAAGGCCGGCATCATCGGCGCCTTTCCCGCCCTCAATGCACGGCCGGCCGAGAAGCTCGACGAATGGCTGACGACGATCGAGACGGCGCTGGCCGCGACAGCCCAGGCCGCACCCTACGCGGTGAATCTGATCGTGCATCCGAGCAACGAGCGGCTCGAGGCCGATCTCGCCCAGTGTGTCGCTCACCGCGTGCCGCTGGTGATCACCAGCCTGGGCAAGCCGAGCGCGATCGTCGCTGCGGTGCATGGTTACGGCGGACTGGTATTCCACGACGTGACGACCGTGCGGCATGCCGAGAAGGCGCTGGAAGCTGGCGTCGATGGACTGATCCTGGTGGCCGCCGGCGCCGGTGGGCATGGCGGGACGCTGAGTCCGTTCGCGCTGGTGGCCGAAGTGCGCCGTTTCTATGACGGCCCCCTGGCACTCGCCGGCGCGATCACCCAGGGACGGCAGATCCTCGCCGTGGAGGCGCTCGGCGCCGATTTCGCCTACATCGGCACGCGCTTCATCGCCACGCAGGAGGCCAACGCCAGCGACGCCTACAAGCAGGCGATCCTCGCCGCTCATGCCGAAGACATCGTCTATACGCCCTATTTCACCGGTGTGCCTGGCAATTATCTGAAGAGCAGCATCCTCGCGGCCGGCCTCGATCCTGCCGCACTTCCTTCCGGTCACGGGCCGAAGCTCGAATTCACCCGCGCCACCGAGGGGGCCAAGGCCTGGCGCGACATCTGGGGTGCCGGGCAGGGCGTGGGAGGGATCGACGACATCCCGACCACCACCGCGCTGATCGTGCGGCTGAACAACGAACGTCAAGCGGCGCGCGCCGCGCTGTGCGGGCTATGATGCCGTCCCGCCAGCGCCGATTTTGATGAAGATCGATATGACAAGGAGTGGAAACCATGAGTGATTACCGGGCACCCGTCGAAGAGATGCGTTTCCTGATCGAGGAGATCGCGGGACTTTCAGAAATTCGTCAATGGCCGGGGTGTGAGGAAGCCAGCGAGGACGTCGTGACGGCGATTCTCGATGAGGCGGCGAAATTCGCCGGCGAGGTGTTGGCGCCGCTCAACCGTGTGGGCGACAAGACCGGCTGCCGACTCGAAGGCGACACGGTGATCACACCGCCGGGATGGCAGGAGGCGTATCGCCAGTTCTGCGCGGCCGGCTGGGGGGCGCTCACCGCACCGGCGGAATATGGCGGGCAGAATCTTCCCCAGTCGCTCGGCGTGGCCGTCGAGGAAATGTGGAACGCCGCCAACATGTCGTTCGCCCTCGGGCCGATGCTCACCACCGGCGCGGTCGATGCGCTGCTCACCGCAGGCACGCCTGAAATCAAGTCGCTGTATCTGCCGAAGATGATCGCCGGTGAATGGACCGGCACGATGAACCTCACCGAGCCGCAGGCCGGCTCCGATCTGGCCTTGATCCGCACGCGTGCCGAGCCGCAGCCCGATGGCACGTACCGGTTATTCGGGCAGAAGATCTTCATCACCTACGGCGAGCACGACCTCACGGAAAACATCATCCATCTGGTGCTCGCCCGGTTGCCCGATGCGCCGCCTGGCGTGAAGGGCATTTCGCTGTTCGTCGTGCCCAAGTTCCTGGTCAATGCCGATGGTTCTCTGGGGGCACGCAACGATGTCCGTTGTGTCTCGATCGAGCACAAGCTGGGCATCCATGCCAGTCCGACCTGCGTGATGGCCTATGGCGATGCCGGCGGCGCGGTGGGCTACTTGGTCGGCGAGCCGAATGCCGGCCTCAAATACATGTTCATCATGATGAACGCGGCGCGTCATGCCGTCGGCGTGCAGGGCGTGGCGATCGCCGAACGGGCTTTCCAGCAGGCGCTGGCCTATGCGCGCGAGCGCAAGCAGGGCCGCGATCTGGCCAGCGGCGAGGGGCCGGTGACCATCGACCGGCATCCGGACGTGCAGCGCATGCTGCTCACCATCAAGACACGCATCGAAGCCAGCCGGGCACTCGCCTATTACGCCTCGGGCCTGTTCGACCGCGCCTATCATCATCCCGATGCCAAGGAGCGCGAGCTGGCGCTCCTGATGGGCGAGTTGTTCATCCCGCTGGTCAAGGGCGGCGCCACCGAGATGAGCATCGAGGCGACCTCGCTGGCCGTGCAGGTGCATGGCGGGATGGGCTATGTCGAGGAAACCGGCGCCGCGCAACATTTCCGCGATGCGCGCATCACGACGATTTACGAGGGCACCACGGGCATCCAGGCCAATGACCTGATCGGCCGCAAGCTGATGCGCGACCAGGGAGCGACGCTGATGCGGTTGCTGGGCATGGTCGAGGCTACCTGCAAGGAGCTCGCAGCGAGCGGCGACGCAGATCTCGCGCCGATGGGGGCACGTTTGGCCAAGGCGCTGGCCGCTTGGGGAGAAGCCGCCCGCTGGATCGGCGAGAATCTCAAGGGCAACACGCTGGGCGTCTTCGCCGGCGCGGTGCCGTTCCTCGAACTGTCGAGCCTGGTCGCCGGCGGCTGGCTGCTGGCCAAATCCGCGCAGATCGCCAAACGGCGGCTGGCCGAAGGCGTGGGCAACGCACGCTTCTACCAGTCGAAGATCGCCAGCGCGCGTTTCTATGCCGATCATCTGTTGCCGCGAGCACATGCCCTCTCGGCTTCGATCCGCAGTTTCGATGCCGAAGCACTGTCGGCTTACGCGCCGGCACTCTCCGCGTATGATTGATGGCCAGTTGCATCGACGACATTGGAGAGGATATGCAGGCAGGCGATCTGGAAGCGAAGAACGAATTGGAGCAAAAGCTGCTGGCCGCGATCAATGGCGAGCTGGACAGCGCGGATTTCATGCGCGAGTTGCTCACCCAGCAGGTGTTCATCCCGATCAAGGATGATCGGGAGAGCGGCATCCAGGGCCTTCAGCTCACCAACAAGGCGACGCCATTGGTCGTCGAGGACGAGGCGGGAAACAAGATCCTCGTGTTGTTCACCAGTCCAGAACGCGCGAAGGATTTCCTCGCCGACGTGCCCGGCTACAGCGGTGGACTCTTGGCCGATTTCGCCTGGATCGTCGAACGCATGGAACCGGGCTTTTCGATCGCCGTCAATCCCGGCATCGAGCTCGGCATGGACATCGAGCCCGAGCATGTGATGGAGATGCTCGCGCTCGTCGCGGCGCGCGAGAAGAGCAACTGATGAAGCCTGGCTACGTGCGCCCGCTCGATTTGAAGCGGGGATGTGTCGAGATGGCACATGGCGCGGGTGGTCGTGCGATGGTGCAGCTGATCGCCGAGCTGTTCGCGCAGCATCTCGGCAACGAATATCTCGGCCAGGGCAACGATGGTGCCGTGCTGCCAGCGCCGACTTTGCCAGGAAAACTGGTGATGGCCACCGACAGCCACGTGGTTTCGCCGCTGTTCTTTCCCGGCGGCGACATCGGCTGTCTCGCGGTGCATGGCACGATCAACGACGTCGCGGTGATGGGCGCGACGCCGCTCTATCTGGCGGCGGGCTTCATCCTCGAAGAAGGCTTTCCGCTCGCCGATCTGGCGCGCATCGTCGCCTCGATGGCCAAGGCGGCCCATGAAGCCGGCGTGCCGGTGGTGACCGGCGACACCAAGGTGGTCGAACGCGGCAAGGGCGATGGCATATTCATTACCACCACCGGCGTCGGCGTGTTGCCGGAAGCCCGCGAGATCGGCGGCGCCAGGGCGCGGCCGGGTGATGCGATCCTCGTTTCCGGCAACCTGGGCGATCACGGTGTGGCGATCATGAGCCAGCGCGAGAATCTGAGCTTCGAGGCGCCGATCGTCTCCGACACGGCGGCATTGCATGGACTAGTCGCGGCGCTGCTCGCCACCGGCGCCGACATCCACGTGCTGCGCGATCCGACGCGCGGCGGACTGGCGGCGACGCTCAACGAGATCGCGACCCAGTCGCAGGTGGGCATGGTGCTCGATGAGAAAGCGATTCCGATCCACCCGGTGGTCGATGCCGCCTGCGAATTTCTCGGTCTCGATCCGCTCCATGTCGCCAACGAGGGCAAGCTCGTCTGCATCTGCGCGGCGGCCGATGCCGAACGCCTGCTGGCGGCGATGCGCGCGCATCCGCTGGGGACGGATGCCGCGATCATCGGCGAGGTCGTCGCCGATGATCGCCATTTCGTACAGCTCGTCACCTCGTTGGGCGGGCGGCGGATCGTCGATTGGCTAGCGGGGGATCAGCTCCCCCGCATTTGCTGAGGAAACGCGAGCGTCCGCTCAAACCGCCACGCTGTCGGCAATCTCCCTGAACTCGGGAATCTGGTCGAAATTCAGGTAGCGGTAGATGTCGCCGGCCTTCTGGTTGACGACATTCACCTGCGCCAGATATTCCTCGGGCGTCGGGATGCGGCCCAGCAACGCCGCCACCGCCGCGAGTTCCGCCGAGGCGAGATAGACGCGCGTATCGAGCCCCATGCGGTTCGGGAAGTTGCGCGTCGAGGTCGATACCGCCGTCGCTCCCCGGTGCATCTGCGCCTGGTTGCCCATGCACAAGCTGCAACCCGGGACTTCGATGCGCGCGCCGACCTTGCCGAAGACGGCGAAGTAGCCTTCTTCCATCAGCTCCTGCTGGTCCATCTTGGTCGGCGGTACGACCCACAGCCGCGTCGGAATGTCGGTCTTGCCGGCTAGTACGCTGGCGGCCGCGCGGTAGTGACCGATGTTGGTCATGCACGAACCGATGAACACCTCGTCGATCTTGTCGCCGGCGACCTGTGAGAGCGGCTTGATGTCATCCGGATCGTTCGGGCAGGCGAGCAGCGGTTCCTTGATCTCGTTCATGTCGATCTCGATCACGGCCGCGTATTCGGCATCGGCATCGGGTTCGAGCAGTTGCGGGTTGGCGAGCCATTCCTCCATTTTGTGAATACGGCGCGCCAGCGTGCGCTTGTCCTCATACCCTTCGGCGATCATCCACTTCATCAGCGTGATGTTCGACTTCAGATACTCGATGATCGGTTCCTTGTTCAGCCGCACCGTGCAGGCGGCGGCGGAACGCTCGGCCGAGGCGTCGGAGAGCTCGAATGCCTGTTCGACCTTGAGGTCGGGCAGGCCCTCGATTTCGAGGATGCGGCCGTTGAAGACGTTTTTCTTGCCTTTCTTCTCGACCGTGAGCAGACCCTTTTGGATCGCCACATAGGGGATCGCATTGACGAGGTCACGCAGCGTGATGCCGGGCTGCATCTGACCCGTAAAGCGCACCAGCACCGATTCGGGCATGTCGAGCGGCATTACCCCCGTGGCGGCGGCGAAGGCGACCAGGCCCGAGCCAGCCGGGAAGGAAATGCCGATCGGAAAGCGGGTGTGGCTGTCGCCACCGGTGCCGACGGTGTCCGGCAGCAGGAAGCGGTTGAGCCACGAGTGGATCACGCCGTCGCCGGGTTTGAGCGAGACGCCGCCGCGCGCGGTGATGAACGACGGCAGCGTCTTGTACATCTTGATGTCGACGGGCTTCGGATAGGCCGCGGTGTGACAGAACGACTGCATGACGAAATCCGCCGAGAAGCCGAGGCAGGCCAAGTCCTTCAGCTCGTCGCGCGTCATCGGCCCGGTGGTGTCCTGCGAGCCCACCGTGGTGATACGCGGCTCGCAATAGGTGCCGGGACGGATGCCCTTGCCTTCCGGTAGGCCACAGGCGCGACCGACCATCTTTTGCGCCAGCGTATAGCCCTTGCCGGTTTCGACCGGCGCTTTCGGCAGTCGGAACAGCGTCGAGGCCGGTAGTCCCAAAAACTCGCGCGCCTTGGCAGTGAGCCCACGGCCGATGATCAGGTTGATGCGGCCGCCGGCGCGCACCTCGTCGAGCAGCACTTCGGACTTGTATTCGAAGGTGCTGATCACCTGGCCGTTCTTCTCGATCTTCTTTTCATACGGGTAGATGTCGATGACATCGCCCATCTGCATCTGCGTGACGTCGCATTCGATCGGGAAGGCGCCGGCGTCTTCCTGGGTGTTGAAGAAGATCGGCGCGATCTTGCCGCCGAGGCAGAAGCCGCCATAGCGCTTGTTCGGCACGAAGGGGATATCTTCGCCCGTCCACCAGATCACCGAGTTGGTCGCCGACTTGCGGGATGAGCCGGTGCCGACGACATCGCCGACGTAGGCCACCGGATGGCCCTTCTTCTTCAGTTCTTCGATCAGGCTGATCGGGCCGCGCTCGCCGGGCTTGTCCGGCGTGATGCCATCGCGCGGGTTCTTCAGCATCGCCAGCGCATGGAGCGGAATGTCCGGCCGGCTCCAGGCATCCGGCGCGGGCGAAAGATCGTCGGTGTTGGTTTCCCCCGGCACCTTGAAGACGGTGACGGTGATCTTCTCCGGCACTGCCGGGCGCGAGGTGAACCACTCGGCCGCGGCCCAGCTCTGCATCACGGCCTGTGCGTTCGCATTGCCAGCCTTGGCCTTGTCGGCGACGTCGTGGAAGGCGTCGAACATCAAGAGCGTCTTCTTGAGCCCTTCGGCCGCGATGCTGCCCACCTCCTTGTCGTCGAGCAGGTCGATCAAGGGCTTGACGTTGTAGCCGCCGAGCATCGTGCCGAGGAGTTCGACTGCCTTGGCGCGCGAGATCAGCGGACATGCCGTCTCTGCCTTGCCGACTTTGGCGAGGAAGGCCGCCTTGACCGCGGCGGCGTCATCAACACCGGCCGGCACGCGGTAGGTGATCAGCTCGACGAGAAAGGCTTCCTCGCCGGCGGGCGGGTTTTGCAGCAGTTCGACGAGCTGCTGGGTCTGTTGCTTGCTGAGCGGTAGGGGTGGAATGCCGAGGGCGGCGCGTTCGGCGACATGGGCCCGGTAGGCTTCGAGCATGGTCAGGCTTCCTTTCTGTCAGGTCGGTTAACGTGAAATACAAAGCAAAAAGAGCGCCGCCCTTCGTTTCCTTGACGGCAGAGTCCCTTCGCGGCGCAAGCCGCGCTGATAGTCTCCCCTCCCGTGAGGGAGGGGCTGGGGGAGGGCGGGTGTTTGTTTTTGCGCATGGGTATTTCATCCTCCGCGGATGCCGATTGCTGGTATGCGCGTTAGGTTGCTTACTTTTTGCAGTCGCCGATGCGGCGACCCTTGATGAGGGAAAGCATGTCGCCCATGCCCTGATCGGGCGTCATGCGCATTTTCTGTTCGAAACTGAAGGCCGTGGCCGACATCGTGCCCTTGACGCTGCCGGTCATCTTGCTGCCATCGGCCTCACAGGTCATCTCGTAGCTGATGTTCCCGCCGACGTTCTTCAGGTTGCGGATCGTGCATTTGCTCTTTTCGTCCATGCCATATTGCTTGCCGGCAGCGAGATCCTGCGCCGTGTAGCAGTGGGTGAATTTCTGCGGTGGCATGGCCATGCCCTGCATCTTCATCTCCGTGGTGAGTTCCCACAGACCGGGCGACATCTCCTGGGCGATGGCGGGGCAGGTGAGCGTTGCGAAAGCAAGGGCGGCGAGCAGTCGTTTCATGCGATTCTCCTTTCAGGCCGGTCGATGAGCGAAAAAACCCGATGCCGCAGGCGGCAGTGCTACGCCAGTAGCATGGGCGCGTTGTAGCAGTTCCCAATGGTAGCGGTAGGAGGCGCGGTCGTGCAGTCGGCCGTCGATCTGGATCGGCCCCCAATCGTTCTCAGCAGCGGCGCAGAGAATCGCACCGGCTTCCTCCACCTCGCCCAGATCGGGCTGCATCGCCGTGACGATCGGTTCGATCTGGTTCGGGTGGATGCTCCACATGCGTAAATAGCCGAACTCCTCGCGCGCGCGGCGGGCATCGGCGGCGACCACGGACGGGTCACGGAATTCGGTGGTGACGTTGTGCGCCGGCACGATGCCATTGCCCAAGGCTGCAGCAGCGATTTCGCATTTGGCGCGCACGATCAGGGGATGCAAAAACTGCCCCGGCGAGCGCATCGCCGTGGCCGGGATCGCGCCGTGATGAGCGGAGACGAAGTCCATCAGGCCGAAATCGAGCGATTCGACTTGGGGAAGCTGTGCGATCTGCCAAACCTCGTGCAAGGCGCCGGGGGTTTCTATCAGCACATGCACCGGAATCGGCCGCGCGATGTCATAACGGGTGCGGAGTTCCTCTAACGCTGCGATCTGCTTCTCGACATCGGCCAGCGACTCCGCCTTCGGCAGCACGAGATAGGCCAGACGGGGACCGGCTTGCGAAACGATGATTTCCAGCTCCTCAGGCCAGAGCGGGTGGTGGACCGGATGGATGCGCGCTCCGACGCGGTTGAAACGATTGGCGGAGGAGTCGATCAGCGCGGCGACCAACTTGGCATGTTCGCGCTCGCGGCCGACCGGTGCGCCATCCTCGCAGTCGGCCGTGATGTCGAAGAGCGGCCCCATGCGGGCCTGGAGTTCGAGCGCTTTTAAGATCAGCTTTTCGCTACCGGCGAAATGTTCGCAGGCGGCAAGGGAAGGGAACGGCTTGCCGCCGGCATAGAGCACTTCGGTCGGATGAAGCGCCCGATTCACGACATTACGCGAACAGATGCTTGACGCCGTCACGCTCCTCTTGCAGCTCCTTGAGCGTGGCATCCATCTTCTCGCGCGAGAAGGCGTCGATCTCCAAGCCCTTGACGACTTCCCATTTGCCGTTGCTACATACGCAGGGCATGCCGTAGATCATGCCCTCGGGAATGCCGTAGGACCCATCGGAAACCACCCCCATCGTCACCCACGCTCCGTTCGTGCCGAGGTTCCAGTCGCGCATGTGGTCGATCGCCGCATTGGCGGCCGAGGCAGCGGAGGAGGCGCCGCGCGCTTCGATGATCGCCGCGCCGCGCTTGCCGACCTTCGGGATGTATTCGTTCCGATACCAGGCTTCGTCATTGACGAGTTGCGCTGCGGGTTTGCCACCTACCGTACAGAAGCGGATATCCGGATACATCGTCGGCGAGTGGTTGCCCCAGACGACCATGTTCTTCACATCGGTGACCGGCGCTTTCACACGCGCTGCGAGCATCGAGATCGCACGGTTGTGGTCGAGCCGCATCATCGAGGTGAAGTTCTCGCGCGGCAGGCTCTTCGCGCTGTTCATCGCGATCAGCGCATTGGTATTGGCCGGGTTGCCGACGACGATGACCTTGACATCGCGCGAGGCTACTTCGTCGAGTGCCTTGCCCTGCTCGATGAAGATCTTGGCGTTTTCGAGCAGCAGGTCCTTGCGTTCCATCCCCGGGCCGCGCGGCTTGGCGCCGACCAGCAAGGCCTGCTGGGCATCCTTGAAGGCGACCTTGGGATCGGCGGTACCGATCATATCGACGAGCAGCGGAAAGGCGCAGTCTTCGAGCTCCATCATCACGCCCTTGAGGGCCTGCTGCGCCTTGTCGACGGGCAATTCGAGCATCTGCAGGATGACGGGCTGATCCTTGCCGAGCATTTCGCCGCTGGCGATGCGAAACAACAGTGCGTAACCGATTTGGCCTGCGGCGCCGGTGACGGCGACGCGAACGGGGGGCTTGGTCATGGATGGCTCCTTGAGTTGGATTGCGGAAGGTTGCAGCCGAAAATCATAGTGGCGATTGCTGCGTTGTGTCAATTGATATCTTATAACATATATAAGACATATGTTATCCTATGGACGTCGTAAAAAAATTGTGCTTGAATGTGTGCCATGAAAAGGCAGACTTCCGCCGAATCACCCTCTTTCAGCCCGCTGTATCGTCAGATCAAGGGGCTGATGATCCAGGCGCTCGAAAAACAGGAATGGCGACCCGGGGAGATGATCCCCAGTGAGGCCGAGCTGGCCAGCCGCTTCCAGGTGAGCCAGGGAACGGTGCGCAAGGCCATCGACGAGATGGCTGCCGAAAACCTGCTGGTGCGTAAGCAAGGCAAAGGCACGTTCGTCGCCAGCCATAGCGATCCACGCGCCTTTTTCCGTTTCCTGCGACTGGTGCCGCTCTCGGGGGGCGTCGAGCCGGCGCACAGTCGGCCGCTGGAATGCTGGCGGGCCAAGGCGCGGCCCGAGGCTGCGCACATCCTCGGTATCCAGCCGGGTGACCCCGTGATCATCGTGCGTCGCCTGCTCGAATTTTCGGGTAAACCCGTCGTACTCGACGAGATCTATCTGCCGGGTGAAATCTTCGCCGGACTGACCTTCGATGTGCTGAAGGAGTCACAGGTTTCCCTCTATACGCTGTTCGAGGAGAAGTTTGGGGTGCGCATGATCCGGGCGGAAGAGCGTATTCGCGCAGTGGCCGCCGACCGGACCACTGCCGAGCTCCTCGGTGTGCGCGAGGGCAGTCCGCTGCTTTCCGTGGAACGCACCAGTTTCACCTACGGCAATCGCCCCGTGGAATGGCGCCGTGGCCTGTATTCGACCGAGAAGCATTGCTATTTCAATGAATTGACTTGATCCGGCTTGCTGGGCCCTGTGTGACGGTCGGTCGGAGAGGTAATATGCTGCATCGCAAACAAGAAAGGAGTGGGCAGATGAACGGAATCGCCAGAAAGCGTCCCAAGCATTTGAATCTTTTTCAGATAAAACTTCCCATCGCCGGCGTGGCTTCCATACTGCACCGCATTAGCGGTTTCGGCCTGTTCCTGATGCTGCCGCTCCTGATCTGGTTACTCGAGCTTTCGTTGACTTCGCCCGACACCTTTGCGCTGCTGAAATCGATCGTCGCGCACCCGCTCGTCAAGCTCCTCCTGATCGGCCTGCTGTGGGCGTTCCTGCATCACTTTTTCATGGGCATCCGCATCCTGCTGATCGACATCCACGTCGGTGTCGCCAAGGCGCAGGCGGCGGCTTCGGCCAAGGCCGTGCTGGCGGTGAGCCTGGTCCTGACCTTGATCCTGGGAGCGAAATTATGGTGAATCGCAAGATCGTCGGCGCCCATTACGGCCTGATCGACTGGCTGGCCCAGCGCATCACGGCCATTGTCATGATCGTTTTCACACTGGTGATCGCTGTCGGTCTGGGCTCGGGCGCAGGTGCGAGTTTCGAAACCTGGCGCGCCTTCATGTCGGCCGAACCGATGCGCTTCATCACCTTCCTGTTCGTGATTGCTCTGTGCTGGCATGCCTGGGTCGGCGTGCGCGACATCTGGATGGATTACGTCCAGCCCGCCGGCATCAAGCTCGCATTGCATGTCCTCACCCTGCTGGTGTTGATCGGTTATGCCGGTTGGGCGGTGAGAATCATCTGGAGGCTCTGAACGTGAAAGTCACAGTCCGCAAATTCGATGCCGTCATCGTCGGTGCCGGCGGTGCAGGCCTGCGCGCCGCGATCCAGCTCTCGGAATCCGGTTTCAAGACCGCGGTGATCACCAAGGTATTCCCGACCCGCTCGCATACCGTCGCTGCCCAGGGCGGCGTGGCTGCCAGCCTCGGTAATTCGGAAGAGGACCACTGGCACTGGCACATGTATGACACTGTCAAAGGTTCTGATTGGCTCGGTGATCAAGATTCCATCGAGTTCATGTGCCGCAAAGCCAATGAGGTCGTCATCGAGTTGGAACACTATGGCATGCCCTTTGACCGTCTCGACAATGGTCGCATCTATCAGCGTCCTTTTGGCGGTCACATGTCGAACTTCGGCGAAAAGCCGGTGCGCCGCGCTTGTGCCGCCGCCGACCGCACCGGTCATGCGATGCTGCACGCGATGTATCAGCGCAACGTCAAGGCCAACACGCAGTTCTTCGTCGAGTGGATGGCGCTCGATCTGATTCGTGATGCCGAAGGCGAGGTGCTCGGCGTCACCGCGCTGGAAATGGAGACCGGCGAGATCTACGCTTTCCATGCCAAAGCAACGATCTTCGCCACCGGTGGGGCGGGGCGCATCTATTATTCCTCGACCAATGCCTTCATCAATACCGGCGATGGCCTCGGCATGGCGGCGCGCGCCGGCATTCCGCTCGAAGACATGGAGTTCTGGCAGTTCCACCCGACCGGAGTGGCCGGTGCGGGGGTGCTGATCACCGAAGGCGTGCGCGGCGAGGGTGGCATTCTCAGGAACAGCAACGGCGAGCGCTTCATGGAGCGCTACGCGCCGAACGCCAAGGATCTCGCCAGCCGCGACGTCGTCAGTCGCGCGATGGTCACCGAAATCAACGAAGGGCGTGGTTGCGGCCCGAACAAGGATTACGTGTTGCTCGACATCACGCACTTGGAGCCCGAGACGATCATGAAGCGGCTGCCGGGCATCCGCGAGATCGCGATCCAGTTCGCCGGTGTCGATCCGATCAAGGCGCCGATCCCGGTGGTGCCGACGGTGCACTACCAGATGGGCGGTATCCCGACCAACTATCTGGGACAGGTCGTGGTGCCGGGCAAACGCAGCCAGAACGAGATCGTGCCGGGTTTCTATGCTGCCGGCGAATGCGCCTGCGCCTCGGTGCATGGCGCAAATCGGCTGGGTACCAACTCGCTGCTCGATTTGTTGGTGTTCGGCAAGTCTGCTGGGGAAACGGCCGTCGAGCAACTGCGCAACTCTCCCAAGGCGCACAAGGAACTCCCGGCCGACGCCTTCGAGCGCACGCTCGAACGCTTGAATCGCCTCGATACGCAAAAAGACGGCGCCAATGTGCACGAGACGCGGCTGGCGATGCAGCGCACGATGCAGAAGCATGCCGGCGTGTTCCGCTTCGCCAATCTGTTACAAGAGGGCGTCGGAAAGATTCTCGAGGTGCAGAAGGACGTGGCGCGTACCGAGATCAAGGACAAGTCGAAAGTGTTCAATACCGCGCGCGTCGAAGCGCTCGAGCTAGACAACCTGATCGAGGTCGCCGTGGCGACGATGGTTTCGGCCGAGGCGCGCAAGGAATCGCGCGGTGCCCACGTGCGCGACGACTGCCCTGACACCCCGGAACATCCGAATGGCCGCGACGACGACAACTGGCTCAAGCACACCCTCTGGTACAAGGAGGGCAATCGCCTCGAGTACAAGTCGGTCAACCTGCGTCCGCTGACCGTCGACACCATCGCGCTCAAGAAACGCGTCTATTGAGGAAGCGAACATCATGACCACACGCACCCTCCAGTTCCGCATTTACCGCTACGACCCCGACCGCGATCAAAAGCCCTGGATGCAGGACATCGAAGTCGAAGTCGACAGTACCGACCGTAAGCTGCTCGATGCCATGGTCAAGCTGAAGGCGAAAGACGACTCGATCGCCTTCCGCCGTTCCTGCCGCGAAGGTGTGTGCGGCTCGGATGCGCTCAACATCAATGGCAGAAATGGCCTCGCCTGTTTGACTGATCTGTCGAGTTTCCCGGAAGGCAAGCCGATCGTGCTGCGGCCGCTGCCTGGCCTGCCGGTGATCCGCGATCTGATCGTCGATATGACGCAGTTCTTCAAACAGTACCACTCGATCAAGCCGTATCTGATCAACAACGATCCGCCACCGGAACGCGAACGGCTCCAGTCGCCGGAGGATCGCGAGGAGCTGAACGGTTTGTATGAGTGCATCCTGTGCGCCTGCTGTTCGACGGCCTGCCCGTCGTTCTGGTGGAATCCGGACAAGTTCGTCGGGCCAGCAGGGCTGTTGGCCGCCTACCGCTTCATCGCCGATACGCGCGATCAGGCAACCAGCGAGCGGCTCGACAACCTGAACGATCCGTATCGGCTGTTCCGTTGCCATACCATCATGAACTGCGTCGATGTCTGCCCGAAGGGGTTGAATCCCACCAAGGCGATCGGCAAGATCAAGGACATGATGGTGAAAAGGGCAATCTGAGCCATGGCCAGCGAGCAGCAACGCACGCGTACCGAACGGCTGCGCTGGGCGAGCCGACGGGCGCTGCTGGAAAACGATCTGCTACTGCAGCGCTTCTGGCAACGGCAGCCGGCGGAGCTGGACGAAACGCTGGCGGCGTCGCTCGAACGCCTGCTGGCGATGGATGACCACGATTTGTGGGCGTTGCTCTCGGGGCGGTGTGCAAGCACCGATCCGGAGCTTGGCAAACTGGTCGAGCTGCTGCGGCAGCCGGCCATTCGTAGTGAAGACCTTTGACAGGGGACTGACGCATGACGCAAAAAACCGCCACCTTGACCTACAACGGCAAGACCACCGAATATCCGGTCTATTCCGGCACCATCGGCCCGGAGGTGATCGACATCTCCAAGCTCTACGCCCAGACGGGGGCCTTCACCTACGATCCCGGCTTCATGTCCACGGCAGCATGCAAGTCGTCGATCACCTACATCGATGGCGACAAGGGCGAGCTGCTCTACCGCGGCTATCCGATCGAGCAGCTGGCCGAGAAATGCGACTTCATGGAAGTCTGCTATCTGCTCAAAAACGGCGAATTGCCGAACCAGGCGCAATATGACGATTGGGTTGGGAAGGTGCGCAAGCATACGATGGTTCATGACCAGCTGACGCGCTTTTACAACGGCTTCCGCCGCGATGCGCACCCGATGGCAGTGCTGGTCGGCGTGGTCGGCGGCCTGTCGGCCTTCTATCACGACTCGCTCGACATCAACAACCCCGAACACCGCATGACGGCGGCGATCCGGTTGATCGCCAAGATGCCGACCATCACGGCGATGGCTTACCGCTACAACATGGGCCTGCCGTTCATGTACCCGAAGAACGAGTACGACTACGCGACGAACTTCCTCTACATGATGTTCGGCACGCCCTGCGAAGAATACAAGCCGAATCCGGTGCTCTCGCGCGCACTCGACCGCATCCTGATCCTGCATGCCGACCACGAGCAGAACGCCTCGACCTCGACGGTGCGTCTGTCCGGTTCCTCCGGCGCCAATCCGTTTGCCTGCATCGCGGCCGGCATCGCCTGCCTGTGGGGGCCGGCGCACGGCGGCGCCAATGAAGCCTGCCTCAAGATGCTCGAGGAGATCGGCGATGTCTCGCGCGTGCCGCAATACATCAAGCGCGCCAAGGACAAGAACGATCCGTTCCGCCTGATGGGCTTCGGTCACCGCGTCTACAAGAACTTCGATCCGCGTGCCAAACTGATGCGTGAGACCTGCCACGAGGTGCTGAACGAATTGGGGCTGCACGACCATCCGCTCTTCAAGCTGGCGCTGGAGCTCGAGCGCATCGCGCTGGAGGACGAATATTTCATCGAGAAGAAGCTCTATCCGAATGTCGATTTCTACTCCGGCATCGTGCAAAGCGCCTTGGGCATCCCGACCAATCTGTTCACCGGCATCTTCGCGATGGCCCGCACCATCGGCTGGATCGCCCAGTGGCACGAGATGATCGGCGATCCCGAGCAGAAGATCGGCCGGCCGCGCCAACTCTATACCGGCGCACCGAAACGCGACGTGCCCGACATGGCCGCGCGCTGAAGTCGGGCAAAAGGGGTGCAGGGAGGACGCCCCTTTTTTTGGTCGATGACTATTAAATGAGGTGATGGCATGATCAAGGAATTGTTGTCCAACTCCTATCTGTTCGGTGCGAACGCTCCCTATGTCGAGGAGTTGTACGAAAAATATCTGCAGAATCCGGGGGCCATCGATCCGGCCTGGCGCGACTATTTCGACAAGCTGGCGAACCTGCCGGGCGTGGGCGCCTATCAGGGGCCCGACGTACCGCACGCGCCGATCGTCAGCGGCTTCGCGCAACGGGCGCGTGAAGGATGTCTTTACGTCGCGCGGCGCGCCGGCATCGGCGAGAAGCAGACGAAAGTCCTGCAGATCATCAATGCCTACCGCTTTCTCGGCAACCGCTGGGCGCAGCTCGACCCGCTGAAACGCCACCCGCGTCCCGAGGTTCCCGAGCTGGAGCCCTCTTTTTACGGCTTCACCGAGGCCGATCTGGCGACTGCATTTCGCACCGGTTCGTTCGACATGGGGGTCGAAGAGGCCACCTTGCGCGAGATCCTCGACATGCTGCGTCAGCGCTATTGCGGCCATATCGGTGCGGAATACATGTATATCGCCGACGTGCAGCAAAAGCGCTGGATCCAGGCCCGTTTCGAGCCGCCGCGCGCACAGCCGCGTTTCGACAGCGAGGAGCGCAAACATCTGTTGGAGATCTTGACGGCGGCGGAAACCCTGGAACGCTATCTGCATACCCGCTATGTCGGCCAGAAGCGCTTTTCGCTGGAGGGTGGCGAATCGCTGATGGTCGCTCTGCAGCAGTTGATCCGTCATGCCGGCACACAGGGCGCGAAGGAGATCGTCATCGGCATGGCTCACCGCGGCCGTCTCAACGTGCTGGTCAACATCCTCGGCAAGCAGCCGGCCATGCTGTTCGAGGAGTTCGAGGGCAAGAAGAAGTCCGATCTGATCGCCGGTGACGTCAAATATCACATGGGCTATTCCTCCGACGTGGCCACACCCGGCGGCCCGGTGCATCTGACGCTCGCTTTCAATCCCTCCCATCTCGAGATCGTCAATCCGGTCGTCGAGGGCTCGGTCTATGCGCGACAGGTGCGACGCGGCGCCCATGGCAAACAGGAAGTGATGCCGGTGTTGATCCACGGCGATGCCGCAGTCGCCGGCCAGGGCGTCAATCAGGAGATGCTCAACTTCTCGCAGACGCGTGGCTACGGCACCGGCGGCACGGTGCATATCGTGGTCAACAACCAGATCGGCTTCACCACCTCCGATCCGCGCGATTTGCGTTCTTCGCTCTATTGCACCGACATCTTCAAGATGGTCGAGGCGCCGATCTTCCACGTCAATGGCGATGATCCCGAGGCGGTGGCCTTCGTCACGGCGCTGGCGGTCGAATTCCGCAACACCTTCCACAAGGATGTCGTCATCGACATCGTCTGTTTCCGCAAGCTGGGCCACAACGAGGCCGACGAGCCGATGGTGACGCAGCCGCTGATGTATCGCAAGATCGCGGCGCATCCTGGCACCCGCAAGCTCTACGCCGAGAAGCTCCAGGCCCAGGGGGTCATCGCTGCGGGTGAGGACGAGCAGATGATCCGCGATTACCGGGCTGCGCTCGATGCCGGCAAGCATCTGCACAATCCGGCGATCAGCGATTTCAAGAGTCAGTCGGCGATCGACTGGACGCCCTACGTCGGGGCGAAATACACCGAGCTGTGCGACACGCGGGTGCCGCTCGCGGAACTGCAGCGTCTCGGCCGGCGTCTGACCGAGGTGCCC
Organism: Sulfuricystis thermophila; assembly: GCF_004323595.1. Taxonomy (GTDB): domain Bacteria; phylum Pseudomonadota; class Gammaproteobacteria; order Burkholderiales; family Rhodocyclaceae; genus Sulfuricystis; species Sulfuricystis thermophila. The sequence goes on from NZ_AP019373.1 coordinate 1,156,418, forward strand.
GAAGGCTTCACCCTCCACCCGCGCGTGCAGAAGGTCATCGAGGATAGACGGCTGATGATCGAGGGCAAACTGCCGATCGATTGGGGCATGGCGGAAAACCTCGCCTATGCGACCTTGCTCTCCGCAGGCTATGGTGTGCGCATTTCCGGTGAGGACGTCGGGCGTGGCACCTTCTTCCACCGTCACGCCGTGCTGCACGACCAGAAGCGCGAGAAATGGGACGAGGGGGTCTGGATGCCGCTCGAGCACCTGCAGGATGGCCAGGCGCGTTTCCAGTGCTTCGATTCCGTGCTTTCCGAGGAGGCGGTGCTGGCCTTCGAATACGGCTATGCGACGGCGACACCGAACGAGCTGGTGATCTGGGAGGCGCAGTTCGGTGATTTCGCCAATGGCGCCCAGGTGGTGATCGACCAGTTCCTCGCCTCGGGCGAGGCCAAGTGGGGGCGTCTGTGTGGCCTCGTCCTGCTGCTGCCGCATGGCCTAGAAGGCCAGGGGCCGGAACATTCCTCGGCACGCATCGAACGCTTCCTGCAGCTGTCGGCCGATTTCAACTGGGAAGTTTGCATGCCCACCTCCGCGGCGCAGATGTTCCACCTGTTGCGGCGCCAGATGCTCAGAAAGCAAAGAAAGCCGTTGATCGTGTTCACGCCGAAGTCGCTGTTACGCAGCAAGGAGGCTGCTTCCAACCTCGAGGATCTGACGGAAGGCACGTTCCAGACGGTCTTTGGCGAGGTCGACCCGCTCGATCCGAAGAAGGTCACACGGGTGCTGATCTGCGCCGGCAAGGTGTATTACGACCTGCGCGCCGCGCGGCGCGAACAGAAGCTCGACCATATCGCGATCATTCGCACGCCGCAGCTCTATCCGATGGACGACTGCCGTATCGCCGAAGAGCTGGCGAAATATCCGCGTCTGAAGGAGGTGGTCTGGTGCCAGGAAGAGCCGGAAAACCAGGGCGCATGGTACGCGAAGCATCACACTCTGCTGCCGCTCCTCAAGAAAGGCCAGTCGCTGCATGTCGTTGCGCGGCCGGCCTCGGCGTCTCCCGCAGTGGGCAGCGCTGCGGTCCATGCCAGGCAGCAAAAGGAAATCGTCGAAACCGCGCTGGGCGCGCTCAAATAACCGCTACGGAGAGAGATCATGCTGATCGAAGTCAAAGTCCCGCAACTGTCGGAATCGGTCGCCGAAGCGACGCTGGTGAGCTGGCACAAACATGTCGGCGATGTCGTGATGCGTGACGAGAATCTCATCGACATCGAAACCGACAAGGTCGTCCTCGAACTCCCGGCGCCGGAATCGGGCGTGCTGGTCGAAGTCCTCAAGGGCAATGGCGAAACCGTCACCTCGGGCGAGCTGATCGCCCGCATCGATACCGAAGCCAAGGCGGTGGCGGCAGCAGCCGCACAGCCTGCCGCAGCGAAGCCGGCGCCGCAGCCGACCGCGCCGGCGGCAGCCGCACCGGGCGTCGGCCCGGCCGCCCGTAAGGCACTTGCCGAGAAAGGCCTGGAGGCTAGCCAAGTGCAGGGCACGGGGCCCGGCGGCCGCGTCACCAAGGCCGACGTCTTGAACGTCGGCGCGCCGGCAGGTGCCGTCCCGGCAGCGCCGACTATTCGAGGTGAGTCGGCGCCCGGCGGGACGTCCAGTTTTTCGCCAGCGCCGACTTCTGCCCCGGCCGCGCCAGGGGCGCCAGTCGCTGCGGCAGCCCCGGCAGGCGCCCTGCCGGTACCGCCTGCAGTGGCCCTGGATGCGATCATCGGCGATCGTCCCGAGCAGCGCGTACCGATGTCGCGCTTGAGAGCGCGCATTGCCGAACGTCTGCTGCAATCACAGGCGCAGAACGCCATCCTTACCACGTTCAACGAGGTGAACATGGCGCCGGTGATCGAGCTACGGAAGAAATACGCCGAGAAGTTCGAGAAAGAGCATGGCGTGCGCCTGGGCTTCATGAGCTTTTTCGTCAAGGCGGCTGTCGCGGCGCTGAAGAGGTTCCCGATCCTCAATGCCTCGGTCGATGGCAACGACATCGTCTATCACGGCTATTTCGACATCGGCATCGCCGTCGGTAGTCCTCGCGGGCTGGTGGTGCCGATCCTGCGCGACGCAGATCAGATGTCACTGGCGCAGATCGAAAAGAAGATCGCCGAATTCGGGCAGAAGGCCAAGGACGGCAAGCTCACCCTCGAAGAGCTCACCGGCGGCACTTTCTCGATCTCCAACGGCGGCGTGTTCGGTTCGATGCTGTCGACGCCGATCATCAACCCGCCGCAATCGGCGATCCTCGGCATCCATGCCACCAAGGAGCGACCGGTGGTCGAAAATGGCCAGATCGTGATCCGGCCGATCAACTATCTGGCGCTCTCATATGACCACCGTATCATCGACGGCCGCGAGGCGGTGCTCGGTCTCGTCGCCATCAAGGAGGCGCTCGAGGATCCGGCACGCATGCTGCTCGACATCTGAGGAGGCGAACATGACCAAGCGACAATTCGACGTCGTCGTCATCGGTGGTGGCCCCGGCGGTTACGTCGCGGCGATCCGCGCCGCGCAGCTCGGTTTTGCCACCGCCTGCATCGAGATGGAAAGCTATGCCGATCCGAAAGGCGAGGTGCGGCTGGGCGGCACCTGCCTCAATGTCGGCTGCATTCCCTCGAAGGCGTTGTTGCGCTCCTCCGAGCTTTTCGACGAGGCAAAGCATGCCTTCGTGATGCATGGCATCAAGATGAACGATTTGGCGATCGACGTCGGCGTGATGATGCGCCGCAAGGACAACATCGTCACCCAGCTCACCCAGGGCATCCGCGGCTTGTTCAAGAAGAACAAGGTGACGCTGCTCGCCGGGCGCGGCAGCTTCGCCGGCCGCGAGGACGAACTCTGGCAGATCGCGGTGACCGCGCAGGACGGCACGACCGAGATCGTCGCCGCGACACACGTGATCGTCGCCACCGGCTCGTCGCCCCGCCAGCTGGAAGGTATTCCGGTCGATAACGTGACGATCTGCGACAACGTCGGGGCGCTGTCTTTCACCGAGGTGCCCAAACGGCTCGGCGTCATCGGCGCCGGGGTGATCGGCCTCGAGCTCGGTTCGGTCTGGAAGCGGCTGGGATCAGAGGTGACGATCCTCGAAGCGATGCCCGACTTCCTCGCTGCCGCCGACCCGGCCGTAGCCAAGGAAGCCTGGAAGATTTTCACGAGCAAGCAGGCCCTGAAGATCCATCTGGGAGTGAAGATCGGAGAGGTGAAGCAGGGCGCAAAGGGCATCGCCATCGAATACGAAAACGGTGAGGGGGCGCAGCGGCTCGAATGCGACAAGCTGATCGTCTCGGTCGGTCGCGTGCCGAACACGGCCGGATTGGGATGCGAGACCGTCGGTCTCGAGCTCGATGCGCAGGGGCGCATCGCGGTCGATCACCAGTGCCGTACCAACTTGGAAAACGTCTGGGCAGTGGGCGATGTAGTGCGTGGGCCAATGCTCGCGCACAAGGGCATGGAAGAGGGCGTGATGGTCGCCGAGTGCATCGCCGGCCAGGCCGGGCATGTCAATTACGAGGCGATTCCCTGGGTCATCTACACACATCCGGAAATCGCCTGGGTCGGCAAGACCGAGACGCAGTTGAAGAATGAAGGCGTCGAGTACCGTGTCGGCCAGATTCCCTTTCTCGCCAACGGTCGCGCACTCGGCCAAGGCGATACCGCCGGCTTCGTCAAGATGCTCGCCTGCGCCAAGACCGACCGCATCCTCGGCGTGCATGTGATCGGCAGCAATGCCTCGGAGCTGATCAGCGAGGCCGTCGTGGCGATGGAATTCGGTGCCGTCGCCGAAGACATCGCGCGCATCTGCCATGCCCACCCGACGCTCTCCGAAGTGATGCACGAGGCGGCACTGGCGGTGGATAAGCGCGCGCTGCATTTTTGATGTCTGGTAGCACTACAATGGCGCTTGCCGTCAGCCCGGGAGTTTGTGATGAATGAAAGGATCACTATCGATGCGGCGATTTGCCATGGCAAGCCCTGCATCCGCGGCCTGCGTTATCCCGTCGAGAGCATCCTCGAATGGCTGGCCGCGGGGATGACGATCGATGAGATCCTCGCCGATTATCCCGATCTCGAACGAGAAGACATCCTCGCAGCGCTTGCGTTCGCTGCCCGCCTCACTCACGTCAAGCGCCTGGAGCCTTTGGCCGAGGCGGCATGAAATTTCTCGTCGATGCGCAGCTACCGCGCCACACTGTGGCGCAGGCACATCGATACGATCGAGGCAGCGTTCGTTTCGGCGCGTTTCGTCGAGCTCGGCCGTGCTGCGCTGATCATCCACGCTTAGGGAACGCTGAAGAAGTCGTCGCGAGCGGCCGGAGGGCAAGGCGCACGGAGCGCAGGATGCGAGACATATCAAGGTGATAGGCGAGCACCCGAGCACCGCGCAACACAGCCATCCGGTCGCGTAGCAGACTGATTCAGTGTTTCCTTAGCCTTGACCGTCCATCGCATCCTCAATGTGCCGGAAGACGCCATGATTCGTGCGTTCGAGGCCGCGCTCGCCGAGCGCGGCATCGTCGCCGACGAGGCGCAGGAAGCGGCGGCGCGACGCCTGCAAAAGTTCTACGACGATCTGGTCGCCTTCAAGGCGGCGCGGCGTACCCGCCTGCGCAAGCTGCTCGTGCATCCCGCCTTGCCGAAAGGCGTCTGGTTCTGGGCGGGGGTCGGGCGTGGCAAGAGCTTCCTGATGGACTGCTTCTTCGCCGCCGTGCCTTATCAACGCAAGCGGCGCGTGCATTTCCATGCCTTCATGCGCGAGATCCATGAGCGCATGCAGGCGCTGAAAAACGAGGCTGATCCGCTGGCGAAGGTCGCCGTGCAGGTGGCGAAAGAGACGCGGCTGATGTGCTTCGACGAATTCCACGTCTCCGACATCGCCGACGCGATGATCCTCGGCCGCTTGATGGAAAAGCTCTTCGACGCCGGCCTGGTGTTTTGCATCACCTCGAACTATCCGCCCGATGGCCTCTATCCGAATGGTCTGCATCGCGAACGGCTCCTGCCGGCGATTGCGCTGCTCAAGGAAAAGCTCGACGTGATCGAGATCGACGGCGGCGTCGATTACCGCCTACGCGCCCTCGAAGCGGCGCCGGTGTATCTCTTGCCGGACGATGGCGATGCCGCAACGCTCTTGATGCGCACCTTCTCGCAAATCGCCCACGGCGCAGGGCATGACCGGCCGCTCAACGTGCTGGGACGCACGCTGCCCGTCGTGCACCGCGCGCCGGGCGTCGTCTGGTTCGATTTCGCCGTGCTGTGCGGCGGGCCGCGCTCGCAGAACGACTATCTGGAGCTCGCGCACAATTTCCATACGGTATTCCTCTCCGGCGTGCCGAAAATGGGACCGGAAATGGCGAATGAAGCGCGCCGGCTCACCTGGCTCGTCGATGTGCTCTACGATCATCGCGTGAAATTGGTGATCGCCGCGGCCGTGCCGGCCGAGGAACTCTATGTCGCCGGACCACAGGCGGAGGAATTCAAGCGTACCGTTTCACGCCTGATCGAGATGCGTTCGCACGAGTATCTCGCCAGCACGCACCGGCGCTACGAGACGCACGCACCGGCAACCTAAGGTGCCGGTCCGCCAGCGCCGACTTTCGACGCTTCACCACAAAGTCGGAAAGCCCACGCCGCCACAGGTGGGCCAAGGGTTTCGAGAATGGCCACCGCGACGAGGATCAACGCATACAGAGTCTCGACCTGGGCGCCGAACAGTTGATCGGCCGTTTGCACCAGACCGATGGCCAGGCCGGCCATCGGCATCAGCAGCAGGCCGGTCGCGGTCGCTCCCCGGTGGCCGATGCCGTGACGCCATAATAAGCCGTGCACGATCAGCCACTTGGCAAGAAAGCGCGCGCCAACGAAGGCGAGCGCCATCAGGCCGATCTGCGCGAACAGTGCCGGTTTGATCTTGCTGCCGGCGAAGACGAACAGCACGATGAAGAAGAGTTCGAAGGCTTCGCCGAATTCGATCTCGGAGAGCGATTCGCCTTCGGTTTCCAGGCTACGCACTGCGACCCCCATCGCCAGCGGTACGAACAGTGGCGAGAGCAGCAGACTGTCGGCAATGCCGACACCGAGCATCAGGGCACCGACGACGAGCGCAAAGCGGTATTGCGGGGCGCTACGCGTGCGTCGAGCGAGCTGAACCAAAAGCCAGGCGATGGCGGTGGCAACGAACGCCGAGCCCGCCAGCCGATAGATCGGTTGCAGCAGTGCGGTGGCCAAATCGGCATCGGTAGCAAGATGGGCGAAGGGCAGTGCGGCGGAAAACGCCAGGAAGGAAAAGAGGTTGTTGAGCGCGACCATTTCCTTGGCGCGTTCGGTGGTCGGGCCGACGGCACCGAGTTCGTGCGCGACGTGGATCAACACCGCGGGCGAGGAGGAGATCGCGATCGCTGCGGCGAGGGCGGCGAGGAAAGGGGACAAGCCGAGCCAGACGAGCAACCCGTAGCAGGCTAGAAAGCTTGCACTGCTCTCGGCCGCCGCCACGAACAGCAACCGGCGATCGCGCAGCATGGCGCGCAGATCGAGCGAGAGGCCGAGGCGATAGAGGATCAGCGCGAGGGCCACACCGATCAAGGGGCGCGCTTGATCGAGGGATTCCTGGGTCAATAGATCGATGCCGGAGGGGCCGATCAGGAAACCGATCGCCATGAAACCCGTGATCGAAGGCAGCCAGGAAATCCGGTGGGCAAGATAACCGCCCAGCGCACCAGCAAGCAGCAAAATACCGAAAGCGATCTGGGAAGTGTAGGCAGGAGGCCAGTCGGGCAGAAAATTCATCGCTGTGCCTCCTCGGTCAGCCGCTTGAGCGCATAGAGCCGCTCGAGCGCCTCACGCGGCGAGAGGGCATCGGGATCGAGCGCCGCCAGTGCTTCCAAGGCTGGATGCGTCGTGGTTGCGAAAGTCGCCGCTGGCGGAATCATGAACGTCCCGCCGGGCGCCGACTCGCTATGCAAAGTCGGCGCTGCCGGAACGGCACCCAAGTGGCTGAACAGGTCGGGCTGGGGTGAGGCGGCCGCCGTGCGGTTTTCCAGCTCGACCAGTTGCCGCTGCGCATCGCGCAATACTGCGGGGGGGAGACCGGCAAGTTGGGCGACCTGGATGCCATACGACTGCGACGCCGGGCCGGGTTCGACGGCATGCAGGAAGACCACCGACTTGCCGTGCTCGATCGCATCCAGATGCACGTTGGCACAGCCCGGATGCTGCTCGGCCAAGCGGGTGAGCTCGAAATAATGCGTCGCGAACAGCGTCCAGCAGCGGATTTTTTCCACCAGGTGGCGCGCGATGGCGAAGGCGAGCGCGAGACCATCGAAGGTCGAGGTGCCGCGGCCGATCTCGTCCATCAACACCAGTGAGCGTTCCGTCGCATTGTGCAGGATTGCCGCGGCCTCGGTCATCTCGACCATGAAGGTCGAGCGGCCCGAGGCGAGATCGTCGGCGGCGCCGATGCGGGTGTGGATCGCGTCGATCGGCCCGAGCCGGCAACTTGCCGCCGGCACGAAGCTGCCGCAGTGGGCGAGCAGCACGATCAGCGCGATCTGGCGCATGTAGGTCGATTTGCCGCCCATGTTCGGGCCGGTGACGATCAGCATGCGCCGGTTCGGATGGAGATCGAGGTCGTTGGCGATGAAGCTCTCCACCTGGCGCTCGACGACCGGATGGCGGCCGGCGCGGATCTCGATGCAGGGGTAATCGACGAATTCCGGTCGGCAGTAGTCGTAGCGCCGCGCGGCGGTGGCGAAGGCGGCGAGGCCATCGAGCTCGGCGAGCGTGCGACCGATGCGTTGCAGCGCGGGAATGTGCGCGGCCAGCGCATCGAGCAGTTCGTCATAGAGACGCTTTTCCAGTGCCAGGGCGCGTTCGTTGGCGGAAAGCGCCTTGTCCTCGAAGGCTTTCAGCTCCGGCGTGATGTAGCGCTCGGCATTCTTCAGCGTCTGGCGCCGGCGATAATCCTCGGGCACCTTGTCGGCATGGGCGTGCGTGACTTCGATGTAGAAGCCGTGCACCTTGTTGTATTCGACCTTCAGGCTGGGGATGCCGCTGCGCTCGCGTTCGCGCGCTTCGAGTTCGAGCAGGAACTGACCGCAGTTCGACTGGATCGCGCGCAGCTCGTCGAGTTCGGTGCTGAAGCCGGCGCGGATCACGCCGCCGGCGGCGAGCAGGGCTGGCGGCTCCTCGGCGAGGGTGGTCGCCAATCGTTCCAGGCAGCCATCTGGCATCGCGAGTCTTTCGCGCAGCTCGCCCAGCAGGCCGGTTTGTCCGGCGAGCAAGCGGTCGAGCGCGGGCAGGCGCTGCAAGGTTTCGCGCAGCGCGGCCAGCTCTCGCGGCCGGGCGGACTTGAGCGCGATGCGGCTGCCGATGCGCTCGAAGTCGGCGCTGCCTTTCAACACATCGCTCAGCGCATCGACCAGGTCCTCTTCCAGTAGGGCGGCTACGGCGCCGTGGCGTCGTGCCGCTTCGCTGCGGTCGCTGAGCGGGTGATGCAGGCAGTGCTTGAGCCAACGCGTGCCGGCCGCCGTCGCGCAGGTATCGAGTAGCGAGAGCAACGTCGGGGATGCTTCACCGCGCAGGGTTTCGGTGAGTTCGAGATTGCGGCGCGTCGCGGCATCGAGCCGCAGCCAGGCGCTCTCGTGCTCCAGCGTCAGGCCCGTCACATGGGGCAAGGCGGCGAGCTGCGTGGCCTGTGCATAGCGCAGCAGCGCGCCGGCGGCGCCGAGCGCCAGCCGCGCCTCGCTCTCGGCGGGAATGAAGCCGGAAAGATCGCGCGTGCCGAAATGCGCCGTCAGGAGCTGGATCGCGCCATCCGTATCGAAATGCCAGTCGGGACGCCGCCGCACGAAAGCGGCCTGCGGGGATGGCAAGGCCAGCGTCGATCCTTCGCCGAGCAGGATTTCCGAGGGTTTGAGGCGGCCGAGCTGGGCAGACAGCGCCCCGGCGTGCGTCTCCATGAGTCGCAACGCGCCGCTGGCGAGATTCAGCCAAGCCAGGCCGATGCGCTGGCGCTCCTGCGCCAGGGCGAGCAGCAGGCTGTCGCTCCGGTCGTCGAGCAGCGCGGCATCGGTGAGTGTGCCGGGGGTGACGATGCGCACCACCTTGCGCTCGACCGGGCCCTTGCTGCTTCCCGGATCGCCGATCTGTTCGCAGATCGCCACCGATTCGCCGAGCTTGACCAGCCGCGCAAGGTATTGCTCGACGGCGTGGTAAGGCACCCCGGCCATCGGAATCGGCGCGCCTGCCGACTGCCCGCGCTGGGTCAGCGTGATGTCGAGCAGTCGCGCGGCTTTTTCCGCATCGTCGTAAAACAGCTCGTAGAAGTCGCCCATGCGGTAGAACAGCAGCACGTCGGGATGCGCGGCCTTCAGACGCAGATATTGCTGCATCATCGGCGTGTGGCGGGAAAGTTCCGCTTCGGAGAACCGGGAAGTCTGAGAGCTTGTGAAAAATTCTGCTGCGCTTGCCATCTTGGGGTCGGGCGGTGCTCGCCATCCTCATGTATGTCCATATACATTCCGGTGGCTGCGCTCCGGCCTCCCCCAACCTGGCTGCGCTCGCGACGAATTTTTTTCACAAGCTCTGAGACATGCGGGAAGAGGTGAGGTGCGGAGCCGCGCGTGGAATCGGCCGGAATTATACTGGCGCCCCTTTCCGCTACTTTGATTGATGCTCCCGATGGCCTCCGGCCCACTGCGTCTGGCGCGGCGCCTATTACACCTGTGGGTGCGTCTGCGCCTTTTCCCCGAACATGCCGCCGCCCTCGGCATCGATCCCGCCCGGCCGGTCTGTTATGTGTTGTTCGAGGACTGGCTGTCCGACCGGCTCGTGCTGCATGAGGCGGTGGCGCGCGCCGGGCTGCCGCCTGCGGATCGGCCCTTGGAGGTCGCCGGGTGCCGTCTTGCCAGCGCCGAGTTTGCGCTGAGCCCGGGCTGGCGGCCCTTCCGTCGTGCGCGTGCGCTCTACGGTTCGCCGGCGCGGTTGGCGCGGCTGATTGCCTGCCTCGCCGCCGATCCGGCTGCCGATGTGCAGATCGTGCCGGTCACCGTGCTGTGGGGACGGGCGCCGCGCCAGCAGGATGGGGTGCTGCGCGCCTTGCTGGCGGAATCCTGGCAGCGCCGTCAGCCGCTCGGCCACTGGCTCGCGGTGCTGCTGCATGGTCGGCAGACGCACGTCCATTTCGGCGTGCCTTATTCGCTGCGTGCCTTGCTGACGGACATCGCCGAACCCACGCGTGCCACGAAGAAAGCCGTGCGCGTGCTGCGCGCCCATTTCCGGCTGCAGCGCGAACGCTTCATCGGCCCGGACATCTCCCATCGCCACACCCAGGTCGAGGCGCTGCTCGCGACGCCCATGGTGCGCGCCGCGATCGAGGCCGAGGCGGCCCAGCATGGCATTCTGCTCGATGCCGCGCGAGCCCGTGCCCGCCGCCATGCCGTGGCGATCGCCTCGGATTTCTCCTATGCGGTGACGCGCGCCGGCGAAATCTTCCTCACCTGGTTGTGGACGCGGCTGTTCGACGGTGTCGAGGTGCGCAATCTCGACGTGCTGCTGCGCGTCGCGCCTGGCCAGAGCGTCGTCTATCTGCCCTGTCACCGCAGCCACGTCGATTACCTGCTGATGTCGTACGTCATCTACCGGGCGGGGCTGGTGCCGCCGCACATCGCCGCCGGCGACAATCTCGATCTGCCCGTGCTCGGCCGCATCCTGCGCGGCGGCGGTGCTTTCTTCCTGCGGCGCAGTTTCAAGGGCGATCCCCTCTATGCCACGGTGTTCGCCGAATATCTGCATTACCTGCTGGCGCAGGGTTTCCCGGTCGAATATTTCATCGAGGGCGGCAGGAGCCGCGACGGCCGCCTGCTGCCCCCCAAGGCTGGCCTGTTGGCGATGACGATCCAGAGCTTCCTGCGCTGGCATGAACGTCCGCTGGTGTTCGTGCCGGTCTATCTCGGTTACGAAAAGCTGCCCGAGGGGCCGAGTTTCGTCGCCGAGCTGGCGGGTCGCCCGAAACGACGCGAATCCTGGCTGGGGCTGCTCTCCTCGCTACGGCTGCTGCGGCGGCATTTCGGCCGGGTCTATGTGAATTTCGGCGCGCCCTTGCCGCTTTCCGACTGGCTCGATGCGCAGCGGCCCGACTGGCGTGTGGCGCCGCCCACGGGCGAGGCGCAGCGCGCGCTGGTCGCCGCGATCGCCACTGAACTGTCAGGACGTATCGGCGCGGCAGCGCTCGTCAATCCGGTCAATCTCGTCGCCCTGGCGCTGCTGGCCACGCCCGAGGTCAGCGCCGAGGAAAGCGTGCTGGCGCGGCAGATCGAGCATCTCGCGGCGCTCGTCGCTGACGCGCATCTGGCCGCGCCATCCCGTGGCGAGGACTGCATCGCTACGGCGCTGCGGCTTGCCGCGGTGCGCCGCAGCGAGACTGCGGACGGCGCACGGATCGTGGCCGATGCCATGGAAGCCGCGCTGCTCGCCTATTTCCGCAACAACGTGCTGCATTTGTTCGTCTTGCCGGCGCTGATCGCCCGGCTGCTGATCGACCGCGGAGCGTTTGCCGACTCACGATGGCCTGCGGCGTTGGAAGCGATGCTCGCTCCGCTGCGCGATCGCCTCTGCTGGCATCTGAGCGACGCAAACCTGCCTGCGGCGCTCGAGGATTCGTTGGCGCGCTTGGCCGCGCGCGGGTTGATCGAACGCGAAGACGATGTCTGGCATCCGCCGGCCAGAGAGGCGCCGGCCTATGCAGCGCTGGGTTGGCTTGCCAATATCCTCGCGCCGGAGCTACGGGCGCTGCCCGAGCCTCATTGAGGCTCTTCTTCGGGCAATGCAAGCGGCAACGCGTCGTCCGGCAGTGGCAGCGCCTCGACGTCGCGCAGTTTGCGTTCGATCGCGCGGGTGCGCGTGCCCACCTGGTCGAAGCGGTTGCGCGCCTCGTCGAGCTTCTTCTTCGTCGCTTCGATGACCTCGCCGAATTTGCCGAATTCGGTCTTCACCTGGCCGAGCACCTGCCAGACTTCGCTGGCGCGTTTTTCGATCGCCAACGTGCGGAAGCCCATCTGCAGGCTGTTGAGCAGCGCCGCCAGGTTGGTCGGCCCGGCCAGCACGACGCGCTGCTCGCGTTGCAGGGTTTCGGCCAGCCCCGGCCGGCGCAGCGCCTCGGCATAGAGCCCTTCGGTGGGCAGGTAGAGCACTGCGAAATCGGTGGTGAAGGGCGGCTCGACGTATTTTTCGCGGATCGTGCGCGCTTCGGCCTTGAGGCGGGCTTCCAGCGCCCGCGCCGCGGCTTCCACGCCCTCGGCATCGGCGCGGTCGTGCGCGTCGAGCAGGCGCTGGTAATCCTCGACCGGGAATTTCGCGTCGATCGGCAGCCACACCGGACGTTCCCCCGACGTGCCCGGCAGACGGATCGCCACCTCGACGCGCTCGTTCGATCCCGGTCGCGTGGCGATGTTGCGGCCATACTGCTCGGGGGTGAGCATCTGCTCGATCAGCGTCAAGAGCTGCACTTCGCCCCAGGTGCCGCGCGCCTTGACGTTGGTCAGCACGCGCTTGAGGTCGCCCACGCCGGCAGCCAGCGTCTGCATTTCGCCCAAGCCGCGATGCACCTGTTCGAGCCGTTCCGAGACGAGCTGGAACGATTGGCCGAGACGCTGCTCCAGCGTCGCGTGCAGCTTTTCGTCCACGGTCCTGCGCATCTCTTCGAGTTTGGCGGCGTTGTCGGTCTGGATCGCGGCCAGCCGCTCGTTGAGCGTCGCGCGCACCTGCTCCGCCTGCAGCTGCGAAGCCTGGGCGAGCCCGGCGAGCTGCTGGGCGATGGTCTCCTGGATCATCGACAGCTGGTTTTTGAGCTGGGCGCCGTTGCCATCGAGCTGCTCGCGCAACGCGGTGGTCATCGTCGCCAGCCGCGTGTCGATGTCGGTACGAAAGGCGTTGAAACCGGCGGCGAGCTCGGCGCGCCCCTCGCGGGCGTCGTCGAGCGCCTGCGCGAGCTGCCGCTCCACGGCCTCACGCACGGTTTCCAGCGCCTGCGCGGTCGACTGATGCAAACCTTGCAGCCGGGCTTCCTGCGCCGCACCGATCATCTGCAACTGGCCTTCGAGGCGGGAGAGCGCCGCCTCCTGTTCTTCCTGACGCCGGGCCAAGCCCTCCAGGGCCGCGACACGTTTGAGCACCAGCGCGAGCAGCAGGATGACGAGGATGGCAGTGGCGGAAAACGTGAGTTCGAGAGGCGTCATGGCAAGGCTACGGAAGGGGTGACGTCCGCCATGCTACCAAACGCGCATACCGGCAATCGGCACCCGCGGAGGATGAAAACCCCATGCGCAAAAATAAACACCCGCCCCCCTTCGCCCCCCTCTCGGGGGTTCCCATTTGCGCGGCGTTGCCGCGAGTGTTGGCTGTCATCAAGGAAACGAAGGGCGGCGCACTTTTTGCTCTGTATTTCACGTCAAACTCGGCGCTGGCAGGACGGCACGGCAAGCTTGCCAAAGCTCAGCGGGCCGCGCGCGTCGCAGCGACGCATTCGGCGACGAGGCCCGGGCCGCGATAGACCAGGCCGGAATAGATCTGCACCAGCTGCGCGCCGGCGTCGAGTTTCGCTTTCGCCTTGGCACCATCGACCACGCCGCCGGCGGCGATGATCGGCACTTCGCCAGCGAGCGCCCGGGCGAGTTTTCTCAACACTTCGGTCGACAGTTCGAACAGCGGCGCGCCGGACAGGCCGCCGGCTTCATTGGCATGGCGCAGGCCGGTGACCCGGCTGCGGTCGAGCGTGGTGTTCGTGGCGATCACGCCATCACAGCGATGGCGGCGCAGGGCATCGGCGATGGCGTCGATCTGCGCGTCATCGAGGTCCGGCGCGATCTTCAGCACCAGCGGTACGTAACGACCGTGCCGGTCTGCCAGTGCCGACTGTTGCGACTTCAGCGCGGCGAGCAGTGCGTCGAGCTCGGAAGCGCCTTGCAACCGACGCAGGTTCTGGGTGTTTGGACTGGAAATGTTGACGGTGACGTAGCTGGCATGGGGATAGGCCTTCTCGAAGCCGATCCGATAGTCATCCACGGCGCGCTCGATCGGCGTGTCGGCGTTCTTGCCGATGTTGATGCCGAGAATGCCCTTGTATTTCGCCGCCTTGACGTTGGCGATCAGCGCGTCGATGCCGTGATTGTTGAACCCCATCCGGTTGATGATGCCTTCGACCTCGGGCAGCCGGAACATGCGCGGCTTCGGATTGCCCGGCTGAGGCCGCGGCGTGACGGTGCCGACCTCGAGGTGTCCGAAGCCCCAGGTGGCCAGTCCGTCGATCGCTTCGCCGTTCTTGTCGAGTCCGGCGGCAAGACCCACGCGGTTCGGGAAGGAAAGCCCCATCACATCGATGGGCGTGTCGGGCAGCGGGCCTTTGCTGGGTAGAAACGCACCGAGGGTGCGCAGGCCGGCGATGGAGAGCTCGTGCGCGGTTTCGGGATCGAGCGCGAGGACGAAGGGTTTGATCAGACAGTAAGGGATCATGATGGAGACTGTGCGTCGTCGAGGCGCAACCAACGGCCGTTCTTCAGCGCTTCGAGCGGCCGGAACTGTGATTTGTAGGCCATCTTGCGGCTATGTTCGATCCAGTAGCCGAGATAGAGGTGGGGCAGGTCGAGCTGCCGGCATTGCTCGATCTGCCAGAGGATCGCATAGGTGCCATAGCTGGCGGAGGGCAGATCCGGGTCGTAGAAGGTATAGACCGCCGACAAGCCGTTGTCGAGCACGTCGATGATGCTGACGATGCGCAAGTCATCGCCTTCGCGGAATTCGATCAGCCGGCTGTCGACCTGCGTCTGCAGCAGGAATTGGGCATATTGCTCGCGGTTGTCGTCGTCCATGCCGCCACCGGCATGGCGCGCCTGCTGGTAGCGTTGGTAGAGCGCGTAGTGTTCCTCGCGGAACAGCAAGGGGCGCTCGCGGGCGATGAGCTGAGCGTGACGCGCCTTGATGCGGCGCTGGCTGCGGTTGGGCTGGAAATCCGCGATGGGGATGCGCACCGGTACGCACTCGCGGCAGCTGTCGCACCAGGGCCGATAGGTGAAGATGCCGCTGCGGCGAAAGCCGAGCTCGACGAGCTCACTGTAGATCGCGGTATCGATCAGCTGGCTGGGCGTTGCGACCTGCGAGCGCGCGATGCGCCCGGGAAGATAGGAGCACCCGTAGGCCGAGGTGGCATAGAACTGCAACAGCGAGAAGGGCGGCAGGTCGCGTAGATGCGTCATGTCCGCTTCCTGAAATGCCCGTCGATACCATCTGCCGGCCAGCGGCCGGGGGCATCGCCCTGCTCGACGAGCGAGGCCAGGCGCGCGAGGAATGCGTCGCGCGGCATCGGCTGGGCGCCGAGCGAATGAAGGTGGGCGGTTTCCATCTGACAGTCGATCATGCCGAAATTATGCACGCAGAGATAGCGGCACAGATGGGCGAGCGCGATTTTCGACGCATCGCGCTCCAGCGAAAACATCGATTCGCCAAAGAACGCGCGGCCGATTGCCACCCCATAGAGCCCGCCGATCAGCCGGCCATCGCGCCAGGTCTCGACGCTGTGGGCGTAGCCGAGCGCATGGAGGCGTCGATAGGCAATCCTCATTTCCGCGGTGATCCAGGTGCCGTGCTGGCCTGGCCGCGGGGTGGCGGCGCAGGCGGCGATCACCGCGTCGAACGCGGTGTCGAGCTTCACCTGATAGTCGGCGTTCCTGAGCGTCTTGGCAAGCGAGCGGGAAATCTTGAGTGCTTCGGGAAACAGCACCATGCGCGGATCGGGGCTCCACCAGAGGATCGGCTCCCCTTCGGAAAACCACGGAAAGATGCCGCGCCGGTAGGCAGCGAGTAGCCGAGGAGGGGAGAGATCGCCGCCGGCGCAGAGCAGACCGTTGGGTTCGGCAAGCGCCCGGCTGACGGGCGGAAAAGGGGAGTCAGGCAGCAGCCATGGGATCATGCCGGAACGCTACCACATGTTCCGTATCCAGTCGGATACCGATCTTTTCGCCAATGGCGTGGTCGTGGTGCGAAGGCACCAGCGAGAGCACGCGGGCGCCGGAAGCGAGCTCCAGGGTGTAGAGGAATTCCGCGCCGCGAAAGGCCTTGGCGAGGATCGTGGCCCGCAGGGCAGCGCCATCGTCATGCACGACGTCATCGGGGCGCAGCAGCACTTCGACGGGACTGCCGGCCGGCAGCAAGGCGCAGCTGGCGCCATCGCATTCGGTCGACAGCAAACCATTGAGCACACCCAGTTCGGTCGCCACCCGGCCATCGGCTTGGATGTGGCCGGCGAGGAACGCGCCTTCACCGACGAAATCGGCGACATGGCGCGTCGCCGGACGGTGATAGAGGTTCCAGGGCGTATCCCATTGCTCGATGTGGCCGGCGCGCATCACGCCCACCCGGTCGGCGACGGCGAAGGCCTCGTGCTGATCGTGGGTGACGAGGATCGCTGCGGTGCCGGCCTCTTTCAGGATGGCGCGCACTTCGAGCGAGAGTCGTTCGCGCAGCTCGACGTCGAGGTTCGAAAAGGGTTCGTCGAGCAGCATCAGATGCGGCCGTGGCGCGAGCGCCCGAGCCAAAGCCACGCGCTGCTGCTGGCCGCCGGAGAGTTCATGCGGATACTTGTCGCCCTGGCCGGCAAGCCCGACGAGTTCGAGTAGCCGCGCCACCTGCCGTTCCGCCAGCGCCGACTTTTCTTGCAGGCCGAAAGCGATGTTGCCGGCCACCGTCAGATGGGGAAACAGCGCGTAATCCTGGAACACCATGCCGATGCGCCGTTTTTCCGGCGGCAGGTGATGACGGCTATCGTCGACCGCTTCGCCGCGCAGCAGGATGCGCCCGGCATGCGCACGCTCGAAGCCCATGATGAGCCGCAGCACGGTCGTCTTGCCGCAGCCGGAGGCGCCCAGCAGGCAGCCGATCTCGCCTTCCTCTAAAGTGAGCGACAAGCCGTCGACGACACGGTGCGTGCCGTAGGTGAAACTGACGTCGTCGAGTTCGAGGATGGCCATGGCAGGATTATAATTGAGAAATATTCTCAAAAACCTTGAAAAACCCGCCAACCCCCCCAATGCGCCCGCCCTCGTTTCTGGTTGTTTGCTCAGTCATCATCGGCACGCTGATCAGTCTGCCGGTGATCTCTGTCGGCGCGAATCTTTTCGCTCCCGGAACCCGTGCCACCTGGGCGCATCTATGGGCCACCGTGCTGCCCGAGTATGTCGTCAATTCGCTGCTGCTGTCGTTTTTCGTCGCGATCGGCGTCAGCGTGATCGGGGTGGCCACGGCTTGGTTCGTCTCGATGCATGAGTTCCCCGGGCGACGTGTGTTCGAATGGGCCTTGCTTTTGCCGCTGGCGATGCCGGCTTATGTGATGGCCTACGTCTATACGGATCTGCTGCAGTTTGTCGGCCCGGTGCAGACTTTCCTGCGCGAGACCTTCGGCTGGCGGCGCGGTGACTACTGGTTTCCGGAAATCAGAAGCCTCCCCGGCGCGGCGTTGATTTTTGTCTGCGCGCTCTACCCTTATGTGTATCTGCTCGCGCGCACGGCCTTTCTCGAGCGCGGCGCCAGCACCTTCGAGGCGGCGCGCTCGTTGGGGCTCAGTCCCTGGGCCGCCTTCCGGCGCGTCTCGTTACCGCTGGCGCGGCCCGCATGGGCCGCCGGCGTTGCCCTGGTGCTGATGGAAACGCTGGCCGACTACGGCACGGTGGCCTATTTCGCCGTGCCGACCTTCACCACCGGCATCTACCGCGCCTGGTTCTCGCTCGGCGAGCGTAGCGCCGCTACGCAACTGGCGGCCGTGCTGCTCGCCTTCGTGCTGCTCCTCGTTTTGCTCGAGCGCATCAGTCGCGGTCGCGCGCGCTTTCATGAGACTCACCGGCGCACGGCAAAGCGCAAGATGCTTTCCGGCGCTGCGGCGCTCTTCGCTTTCCTCGTCTGCTTTTTGCCGCTCTTCCTCGGCTTCTTGCTGCCGGCGGGACTGCTCTTCAAGCTGGCGCTCGCCGAGGGAGATGGGCAATTCGGTGTGCGTTATCTCACCCTGGCGAAGAACAGTCTCCTGGTCGCGGGGCTTGCCGCCGTGTTGGCGGCAATGCTCGCGTTGCTGCTCGGCTACGCGCAGCGCCTGCGGCCCACCCTGGTCACGCGCATGGTCAATCGGCTCGCCGGTCTGGGCTATGCCGTGCCCGGCGCGGTGATCGCGGTGGGGGTGCTGATCCCGGTCACCCGTCTCGATCACTGGCTTGCCGCACAGTGGCTTGGCTGGTTCGGCGAGAATCCGGGGCTCATGCTCACCGGCGGCATCGCCGCGCTGGTTTATGCCTATCTCGCGCGTTTCTTGTCGGTCGCGCTCTCCACCGTCGAGGCAGGACTCGTGCGCATCACGCCGGCAATGGACGCTGCGGCGCAAAGCCTTGGCTGCAATGCGCGCCAAACGCTGGTGCGCGTGCATCTGCCACTGTTGGGGAAAAGCCTTTTCACCGCGCTGCTGTTGGTTTTCGTCGATGTGATGAAGGAGCTGCCGGCAACGCTCGTCATGCGACCGTTCAACTTCGACACGCTGGCCACGCAAACCTTCACCCTTGCCAGCGACGAGAGGCTCGCCGAGGCCTCCACCGCGGCGCTCGCCATCGTCGCGGTGGGGTTGTTGCCGGTTTTGCTGCTGGCGCGGCAAATCGGGCGGAGATGAGCCCACCAGGACGGTGACGTGGCCAGCCATGGCTTCAATGTCCTCCGCATCGGCCCGCCTTGCTGCACCCGTCGCAGCTTGCAGCGGCGGCGAGCGGTGCGATGGGCATGACCCGGTATTCCCGACTCCGGCCGTAGCGGCGCAGCGCCAGGACGGCTGTCGCCAACACCGCGCCGACGATGCCGAACCAGATCGTCGATGACAGGGGGTGCGCCGCAAACGTCGCGGCCTGGTAGAAGAGAGTGGCCGTGCCGTAGGCGAGAGCGAAGGTCCAGCCGGCGACGAAGAACATCCAGCGCGCGCCGCTTTCCTGGTAGATCGCGGCAAGCGCCGCGGTGCAGGGCGTGTAGAGCAGGATGAACAGCAGATAGGCAAAGGCTCCCGCTGCACCATCGAAGCGGGCGGCCATGGCGCCAAAGACGGCGGTGGCGACTTCCGCTTTCTCGGCGGCGGCTTGCGTGTCCGTGAGATCGCCGACGGCGAGCCCCAGCGGGTCGGCCCAGCTGCCCAGCGCCTCGGCCAGTTTCTCCGGGATCGTCGCCGCGGCGGCGGTGAGCGCCGTGCCGAGGTCGAAGGCCGCTTCTTCCGGCGCTTCTTCACCGGCGGCGGCGCGATCGCTTTCCGCCAGTGCCTGATAGGTGGCGTTGAGGGTGCCGACGACGACCTCCTTGGCGAGGATGCCGGTGAAGATGCCGACGGTGGCGGGCCAGTTTTCCTCGCTGAGACCGAACGGCGCAAAGGCCGGTGCGATGCTGCGGCCGGTCGCGGCGAGCAGCGACCGGTCGGAATCCTCGTTGCCAAGACTGCCGTCGGCGCCGACGTTGTTGAGGACGTTGATCACCAGCACCATCGGCACGATGATGCGCCCGGCCTTGATGACGAAGCCTTTGAGCCGCTGCCAGGCGTGGAGGATCACGCCGCGTAGCGTCGGCAGGTGATAAGGCGGCAGCTCCATGATGAAGGGGGTTGGCTCACCCTTGAACAAGGAATGTTTCAAGGCCAGCCCGGTTAGCACGGCGACGAGGATGCCGATCAGATAGAGCCCGAACACCACGTTCTGCGCATTGGCGGGGAAGAAGGCGGCGGCGAACAACACATAGACCGGCAGGCGCGCGCCGCAGGACATGAAGGGCGCCATGGCGATGGTCATCAGGCGGTCGCGGCGGTGTTCCAGCGTGCGCGTGGCCATGATCGCCGGCACGTTGCAGCCAAAGCCGACGATCAGCGGCACGAAGCTCTTGCCCGGCAGGCCGATGACGCGCATGAAGCGGTCCATCACGAAGGCGGCGCGCGCCATGTAGCCGGAATCTTCGAGGGCCGAAAGGAAAAGGTAGAGAAAGCCGATCACCGGGATGAAGGTCGCCACCGTCTGGATGCCGCCGCCAATGCCCTTGGCGAGCAGCACGACCAACCATTCGGGCGTGCCCAGGCCGGTGAGCCATGCGCCTACGCCATCGACGAACAGCGCGCCGGCGGCTTGGTCGAAAAAGTCGATGAAGGCGCCGCCGATCTTGATCGTGAACATGAACATCAGATACATCATGAGCAGAAAGATCGGGATGCCGAAATAGCGGTTGAGCACGATGCGGTCGATGCGTTCGGTCCAATCGCTGGTAGGGGCGGCGGCGGGGTGGGTGACGGCCTGGGCGACACGATGGGCCGTTGCATAGCGCGCCTGGGCGATCGCGATGTCGACCTCTTCACCCGTTTCGCTTGCCAGTCGTTGCGCGAAAGCCGAGAGCTCGGCGCCGGCCAATGCTTGCGCCTGCGCATCTTCTTCGAGGAGGCGCACGGCGAGCCAACGCGGCGCGAGCGGCAGATCCGGCATGGCGGCGGCGATGGCGTTCGTAAGCGTGGCAATGGCTTGTTCGAGCGCGTGTGGATAAGCGATGCGAAGCGCCGGGCGTGGTTGGGCGACGACCGCTTGAGCAATCGTCTGCTGGAGCTCGGCGATCCCCTGACCTTCGGAGGCCACCAGCGGCACTACCGGGCAGCCCAGTTGCGCCGCGAGAGCGGCGGCATCGACGTGCATGCCCTTGGCCTCGGCGACATCCGTCATGTTGAGCGCCACGACGAGCGGCGCCTGCATTTCGGCGAGCTGCGCGGTGAGGTAGAGGTTGCGTTCGAGGTTGGCGGCATCGACGATGTTGACGATCAAATCGGCGCCGTGGCGGTAGGCGTTTTGCACGAACTCGCGGGCGATCTGCTCGTCGAGCGAAATGTCGTGCTCGCCGGCATCGAGCGAATAGGTGCCGGGCAGATCGACGATTTCGAAACGCACACCCGCAAAGCGGTATTCACCACTTTTCTTTTCGACCGTCACACCCGGCCAATTGCCGACGCGCTGCCTGGCGCCTGTGAGCGCATTGAAGAGCGTAGTCTTGCCGCAGTTCGGATTGCCGACGAGACCGATGGTGTATGAATTTTTCATCACAAATCCTCCTTTGCCAGTTTGAGGGCGGCGGCTTCCTCGCGGCGCAACGAAAGATGGACGCCGCGCACGCGAATCTCGATCGGATCGCCCAAGGGGGCGCGGCGCACCACCATGAATTCGACTCCCGGGGTGAGACCCATTGCCAATAGCTTGCGCCGGTAGCCTTGACCCTGTGCCGTATAACCCTCGATGCGGGCCGAATCGCCCGCTTGCAGCGCATCGATCGTCGTCATTTGCATCGCTCCATGTCTTCATGATTTGCCGGTGTCACCCAGAGCCGGTGTGCCAGCGCTGCGCCCAGGGCAAGACGCGAATTGCCGCGCATGACCACCACACCGCTCTCCTCGCGCAGGCAAAGCGCCAATTCGGCACCCAGATTGAGGCCCATCTCGGTCAGGCGTTTATCGATGGCCGCTCCACCTTTCATGGCGACGATGCGTACTCGCTCGCCCACTTGGGCCATCATCAGTGGATAGGCCTTTTCGCCAATGGCTTGCCGTCCCGCCAGCGCCGAGTTTGGGTTTCGTGCCATCGTGGCATCCATGCTCAGAACTCCCAGGCAAAGCCGACCTGCCCGAAACTGCGGTCGTTGCCCCGCCCGATGGCGCCGGAGAGCTTGAAGCCTTCGAAAACCTCATAGCGCAGGCCGAGCGCCTTGTCGGGGCGAACATGTTCTTCGCCGAAGATTTCCGCCGTCAGTTTCAACTTTTCGGCGAGCGGAAACTCGTAACCCAGTCCCCAGGTGCCGACACGATCGCTCTCACCTTGCGCCTCGATACGCTTGCTGCCGAGGTTGAAGTGGGCGACCTGTCCATCCGCGAAGCGATGGCTGGCAAGCCCCGTCAAGGCATATTCGCGCTCGGTGTATTTCTCGGCATTGGCGCGATCGTTGATCCGCGTGCGACCGAGATCGAGCTTGACACCGAGTGACCAGCCGGTCTCATTCTGAAGCGGCACCCATTTGAATCCGATGCCGCTACCGGTCATGCGGGTCGAAGGATCGGGTTCGCGGTCATTGGCGCGTGAGACGGCAAGACCGATTTCCAAATGCTCGAGCGGCGCGAAGCCGAATACTGCTTCGCCGCCGCGCGTCTTGTGATCGCGCGCGAGCGCCCCCTCGATCTTCAGGCCACCGGCACCGAGTGTGCCGGCGTCATCGACCTGCATCGGCGGTTCGGCGAATGCGGACAAACAGGGTAGGAGGAAAACGAGACTACTGCGACGGATCGTGCGTACGAAAGACATGGCAATACCTCCAAAAAGTCATAAAAATCTTATGGCTGGCTTGCCATGCCCGATGCATGACTGGCTGGCTCGTGGATTACTTGGTCAGGATCAGCTTGTTCTGGCGCGTGAGCCGCAAGCGGTAGATTTCACCTTCGTGTCGGATGAGGATCTCTTTGCGCCCGGCGAAAAGCTCACGGCTGTCGATATATCCCTCCCACGCCCGGTTGCCTTGGTGCGGGAGGGATTTTCCGCGCGGCTCATTTCCATCCGACGCGGTCATAGATTTTCTGTGCCAGCGCGGCGTTTTTTGCCAGCTCAATGATCGGCAGCGTGTCGGCCTTGAAACTGCCCAGCGCAGCGAGCGCGGGATTGTCGGTCTTCACGTTGGTTGCGGCCGGCCACTCGTTGTTGCCGTCGGCAAAATAGCGCTGCGCTTCGTCCGAGGCAAGGTAGTCGAGGAATTTCTTCGCCGCTTCCTTGTTTGGCGCCGTCTTCAATATGCCGCCGCCCGAGATGTTGATGTGCACACCGGTCGTCGCCTGATTGGGCCAGACGATGCCAATGGCCTCGACGACCTTCCTGTCATCGGGCTTGCCTGAGCGCATCAGACGGGCGAGGTAATACGAATTGGAGATCGTCACGCCGCACTCGCCGGCGGCCACCGCCTTGATCTGGTCGGTATCACCTCCTTTCGGCGTCCGCGCGAAGTTGGCGACCACCCCCTTGGCCCATTCCTCGGCCTTTTTCTCGCCATGGTGGGCGATCATCGAGGCGAGCAGTGACAGGTTGTAGGGATGGGCGCCGGAACGCATGCAGACCTGGCCTTTGAGTTTCGGCTGGGCGAGGTCTTCGTAGTTCTTCACGTCCTCGGCTTTCATCGTCGCTTTGTTGAAGACGATCACCCGGGCACGGGTCGAGAAGGCAGCCCAGTCCTTGGAGCGCAGATGGGCGGGAATGCGCTCTTCGATCACCTTCGACTGCAGCGGCGCGAATAGACCCAGCTCGTCGGCCTTCGCCAGCCGCGCGGCATCGACGGTGATGAAGACGTCCGCCGGGCTCATCGCGCCTTCATTCTTGATGCGTTCGAGCAACTCATCTTCCTTGGCTTCGATGCGGTTGATCTTGATCCCCGTCTGCTGCGTGAAGTTGTTGTAGAGCGCCTCGTCCGTCTGGTAGTGGCGTGCGGAGTAGAGGTTCAATTCCTTGTCGGCCGCCAGTGCCGTGGATTCGGCAGCGACTGCTGCAGTGAGGGTGAGGATGAGGAAAGCATGGCGCATGACGAAACTCCCGATGGTTGATGGAAAAAGAATGGAACAGCAAACGAGAACAATTATCAATAACATTGGCGGCAGTGTCAAGCAAGCGAGTGCATCCCACAGGTCGATGGCTATAATCGACCGCACAAAAAAGGAGTGGAGCATGACGTTCAAGGCATTGCTGATACGGCAGGAGGATGGCCGCGTGACGGCCGGCTTCGAGCAGATGACTGAGCCCGCGCTCGATCCGGGCGAGGTGACGATCCGCGTCCTCTGGTCCGACGTCAATTACAAGGACGCGCTCGCCGCGACCGGCGCCGGCAAGATCATCCGGCGCTTTCCCTGCATCGGCGGCATCGATCTCTCCGGGGTGGTGATCGACAGTCAAAGCCCGCAATTCCGCCCCGGCGACGAGGTGCTGGCGACGAGCTTCGACATCGGTGTCGCCCATCATGGCGGCTATGCCGAAATCGCCCGCATGCCGGCCGCATGGGTGCGCAGGATTCCGGCGGGGCTCGATGTGCGCAGCGCGATGGCGCTCGGCACGGCCGGCTTCACTGCCGGGCTGGCAGTGGCGCGCATGGAGCACGACGGTTTGCGTCCGGACAAGGGCCCGGTGGTGGTCTCGGGCGCGACCGGTGGTGTGGGCAGCATCGCGATCGAGATCCTCGCCAAATCCGGCTACGAGGTGTATGCGCTGACCGGCAAGGCCGAGGCGACCGATTATCTGAAGGCGCTTGGCGCCCGCGAAGTGATCTTGCGTTCCAGTCTCGACCTGAGTCGGATCCGGCCGCTCGAAAAGGCGCAATGGGCGGGAGCGGTCGACAATCTCGGCGGCGAAGTGCTGGCCTGGATGGCGAGCACGATGAAGCAGGGCGGCACGATTGCCAGCATCGGTCTTGCCGCCAGCATGGAACTCAAGACCACCGTCGCGCCGTTCATCCTGCGTGGGGTATCGTTACTCGGTATCGATTCCGGCTACATCGGCGAGCCGTGGCGCAGCGAAGTCTGGCGCCGGCTGGGCAGCGATTGGAAACCCGAGAAGGTCATCCATCAGGTGCGCGAAATCGGCTTCGATGAGTTGCCGAGTGTGTTCGACGATTTTCTGCAGTCACGCGTGACCGGCCGCATCGTCGTGCGTATCCAGAATCCATGACAACCAGAGGGAAAGGAAAATGATGAAATACGCTGAGTTCCATCGGCGTTCGATCGAGGATTGCGACGCATTCTGGGGCGAGCAGGCGCAACTCGTCGACTGGCAGACGCCGCCGCAGAAGATCTGCGATTACAGCCGGCCACCATTCGTCAAGTGGTTCTCGGGCGGGACGACGAATCTCTGCCACAACGCTGTAGACCGTCATGCCGCGAAGCGGCCCAATGACCGCGCCCTGATCTATGTGTCCACCGAGACGAACGAGGAACGCATCTATTCGTTCGCCGAATTGAAGCAGGAAGTGATGCGCATGGCGGCCGTCATGCAATCGCTTGGCGTGCAAAAGGGCGATCGTGTGCTGATCTACATGCCGATGATTCCCGAAGCCGCGTTCGCGATGCTCGCCTGCGTGCGCATCGGCGCGATCCACTCCGTGGTGTTCGGCGGCTTCGCTTCCGGGTCGCTGGCCACTCGTATCGATGACGCCAAGCCAAAATTGATCGTCTCCTCGGATGCCGGCATGCGCGGCGGGCGTGCCGTGCCCTACAAGCATCTGCTCGATGAGGCGATCAATCTTTCCGCAGCCAAGCCCGAAAAGGTGCTGATGGTGGACCGCGGCATCGACAAAGGTTTCAACAAAGTCGCCGGCCGCGATGTCGATTATGCCGAGCTGCGTGCGCAGCACATGGATGCCGAAGTCCCCTGCGTCTGGCTCGAATCCTCCGAGCCGTCCTACATCCTCTACACCTCCGGCACCACCGGCAAGCCCAAGGGTGTGCAGCGCGATACCGGCGGTTATGCCGTCGCGCTCGCTGCCTCGCTCAAATACATCTACACCGGCTATGAAGGCGAAACCTATTTCGCCACCTCGGACATCGGCTGGGTGGTGGGGCACAGCTACATCATTTACGGGCCGCTGATTGCCGGCATGGCGACGGTGATGTACGAAGGCACGCCGATCCGGCCCGATGCCGGCATCTGGTGGAGCCTGGTCGAGAAATACAAGATCAATGTCATGTTCTCGGCGCCGACGGCGATCCGCGTGCTCAAGAAGCAGGATCCGGCCTATCTGCACAAATACGATCTCTCCTCGCTCAAGCATCTGTTCCTCGCCGGCGAACCGCTCGACCAACCGACGCACGAATGGATCATGAACGAATTGAAACTGCCGGTGATCGACAACTACTGGCAGACCGAGACCGGCTGGCCGATGCTCTCGGCGGTGCCTGGGGTGGAAAAGACGCCGATCAAATTCGGCTCGCCGTCATTCCCCGTCTTCGGCTATGACCTACGCATTTTCCGCGAGGACGGCACGGAGTGCGGCCCGAACGAAAAAGGCATCGTCGGCGTCGTGCCGCCGCTGCCGCCGGGCTGCCTGTCGACGGTGTGGGGGCAGGATGAACGCTTCGTCAGCACCTATTTCAGCCTGTTCAAGGAACCGCTGGTCTATTCGTCGTTCGACTGGGGCATCAA
The DNA here is from genome assembly GCF_004323595.1 of Sulfuricystis thermophila. Lineage (GTDB taxonomy): Bacteria > Pseudomonadota > Gammaproteobacteria > Burkholderiales > Rhodocyclaceae > Sulfuricystis > Sulfuricystis thermophila. Next base: position 1,182,685 of record NZ_AP019373.1, read on the forward strand.
GGACGAGGAGGGTTACCACTTCATCCTCGGCCGTACCGACGACGTGATCAACGTCGCCGGCCACCGTCTCGGCACGCGCGAAATCGAAGAAGCGGTGCAGGCGCATCCGGCAATCGCCGAAGTGGCGGTCGTCGGCGTCAATGATCCGCTCAAAGGCCAAGAACCAGTCGCCTTTGCCGTCGTCAAGGATGCCGCGAAGATCGCCACGCCGGAACTCAAGGCTGCCCTCGAAGCCGAGGTGAAGAAGACCGTCGATGGCCTGCTCGGCGCGATCGCCCGGCCGAAGCATGTGCATTTCGTCACCGGCCTGCCGAAGACGCGTTCCGGCAAGATGCTGCGGCGCTCGATCCAGGCGCTGGCCGAGGGCCGCGATCCGGGCGATCTGACGACGCTGGACGACCCAACGACGCTGGAACAGATCCGTCAAGTGCTCGTTCAAGGCTGAATCCTGGCGGGACGGCGACTTGTGCCGTCCCGCCAGCGCCGAATTTGCAGGGCTGCCCGGGGCGTGGTGCGTCTATCGATTGCGAAACTTCGGGGCGCGTTTTTCCAGAAAGGCGGCCATGCCTTCCTTCTGGTCTTCGAGTGCGAAGGAAGCGTGAAAAGTGCGCCGCTCGAATAGCAGACCTTCGGCGAGCGAGGTCTCGAAGGCGCGATTGACGGATTCCTTGATCATCATCAGCACGGGCAGGGAGTAGCCGGCGATCGTTTGTGCTATGGCAAGGGTTTCGTCGATCAGTTTCTCGGTCGGGAAGATCCGCGCGACCAAGCCGCAGCGTTCCGCTTCGACGGCGTCCATCATGCGCCCGGTGAAGCAGAGATCCATCGCCTTTGCTTTGCCGACGGCCCGCGGCAAACGTTGCGTGCCACCGGCGCCAGGCAGGGTGCCGAGCTTGACTTCCGGCAAGCCGAACTTGGCGTTTTCGGCAGCATAGATCGTGTCACACATCAACGCGAGCTCGCAGCCGCCGCCGAGCGCATAACCTGCTACCGCGGCGATGACCGGCTTGCGGCAGGCTTTTAGGCGTTCCCAGTTGCGGGTGATGAAGTCCCCCCGGTAAGCGGCCATGTAGTCGAAATCCTTCATCGCACGGATGTCGGCGCCAGCGGCGAAGGCCTTGTTGTCACCGGTGAGGACGATGCAGCCGATGTCGTCGTCGGCCTCGAAGTTGGCAAGCGCGCTGCCGATACCTTCAATGACTTCGTCATTGAGGGCATTCATGGCGGCGGGGCGGTTGATGCGGATCAGACCCGCCTTGTCATGGGTCTCGCTGATGATGCTTTGGGACATGGGGTTCTCCGGTTGAAGGCAAAATTGACGTGCTCGGAAAGCCGTCACTATAATGCGCGCCTCTCAATCCCGCTGAAACGGAACCGAAGATGCGCAGGAAATTCGTCGCCGGTAACTGGAAGATGCATGGCAGCTTGAAAAGCAATGCCGAATTGCTCCGCGACGTGCGAACGGGTGTCGCCACATTCGATATCGATATTGCCGTCTGCGTCCCCTATCCGTACCTCGCCCAGGTCAATGAATTGCTCAAGGGCAGCAATGTGGCCTGGGGCGCCCAGGATGTTTCCGAACATGCCCAGGGTGCTTATACCGGCGAGGTCAGTGCCGCGATGCTCGTCGATTTCGGCTGCAAATATGTCATCGTCGGTCACTCCGAGCGGCGCACCTATTACGGCGAAAGCGATGCAATCGTCGCCGCGAAAACCGAGGCTGCACTCAAGGCGGGGCTGATCCCGATCGTCTGCGTCGGCGAGACCCTCGAAGAACGCGAACGCAATGTCACGGCTGAAGTGGTCACACGTCAGCTCGACGCCGTCATCGCTCGCTGTGGCGTTGCTGCACTGGCCAATGCGGTGGTGGCCTATGAACCGGTCTGGGCAATCGGCACCGGGCGCACTGCGACGCCAGCCCAGGCTCAGGAAGTCCATGCATTGATCCGTGCCCGCGTGGCTCGCGAAGATAGGGCGGTCGCTGATGGCCTGCGCATCCTCTACGGTGGCAGCATGAAGCCCGGCAATGCGCAGGAGTTGATGGCTCAACCCGACATCGATGGTGGCCTGATCGGCGGCGCGTCGCTGGTGGCCGCCGATTTCGTGGCCATCTGCGCGGCGGCCCGTTAAGGAAAATCCATGAATATTCTCTTCACCATCACACTCACCGTGCACATCATCGTCGGCCTTGCGGTGATCGGTCTGGTGCTGATTCAGCATGGCAAGGGCGCCGACATGGGCGCGGCGTTCGGCAGCGGTGCATCGGGCAGCCTGTTCGGGGCGACCGGCTCGGCGAATTTCCTCTCGCGCTCGACCGCGGTGCTGGCGGCGATATTCTTTCTCACCAGCCTTTCGCTGGCTTATATGGCCAGTCAGCGTCCTGCGACGGCAGGCACGAGTGTGACTGATACCGTCAAGACCGAATCGGTCGTCCCTGCGGCCCCGGTTCAGCCCGATGTGCAGGACGATTCGAAGGCGAAAAATATTCCGAAGTGAGGCCAAAAAAGAGCGGAATGCAGTTAAAATCCGCGTGCTGATGAAGATGCGGAGCTTGCCAGCAGCGGCGCGCGTGATTTGAGCTGCTGTGGCAGGTTCGAAAAGCCGACGTGGTGGAATTGGTAGACACGCTATCTTGAGGGGGTAGTGGCGAAAGCTGTGCGAGTTCGAGTCTCGCCGTCGGCACCAGACAACAGGGCAGGGGCAGTGACCATGAAGCGGTTGGCTACAGGGGCTTGTTGAATGCTGGAAAACTATTTCCCGGTACTGGTATTCATCGTCGTTGCCCTGATCTTCGGCTGCGTGCCGATCATCATCGGGCGTCTCGTCGGCCCCCATCGCCCGGATCCTGAAAAACTCTCCCCCTACGAATGCGGCTTCGGCGCCTTCGAGGATGCGCGCATGAAGTTCGATGTGCGTTACTACCTCGTCGCCATCGCGTTCATCATCTTCGATCTGGAAGTCGCCTACATGTTTCCCTGGGCGGCGATCTACAAGGAATTCGTCGGCGCCGAAAATGCAGTGGTGCGGACCTTCGGTTTCGTCGAGATGTTCATCTTCATGGGTATTCTCGTCGTCGGTTTCGTCTGGGCCTGGCTGAAAGGCGCCCTCGACTGGGAGTGAGCAAGTGAGCATCGAAGGTGTCTTGCAGGAAGGCTTCGTCACCACCACGCTCGACAAGGTCATCAACTGGACACGCACCGGCTCCCTCTGGCCGATGACGTTCGGCTTGGCCTGCTGCGCGATCGAGATGATCCACACCGGGGTGTCCCGTTATGACCTCGACCGCTTCGGTGTGGTCTTCAGGCCGAGCCCGCGTCAATCCGATGTCATGATCGTCGCCGGTACGGTCACCAACAAAATGGCCCCGGCGATGCGTCGCGTCTATGACCAGATGGCCGAACCGCGCTGGGTGATCTCGATGGGTTCCTGCGCGAACGGCGGCGGCTACTACCATTACTCGTATTCCGTGTTGCGGGGTTGCGATCGGGTGATTCCGGTCGATATCTACGTGCCGGGTTGTCCTCCCACGCCCGAGGCACTGCTCTACGGCATCATCCAACTGCAGAACAAGATCAACCGGACCTGCACCATCGCCCGCTAATTCCCCGTCGTTTGCGAAATCTCTGAAATCATCATGAGCGCCAAGCTGGAACGGCTGTGCAATCGCCTGAACGAAATCTTCGTCGGGCGCATCCAGAATCTCACCTTGGCAGGCGGCGAGGTTACGTTGGAAGTCGCTGCCGCTGACTATTTCGAGGTCGCCAAGACGCTGCGCGATCATCCGGAGCTGCGCTTCGAGCAGTTGCTCGATCTGTGTGGTGTCGATTACGTGACCTATGGCCGGACGGACCTCGTCGATTTCAGCGCCGGACGTTCGCCGCGCTTCGCCGCCGTCAGTCATTTGCTCTCGCTGACCCATAACTGGCGCTTACGGTTGCGTGTTTTTGCGCCGGATGATGCGTTTCCGGTGGTCGCTTCGCTGACGCCGCTGTGGAGCAGCGCCAACTGGTTCGAGCGTGAGGCCTTCGATCTGTTCGGCATCATGTTCGAAGGCCATGACGACCTGCGGCGCATCCTGACCGATTACGGTTTCGTCGGCCATCCGTTCCGTAAGGATTTCCCGGTGCATGGCTATGTCGAGATGCGCTACGACCCGGAACAGCGTCGCGTGGTCTATCAGCCCGTGACCATCGAGCCGCGTGAGGTGACGCCACGCATCATCCGCGAAGAAAACTATGGAAAGGTGAGCGACGACCGTGGCTGAGATCAAGAACTATACGGTCAACATGGGGCCGCAGCATCCGGCGACGCACGGGGTGTTGCGACTGGTGCTCGAACTCGATGGCGAAGTGGTGGTGCGTGCCGATCCGCACATCGGTCTGTTGCACCGCGCCACCGAAAAGCTGATGGAACATCGCACCTGGGTGCAATCCCTGCCCTATATGGATCGGATGGATTACACCTCGATGTTCATCAACGAGCATCCCTTTTGTCTCGCCGTCGAAAGGTTGCTGGGCATCGAGGTGCCGATCCGCGCGCAATACATCCGCGTGATGTTCGACGAGCTGACGCGCATCTTCCACCATCTCTTCAACCTCGGCACGCACGCCCTCGACATCGGCGCGATGGCGATGGTGTTGTACACCTTCCGCGAGCGCGAGGACATCCTCGACATGCTCGAAGCAGTCTCCGGTGCGCGCATGCATGGCGCCTATTACCGGCCGGGTGGGGTGTATCGCGATTTGCCGGACAGCATGCCCAAATACACGGTCAACAAGTTCAAGGACGAGAAGACCGTCAAGGAGCTGAATGCTGCGCGCGAAGGCTCCATGCTCGATTTCATCGAGGATTTCACGAACCGGTTGCCGCGCTATCTCGACGAATACGAAACTCTGTTGACCGGCAACCGCATTTGGAAGCAGCGCACCGTCGGCATCGGCGTCGTCTCGCCTGAGCGTGCGCTACAACTCGGTTTCACCGGGCCGATGCTGCGCGGTTCGGGTATCGCCTGGGACCTGCGCAAGAAACAGCCCTATATGGTCTATGACCGGCTCGATTTCGACGTGCCGGTCGGTGTCAATGGCGATTGCTACGACCGTTACCTCGTGCGCATGGAAGAAATGCGCCAGTCCAACCGGATCGTCAAGCAGTGTGTCGACTGGCTGCGCAAGAACCCGGGTCCGGTGATGGTCGACAATGTCAAGGTGGCTCCGCCGAAGCGCGAGAAGATGAAGGCCAACATGGAAGAGCTCATCCACCATTTCAAGCTCTTCACCGAAGGCATCCATGTGCCGCCGGGCGAGACCTACGCCGCGATCGAGCATGCCAAGGGCGAGCTGGGGGTGTACATGATTTCGGATGGCGCCAACAAACCCTACCGCGTCAAGGTGCGCTCGCCCGCTTTCCAGAACCTGTCGGCGATGGACGAAATGGCGCGCGGCCACATGATCGCCGACGTGGTCACCATCATCGGCACGATGGACATCGTGTTTGGCGAAGTGGACAGATAAGTCATGTTGAGCGAAGCCACGCTGCAGAAAATCGATCGCGAAATCGCGAAATACCCGTCCGACCAGAAGCAGTCGGCGGTCATGGCTGCCTTGCGACTCGCCCAGGAGGAAAAAGGCTGGCTGGCGCCCGAGACCATCGCCTTCGTGGCGAAATACCTCGGCATGGCCGAAATGGCGGTCTATGAGGTGGCGACCTTCTACAACATGTACGACCTGGCGCCGGTCGGCAAATACAAGATCACGGTGTGCACCAATCTGCCCTGCGCCCTGTCGGGTGGCGTACATGCGGCCGACTATCTGAAAGAGAAACTCGGCATCGACTTCAACGAAACCACGCCCGATGGCAAGTTCACGCTCAAGGAGGGCGAGTGCATGGGAGCGTGCGGCGATGCGCCGGTAATGCTCGTCAATGATGTGCGTATGCGCTGTTTCATGACGCCCGAGGAAATCGACCGGCTGCTCGCGGAGTGCAAATAAATGGCGATTCTCGACAGCATCAATCCGACTCTCACCGCCGGCTGGCACCAGCCCGACGTGCGCGATCTGAACCGCGATAGCGGCTGGCATCTGCAGGATTACGAAGCGCGGGGCGGTTATCAGGCTTTGAAAAAACTGTTCGCCGAACAGATGACCCCGGAGCAGGTGATCGCGGAGGTGAAGGCTTCGGTCTTGCGCGGCCGCGGCGGGGCGGGTTTCCCGACTGGCCTCAAATGGAGCTTCATGCCCAAGAATGCCACGGGCGAGAAATACCTCGTCTGCAATACCGACGAAGGCGAGCCCGGCACTTTCAAGGATCGCGACATTCTGCGTCTCGATCCGCATGCGGTGATCGAGGGCATGATCATCGCCGGCTACGCGATGGGGGCGAACCGCGGCTACAACTACATCCACGGCGAAATTTTCGAGCTTTATCAGCGTTTCGAAGCAGCGCTCGACGAGGCGCGCGCCGCCGGCTATCTGGGCAAGAACATCCTCGGCTCGGGCTTCGATTTCGAGCTCTATGCGCATCACGGCTGGGGTGCCTACATTTGCGGCGAAGAGACGGCGCTGCTCGAATCCCTCGAAGGCAAGAAGGGTCAGCCGCGTTACAAGCCGCCTTTTCCCGCCAACGTCGGTCTCTACGGCTGTCCGACGACGATCAACAACACCGAGTCGCTCGCCTCGATCCCCTGGATCATCCGCAATGGTGGCCATTCGTTCCTCGATCTTGGCAAGCCGAACAACGGTGGTACCAAGCTGTTCTCCGTCTCGGGCCACGTCAATAAACCCGGCAACTACGAAGTGCCGCTGGGCACGCCGTTTGCCAAGCTGCTCGAGATGGCCGGTGGGATGCGCGGCGACAGGAAGCTCAAGGCGGTGATTCCCGGCGGCTCCTCGGCGCCGGTGCTGCCGGCCGAGATCATCATGGAGTGCACGCTCGATTACGATTCGATCGCCAAAGCGGGCTCGATGCTTGGTTCCGGTGCGGTGATCGTCATGGATGAGACGGTTTGCATGGTCAAGGCGCTCGAACGGCTGTCGAGGTTCTATCACGAGGAATCCTGCGGGCAATGCACGCCCTGCCGCGAAGGAACGGGCTGGCTCTACAAGATGATCCATCGTATCGAGCATGGCCAAGGACGGCCGGAGGATCTCGAGCTGCTCGACGACGTGGCGAAGAACATCATGGGCCGGACGATCTGCGCGCTCGGCGATGCCGCGGCCCTGCCGGTGATCAGTTTCGTCAAACACTTCCGCGATGAATTCGCCTATCACATCGAACACAAGCGCTGCCTGGTGCCGCCCGAGGTGCAGCGGGCGGGCAGTACCTTCCACACGCGATTGATGGCGGGGGCGACATGCTGAACATCGAAATCGACGGCAAGCCGCTGCAGGTCAATCCGGGCACGACGGTCTTCGAGGCCGCGCGCTCTGCCGGCATTTACATCCCGCATTTCTGCTATCACAAGAAGCTCTCGATTGCTGCAAACTGCCGCATGTGCCTGGTGCAGGTCGAGAAGGCGCCCAAGCCGATGCCGGCCTGCGCGACCGTCGTCACCGAAGGCATGAAGGTGTTTACGCACTCGCCGCTGGCCGTCAAGGCGCAGCGCGATGTGATGGAGTTTTTGCTGATCAACCATCCGCTCGACTGCCCGATCTGTGACCAGGGCGGCGAATGCCAGCTGCAGGACCTCGCGGTCGGCTATGGCGGCGGGCACGCGCGCTTCCAGGAAGAAAAGCGCGTCGTCAGCAACAAAGACCTCGGTCCGCTGGTGGCGACCGACATGACGCGTTGCATCAACTGCACGCGCTGTGTGCGCTTCACCCAGGAGATCGCGGGTTACATGGAGCTCGGCCAGGCCTATCGCGGCGATCGCGCCGAGATCATGCCTTTCCTCGGCCAGACGCTCGATTCGGAACTTTCTGGCAACGTCATCGATCTCTGTCCGGTCGGGGCGCTGACCTCGAAGCCGTTCCGCTTTGCGGCGCGCACTTGGGAGCTGTCGCGGCGCAAGTCGGTCAGTCCGCATGACGGCCTGGGCAGCAATCTGATCGTGCAGGTGCTGCATGACAAGGTGAAACGCGTGTTGCCGCGCGAAAACGAGGCGATCAACGAGTGCTGGCTCTCCGACAAGGAACGTTTTTCCTATGAGGCGCTCAACGGCGAGGAACGACTGACGCGCCCGATGGTGAAGCAGGGCGGCCAGTGGCGCGAAGTCGAGTGGAACGCCGCGCTCGATTACGCCGCGCACGCATTGCGCGACATCGCCCGCGATCACGGCGCCGACTCGCTCGGCGCCCTCGTCAGCCCCCATGCGACGTTGGAAGAAATGGCATTGGCGGCGAAGCTGATGCGCGGACTGGGTTCCGACAATCTCGATTTCCGCCTGCGCCAGAGCGATTTCAGCCTCGATGGCCAGCGAGCCGGTATCCCTTGGCTGGGCATGAAGATCGCCGAGATCGGCGCGCTCGATCGCGTGCTGGTGGTCGGCAGTTTCCTGCGCAAGGATCATCCGCTGATCGCCCAGCGCCTGCGCCAGAGCGCGAAGAAGGGCGCCCAGGTGTCGATCCTGCATGCGGCCGACGACGAGCTGTTCATCAAGCTCTTCGCCAAATCGATCGCCGCGCCGGCGCAGCTGCCGACGCTGTTCGCCGAAGTCGTCAAGGCGGTAGCTGAACTCAAGAATGCTCCGCTCGGTGCCGAGTTCGCAAAAGTCGGCGCTGGTGAGACGGCACGCAAGATCGCTGCCAGCCTCGTCTCCGGCGCGAACGTCGGCATCCTGCTCGGCAACTTCGCCCAGCAGCATCCGCAGTCAGCGACGCTCGAACGTCTCGCCCAGCAGCTCGCCGGACTGCTCGGCGCGAAATGGGGTTTCCTCGGTGAGGCGGCCAACAGTGTCGGCGGCTATGTGGCCGGCGCCCATCCCCGCCAGGGAGGGCTGAATGCCGCGCGACTGATCGCCGAGCCGCGCAAAGCCTATTTGCTGCTCGGCGCCGAACCCGAACTCGACTGCGCCGATGGTGCGGCGGCGTTGGCCGCGTTGCGTCAAGCGAAGAGTGTCATCGTGCTCTCGCCGTTCAAGTCGCAGGCGGCATTCGAGTATGCCGACTGCCTGCTGCCCGTCGCACCGTTTACCGAGACTTCCGGCACCTTCGTCAATACCGAGGGCCGCGCGCAGAGTTTCCATGCCGTCTGCAAGCCCTTGGGCGAGACACGGCCGGCCTGGAAGGTGCTGCGCGTGCTGGGCAATCTGCTGGATCTCGCCGGCTTCGATTACGCGAGTTCGGAAGAGGTGCGCAATGAAGTGCTCGGCGGCGCAGACGAATTCGTCACCGGTCTCGACAATGCCGTCAAACCAGGTACCTATGAGTTTTCCGCCGTCAGCCAAGGGCTGCAGCGCATCGCCGATGTGCCGATCCATTTCGCCGATCCGTTGGTGCGCCGCGCGCCGAGCCTCTTGGCCACCCATGATGCCGCGCCGCCGACGGCGCGCATGAACGCCACGACGCTGGCGAAACTGGGACTGGCCGACGGAGACGGAGTGAAAGTCGGCGCTGGCGGGACGGCAGTCGATCTCGTCGCCCGGCTCGATGCCGGCGTGCCGGACGAGTGCGTGCGTATCGCCGCGGCCCATGCGACGACGGTGGCGCTCGGTCCGCTGTTCGGCACCCTGAACGTGGAGCGCGCATGATGGAAGCCCAGTTCCTGCAATTCTTCCAATCCGCCCTCGGCAGCGCCTGGCCGACGGTAGCCCCCATCTGGCCGGCGATCTGGGCGTTGCTGAAGATCGTCGCCGTGCTGGTACCGGTGATCGTTTCGGTCGCCTATCTGCCCTATTTCGAGCGCAAGGTGATCGCCTACATGCACGTGCGCATCGGTCCGAACCGCGTCGGGCCAATCGGTCTACTACAGCCGATCGCCGATGCGCTGAAACTGGTGTTCAAGGAAATCGTCACGCCGACCAAGGCCAACAAAGCCCTCTATTTCACCGGCCCGATCCTGGCGTTGGCGCCTGCGCTGGTGGCCTGGGCGGTGGTGCCGTTCGACGACGGCAAGGTGATCGCCAACGTCGATGCCGGCGTGCTCTACCTGCTCGCGGTGAGCTCGCTGGGCATCTACGGCATCATCGTTTCCGGCTGGGCCTCGAACTCGAAATATGCCTTCCTCGGTGCGATGCGTGCCGGCGCGCAGATGATTTCCTACGAGATCGCGATGGGCATGGCCTTGATCACCGTACTGATGGTTTCGAACAGCCTCAATCTCGGCGACATCGTGCATGCCCAGGCCAAAGGCCGCTTCGCCGACATGGGGCTTGGCCTGTTGTCCTGGAACTGGCTGCCGCTGTTGCCGATGTTCGTGATCTACCTGGTTTCCGGCGTCGCGGAAACCAACCGGGCGCCGTTCGACGTCGTCGAAGGGGAATCGGAAATCGTCGCCGGCCACATGGTCGAGTATTCGGGCATGGCCTTCGCGCTGTTCTTCCTCGCCGAATACGGCAACATGATCCTGATCTCGGCGCTGACCTCGATCTTCTTCCTCGGCGGCTGGCTGTCGCCGGTGGGTTTCCTGCCCGATGGTCTGGGCTGGCTGGTGCTGAAGATCTCGTTCCTGCTATTCCTGTTCCTCTGGTTCCGCGCCTCCTTCCCGCGTTACCGCTATGACCAGATCATGCGGCTGGGCTGGAAGGTCTTCATTCCCTGGTGCATCGTCTGGATCCTGCTCGTCGGTGTCTGGATGATGTCGCCGCTCAACATCTGGAACTGACCACCATGGGTGCGCTCAAGGACTTCATCGGCGGCTTCCTTCTCAAGGACTTCCTTGCCGGCATGGCGCTGACCGGGCGCTATCTGTTCGCCCGCAAGATCACCGTCCAGTATCCGGATGAGAAGACGCCGCAGAGTTTCCGTTTCCGTGGCCTGCATGCCCTGCGCCGCTACCCGAACGGCGAGGAACGTTGTATCGCCTGCAAGTTGTGCGAGGCGATCTGCCCGGCGATGGCGATCACCATCGAATCGGCCGTGCGGGAAGATGGCTCGCGGCGCACGACCCGCTATGACATCGATCTGACCAAGTGCATCTTCTGCGGTTTCTGCGAAGAGGCCTGCCCGGTCGATGCCATCGTCGAAACACACATCTTCGAATATCACGGCGAGACGCGCGGCGATTTGTATTACACCAAGCAGATGCTGCTGGCGAACGGCGACCGCTACGAGGAAGAGATCGCCCGGCGTCGTCAGCTCGATGCGCCTTACCGGTAGAGCGCGGCCATGGAATTCAAGACCTTCATCTTCTACATGTTCGCGGCGATCATGCTGTTCGCCGCGCTGCGGGTGATCACCGCCCGCAACCCGGTGCATGCCGCGCTCTATCTGGTGCTGGCATTCTTCAACGCCGCCGGCATTTGGATGCTGCTGCAGGCGGAATTTCTCGCCATCCTGCTCGTGATGGTCTATGTCGGCGCGGTGATGGTGCTGTTCCTGTTCGTCGTCATGATGCTCGATATCGACCTCGACCGCCTGCGCCATCGTTTTTGGAGCTATCTGCCGCTCGGCGCGATGATCGGCGTGCTGATGGTGGTCGAAATGAGCCTGGTACTCGGCGGCAAATACTTCGGTGTCGAGGCGCTGCCCGGTCAGACCCTGCCCGATGGCTACAGCAATACCCGCGAACTCGGGCGTCTGCTCTACACCGAATACGTCTATCCGTTCGAGCTGGCCTCGGTGATCCTGCTGGTGGGCGTCATCGCCGCCGTGCATCTCACCCTGCGCCGCCGTAAAGACACCAAGTATCAGAAGCCGTCGACGCAAATCCATATCCGGCGCGAGGATCGCGTGCGGCTGGTGAAGATGGCGGTCGAAAAGGACACGCCTGTCGAACAAGCAGCGGAGACGAAGGAGGGCGGGCAATGAGTCTGACGACCCTTTCGCTTTCCCACTATCTGATCCTCTCGGCGATCCTGTTCGCGATCAGCGTGGTCGGCATCTTCCTCAACCGCAAGAACCTGATCGTATTGTTGATGGCGATCGAGCTGATGCTGCTATCGGTGAATCTGAACTTCGTCGCCTTTTCCCATTATCTGAACGACCTGGCCGGGCAGCTCGCGGTGTTCTTCATCCTCACCGTCGCCGCGGCCGAGGCCGCCATCGGTCTGGCCATCCTCGTCGTGCTGTTCCGCAACCTGTCGACCATCCACGTCGATGATCTCGACAGCCTGAAGGGATAAGGGGAAATGAAACTGCTCTACCTCATCGTGCCGCTGGCGCCGCTGATCGGCGCGATCATCGCCGGCCTGTTTTCCAAAACAGTGGGCCGCAGCGGTGCCCATTGGGTGACGATCCTCGGCGTGACGGTCTCCTTCATCGCCTCCCTGTTGATCTTCCGGGACGTGATGGCTGGCCATACCTTCAACGGCGATGTCTATACCTGGCTCGAATCGGGCGGCCTAAAGCTCTCGATCGGCTTTCTGATCGACCCGCTCACCGCGGTGATGATGATCGTCGTCAGCTTCGTCTCGCTGATGGTGCACATCTACACCATCGGCTACATGGCGCATGACGAAGAAAACTGGCCAGCCGACAGCCGCGCCGGCACGAACAGCTATCAGCGCTTTTTCGCCTACATCTCGTTGTTTACCTTCTCGATGCTGATGCTCGTGATGAGCAACAACTTCGTGCAGCTGTTCTTCGGCTGGGAGGCGGTGGGCCTCGTCTCGTATCTGTTGATCGGCTTCTGGTCGGTGCGCCCTTCGGCGGTGTATGCGAACCTGAAGGCGTTCCTGGTCAACCGGGTCGGCGACTTCGGTTTCCTGCTCGGCATCGGTCTCGTCGCTGCCTATGCCGGCAGCCTCGATTACGCGACGGTGTTCGGCAAGGCGAAAGATCTGGCCGCGATGACCGAAGCCGTCACCGGCTGGCCGCTGATCACCGCGATCTGCATCGGCCTGTTCATCGGCGCGATGGGCAAGTCGGCGCAGTTTCCGCTGCATGTCTGGCTGCCCGATTCGATGGAAGGCCCGACGCCGATTTCCGCGCTGATCCACGCCGCGACGATGGTGACCGCAGGCATCTTCATGGTCTCGCGCATGTCGCCGCTGTTCGAGCTCTCCAACACGGCACTTTCCATGGTGATCGTCGTCGGTGCGATCACGACGCTGTTCATGGCGCTGATCGCGATCGTGCAAACCGACATCAAGCGCGTCGTCGCCTACTCGACGCTCTCGCAGCTCGGCTACATGACGATGGCGCTGGGCGCCTCCGCCTACTCGGCGGCGATCTTCCACCTGATGACACACGCCTTCTTCAAGGCGGTGCTGTTCCTCGGCGCCGGCTCGGTGATCATCGCGATGCACCATGAACAGGACATGCGCAAGATGGGTGGTCTGCGCAAATACATGCCGATCACCTATGCGACCGTGCTGATCGGCGCGCTCGCCAACGCCGGTCTGCCGCCGTTCGCTGGTTTCTTCTCGAAGGACTCGATCATCGAGGCGGTGCATCTCGCCAACGTGCCGGGCGCAGGCTTCGCCTATTTCTGCGCGCTGGCGGCCGTGTTCGTCGGCGGCCTGTATTCCTTCCGCCTCGTCTTCTTCGCCTTCCACGGCAAGGAGCGCTTCCGTGAAGCGCATGGTCACGGCGAACATGGGCACGGTCATGGTCATGGCGCAGTGCATGAGCCGCACGAATCGCCCAAGGTCGTCACGGTGCCGTTGATCCTGCTGGCGATCCCGGCGATCGCCTCCGGCTGGGTGATCGGCACGATGCTCTATGGCGGCTGGTTCGGCAATGCGATCTTCATCGATAGTGCCGCACATCCGGGCATGGCAACGATGGCCGAGGAATTCCATGGCGTCATGGCGATGATCGCCCATGGCGTGACGACCCTGCCTTTCTGGCTGGCCATCGCGGGGGCCGGCCTGGCAGGGTATCTCTATCTCGTGCGGCCGGAGCTGCCGGCGGTGATCAAACGGAAATCCGGCATCCTCGCCACGATCCTGGAAAAGAAATACGGCTTCGACGAATTCAACGAATGGTTCTTCGCCGGCGGCGCGCGTGCCATCGGCCGCCTGCTCTGGAAAGGCGGTGATCAGACGCTCATCGACGGTGTGGCGGTCAATGGTTCGGCGCGCCTGGTCGGCTGGTTTGCCAGCGCCGTGCGTCTGATCCAATCCGGCTACATCTATCAATATGCCTTCTCGATGATCATCGGTGTCTTCGTGCTGCTGACCCTCTGGATGAACCGAGCCTGACGGAACCGACGCAATGAGTTCTCATCTCCTTAGCCTGGCCATCTGGGTGCCGATCCTCGGCGCCTTCGTGGTGTTTGCCGCCGGCAATGCGCACAACCTGGCGCGCTGGGCGGCGCTGATGACCGCCATCGCCGGTTTCGCCGTGACCCTGCCGCTGTATGCCGGTTTCGACGTCACCCAGGCGGGCATGCAGTTCGTCGAGCAGCGCCCGTGGATGCCGCGTTTCAACATCGAATATTTCCTCGGCGTCGATGGCATTTCCCTGCTGTTCATCCTGCTCAACAGCTTCATCACCATCCTCGTGGTGATCGCCGGCTGGGAAGTGATCAAGGAAAAGGTGGCGCAATACATGGGCGCCTTCCTGATCATGTCCGGCGTGATGAACGGCATCTTCTGCGCGCTCGACGCGATGCTGTTCTATGTCTTCTTCGAGGCGTCCTTGATCCCGATGTACATCATCATCGGCATCTGGGGCGGGCCGAATCGCGTCTATGCGGCCTTCAAGTTCTTCCTCTATACACTGCTCGGCTCATTGCTGATGCTGATCGCGCTGATCTACCTGTTCCTCGCCTCCGGCGGCAGCTTCAACCTGCTCGACTGGCACCAGCTGAAGATCGGCATGACCCCGCAGCTCCTGCTGTTCCTCGCCTTCCTGGCGGCCTTTGCCGTGAAAGTGCCGATGTGGCCAGTGCATACCTGGCTGCCCGATGCCCACGTCGAGGCCCCGACCGGCGGCTCGGTGGTGCTCGCGGCGATCATGCTGAAGCTCGGCGCCTATGGCTTCCTGCGTTTCTCGCTGCCGATCACGCCGGATGCCAGCCACTATTTCGCGCCGCTGATCATCGCGCTGTCGCTGATCGCCGTCATCTACATCGGTTTCGTCGCGCTGGTGCAGGCCGACATGAAGAAGCTGATTGCCTATTCGTCGATCTCGCACATGGGCTTCGTCACGCTGGGTTTCTTCATCTTCAACCCGCTAGGTCTCGAAGGGGCGCTGGTGCAGATGATTTCCCACGGTTTCGTCTCGGCGGCGATGTTCCTGTGCGTCGGCGTGATGTACGACCGCATGCATTCGCGTCTGATCGCGGATTACGGCGGCGTGGTGCATCGCATGCCGAAGTTCGCCGGTTTCTTCATGCTGTTTGCGATGGCGAACGCCGGTCTGCCCGCAACTTCCGGCTTCGTCGGTGAGTTCATGGTCGCTCTGGGCGCGATCAAATACCATTTCTGGATCGGCTTTGCCGCCGCGACGACCCTCGTGCTGGGGGCGGCCTACACCCTTTGGATGTACAAGCGTGTGATCTTCGGTCCGGTCGGCAATGCGCATGTCGCCGAGCTTACCGACATCAACGCGCGCGAGTTTCTGTTCCTGGCGGCACTGGCGCTCTGCGTGCTGGCCATGGGCGTCTACCCATTCCCGTTCACCGAAGTGATGCACGCCTCGGTGGATAACCTGCTCAAGCACGTCGCGGTGAGCAAACTCTGATCAACCTGGCGGCGACGAGATAAACGATGCTCAACCATTTCATCACGCCCGACCTCTACCCGGCCGCAGCGGAGCTCTTCCTCGCGGCCATGGCCTGCGTCATCCTGCTGGTCGACGCGATGCTTTCTCCCGCGCGCCGCTGGCTGAGCGCGGCCCTGACCTTGCTCACGCTTTTTGGCTGCCTGCTTATCACTTATCGGACGATGGATGGCCAGGTGGTGCTGACGTTCAGCAACATGTTCGTCGATGACCTGTTCGGTGATTTCCTGAAGATCCTGCTCTATCTGGCAGTGATCGTCGTGATCGTCTATAGCCGCGACTATCTGGTAGCGCGCCGTCTCGACAAGGGCGAATACTACGTCCTGGTGCTGTTCGCGACGCTCGGCATGATGGTGATGATTTCCGCGGCGAGCTTCCTGACCATCTATCTCGGGCTGGAATTGCTTTCGCTGTCGTTGTATGCGCTCGTGGCGATCGATCGGGATTCGCCGCGCGCCACCGAGGCGGCGATGAAATACTTCGTCCTCGGCGCCCTGGCTTCCGGCTTGCTGCTCTATGGCATGTCGATGGTGTATGGCGCAACCGGCACGCTGGAGATCGGCGGCGTTGCCCAGGCGCTGCACTTGGGCGTCGCCAACAAGACAGTGCTGGTCTTCGGCCTGGTGTTCATCGTCGCTGGGTTAGCTTTCAAGCTCGGCGCCGTGCCCTTCCACATGTGGGTGCCCGATGTCTATCAGGGCGCGCCGGCGCCGATCACGCTGCTGATCGGCTCGGCCCCGAAACTGGCTGCTTTCGCGATGGCGATGCGCATGCTGGTGTATGGCCTGTTCGAGCTGGCCGAGCATTGGCAGAGCATGTTGATGCTGCTGGCGGTGCTGTCGATCGCGCTTGGTAACCTGGTCGCGATCGCCCAGACCAACCTCAAGCGCATGCTGGCCTATTCGGCGATTTCGCACATGGGCTTTTTGCTGCTGGCGCTGACCAGCGGCGTGGTCGGTCCCGACAAGCATTTTGCGCTGAACGCCTACAGCTCGGCGATGTATTACGTGGTGGCTTACGTGCTGATGTCGCTCGGCGCCTTCGGCACCGTGCTGCTGCTGTCGCGCGCCGGCTACGAGGCCGAGCACCTCGACGATTTCAAAGGGCTCAATCAGCGCAGCCCGTTGTTCGCTGCGGTGATGCTGGCGGTGATGTTCTCGATGGCCGGCGTGCCTTTCTTCGTCGGCTTCTTTGCGAAATTCTCCGTCCTGCTTGCCGTCATCGATGCCGGCTATCTGTGGGTGGCGATTTTCGCGGTGTTGTTCTCGCTGATCGGCGCTTTCTACTACCTGCGCGTCGTCAAGTACATGTACTTCGATCCGCCGGCGGATGTTGCGCCCTTGGAGGCGGGCTTGGACATGCGCTTCCTGCTCGGCGTGAATGGCGCTGCCATTGCGTTGTTCGGCATTTTCCCGGACGCGCTGGTGTCGATGTGCACCTACGCCCTGTTGCGTTCGCTTTAATTCTGCGCCGCAGTCGCGTCGCGCCGGCGCAGACATGAGATTGCTCAAATCGATCGCGCTGTTCATCGCGATCGTCTTCGCCCTGTTGGCAATCCCCTTGCTGTTCATCTCCGGTGGCGAGCGAGCGCCAACCGATGACGAGGCTAAATTGCCCTGGCGCATCGAAACATTGCCCGGTGGCGGCTCGCGCGTCTTTGGCCTGACGCTGGGCGAGAGCATACTGGAGGATGCTTACCGGCAGTTCGGCACCGATGTCCAGATTGCCCTGATCGCTGCCCAAGGGGAGTCCGGCTCGGTCGAGGCTTATTACGACAGCGCACACGTCGGCCCCATTACCGGGAAGATGATCCTGACACTGGAAACCACGCCAGCGGAACGTGAAGCCATGCTGAAGCGCGCGGTCAAGGCTGAGGTGACGGAAAACGCGTCGCGGCGCATCACGCTTGCCGATGCCGATCTGCAGGAACTGCGCCGGGCGCGCATTGCCGGCATCACTTTCATACCCGCGGCGAATCTCACCGAGGATGTCGTCATGCAACGCTTCGGTGCGCCCAGTGAAAGAATTCGTCTCGACGCAAACATCAGCCATTGGCTCTATGCCGACAGGGGGCTCGATATCCGGATCGATGCCAAAGGCAAAGAGGTGCTGCAATACGTCGCGCCAGCCAATTTCGCCCGCTTGCGCGACCCGTTGCTGGCCGCCGCGCGCTAAACCGCTCAGGATGCTTTTTCGCCCGCTTCGTGCTGGGCTTCGTAGCTCGAGGGACTGACTCCGGCGCGCGCCAGGAATTCGCGCAGATGCTTGATGTCCTGCCGTCCGAACACGCTGCCTTGATGCGGATGATGGAGGAAATACTCGTGGCGGTTCAGCACCACGCGAAACCGAGCACCATGTACCGGCTCCACGCTTGCGCCCAGGTGATGGAGCAGTGATTCGATCTCGCGCCAGTGGATGTTGCCGCTCGGTGGATCCTGAAACAGGCTGCGCAATAGATGAAGATGTTTGTGGCTCATGATTTCGACCCATGCTGGCGGAGGCGGTGAGATTCGAACTCACGAGGGGGGATGCCCCTGGCGGTTTTCAAGACCGCTGCCTTAAACCACTCGGCCACGCCTCCAAACTCCAAACGACGAAAACTACTGGCGGTTTTAGTTCCGGCATAACGCGCTACGCGCATTAGGGAAACACTCAATAAGTCTGCTGCGCGACCGGATGGCTGTGTTGCGCGGTGCTCGGATGCTCGCCTATCACTTTGATATGTCTCGCATCCTGCGCTCCGTGCGCCTTGCCCTCCGGCCGCTCGCGACGACTTCTTCAGCGTTTCCTTAGCCTTCACTAGCGCGCCCCGCTTGCGCCAAGACCGCTGCCTTAAACCACTCGGCCACGCCTCTTAACCGGAGCGGATTATAGCCCGCCAAGTGGCGGCAACCCGTGGCGGCGCCGGGCTTCGTCGCAGGCTTCGTCGCCGATGCCGAGTGCGGAGAACGGGGCGAAATCGCGACAGGCCGCCGGACGCCGTTCGTAGATCGTGCAGCGGACGCTTTCCCCGACGACTCCGGCCAAGGCGATGCAGCGTCCCGGCAGGTCGGGATGTTCGCGCATGCAGGCGGTCGTCGGCGTGTAGGGTTCCGTCATCCCGTCGGGCACCCAGCCCGAAGGGTGGCTGGCCAGCTCGACGCGGGGGAGGGTGACGCGGTAAGTCGCACAACAGGCGCCGCATTGGCAGCAGACCGAGGGAGAGGCTTCCATGGCGCGAGGGTAGCAAAAAATGTTGTCCGCCGCATTGCACAGCAAACGCGATTCGTCTAGAATGCGCGGCTCGTTCAGGCGGTTAGCTCAGCTGGTTAGAGCGCCACGTTGACATCGTGGAGGTCGTTGGTTCGATTCCAATACCGCCTACCAGACACGAAAAAGCCGTCCCGTATCCCGGGGCGGCTTTTTGCTTTTGGGCGACTCGCAAAGCGGCGCCGAAACGGTCTTACGCTGCTGCGAGCGCCTGCTCCAGATCGGCCTGCAAATCGTCGATGTGCTCAAGTCCAATCGACAGCCGCACCATGTCTTCCGAGACGCCGGCCTTTGCGAGCTCTGCCGGTGAGAGCTGGCGGTGGGTGGTGCTGGCCGGATGGCAGGCGAGGCTCTTGGCGTCGCCGATATTGACCAGGCGGGTGATCAGCTTCAGCGCATCCTGGAAGCGGGCGCCGGCCGCAGCACCTCCCTTGACACCGAAGGTCAGGATACCCGAGGCACGTCCGCCCATGTATTTTTGCGCCAGCGCATGTTCGGGGTGGTCGGGCAGACCGGCATAGCGCACCCAGCCGACTTTCGGATGGTTCTTCAGGAAGTTTGCGACGGCCAACGTGTTCTCGCAGATGCGATCCATGCGCACGGCCAGGGTCTCGATGCCCTGCAGGATCAGGAAACTGTTGAACGGCGAGATCGCCGCGCCCATGTTCCGAAGCGGCACGACGCGCGCGCGGCCGATGTAGGCGGCGGGGCCGAGCGCCTCGGTATAGACGACACCGTGATAGGAAACGTCGGGCTCATTGAGGCGCTTGAATTTCGCCTTGTGCTCGGCCCAGGGAAACTTGCCGGAATCGACGATCGCGCCGCCGATGCTGGTGCCATGTCCGCCGAGATACTTGGTCAGTGCATGCACGACGATGTCGGCGCCATGCTCGAACGGGCGGCACAGGTAAGGCGTCGGCACGGTGTTGTCGACGATCAGCGGCACGCCGGCGGCGTGCGCTACTTCGGCGAGCGCGGCGATATCGACGACGTTACCCAAGGGGTTGCCGATCGATTCGCAATAAACCGCCTTGGTGTGAGCGTCGATGAGCGGCTTGAAACCGGCCGGATCGCGGTAGTCGGCGAAGCGCACCTCGATGCCGTATTGCGGCAGCGTATGGGCGAACAGGTTGTAGGTGCCGCCATAGAGCGTACCGACCGAGACGATGTTGTCGCCGGCCTCGGCGATGGTCTGGATCGCATAGGTGATCGCCGCCATGCCGGAGGCGAGCCCCAGCGCGCCGACGCCACCTTCCAGCGCCGCCAAGCGCTGTTCGAGCACGGCGGTGGTCGGATTCATGATGCGTGTGTAGATGTTGCCGGCGACCTTCAGGTCGAACAGATCGGCGCCGTGCTGGGTGTCGTCGAAGGCGTAGGAAGTGGTTTGATAGATCGGCACCGCCACCGCCTTGGTGGTCGGGTCCGGGCTGTAGCCGCCGTGCACGGCGAGCGTTTCGATTTTCATGGACGTCCCCCTCTGGTCTTGATGATCGAAACGTAATTGTGGCGTAAAACTCGGCGCTGGTGGCACGGCATGCGTGCTACCATGCCGCGCCGTCATGCCCGCCCAAGCCGATCTGGAGAAGATTTTCGCCGCCGACGGCCCGTTCGATCGGGCCATCAGCGGCTATCGGCCGCGCCGGCAGCAGATCGCGATGGCGCGCGATGTGCAGGCCGCCATCGCGGCCAATCAGGTGCTGGTCGCCGAAGCCGGCACCGGCACCGGCAAGACTTTCGCCTATCTGGTCCCGGCGCTGCTCTCGGGCGGCAAGGTGATCATTTCTACCGGTACCAAGACGCTGCAGGATCAGCTCTTCAACCGCGACCTGCCGACGGTGCGCGAGGCGCTCGGCGTGTCGGCGAGCATCGCACTGCTGAAGGGCCGCGCCAACTATGTCTGCCACCATCACCTGGAACGCGCGCTCTCCGCCGGCAAGCTCGCCTCGCGCGCCGAGGTTGCGCATCTGCACAAGATCGCGCGTTTCGCCAAGATCACGGCGACGGGCGACAAGGCCGAATGTGCCGATGTGCCGGAAGATTCCGGCGCCTGGGGCTTGGCCACCTCGACGCGCGAGAACTGCCTCGGCCAGGAATGCGCCTATGTCAAGGAATGCTTTGTCATCGCTGCGCGGCGCGAGGCGCTCGCCGCCGATGTCGTCGTCGTCAATCACCACCTTTTCTTTGCCGACGTGATGCTCAAGGACGACGGCATGGGTGAGCTCTTGCCTGCCTGCAACACGGTGATCTTCGACGAGGCGCACCAGTTGCCCGAAGTGGCGGGTCTCTTTTTCGGCGAGAGTGTCGGCACGGGACAGATCCTCGATCTGGCGCGCGATGCGAAGCTCGAAGGCATGGCCGCCGCGAAGGATTACCCGCCCTTGCAGGAAGCGGCGCAGACGCTGGAAAAGGCGGCCAAGGATCTGCGCCTGGCTTTCAAGCATGAAGGCCGTCTCGCAATCGCGCAATGGCTGCAACATCCACAGGCCATCGCGGCGCTGGAGCATCTGCAAAAGAGGCTCGATGAGCTCGGCCGCCATCTCGAAGCCCAGGCGGGACGCTCGGAAGGACTGGCCAACTGCCTGCGGCGCTGCGGGGAGCTGATCCTGTCGTTGCGGAACTGGCAGACGGCGAAAGTCGGCGCTGACGGGACGGCACCGGCTGATGTGGCGGAGAGGGATGAGCAGAGCGCCGTGCGCTGGGTCGAAGTGACGACCTATGGCGCCACGTTCAATCTCACGCCATTGTCGGTCGCCCCGCTGTTCAGGAAGCAGCTCGAGGGCCATCCGCGCGCCTGGATTTTCACCTCCGCCACGCTCGCCGTCGGCGAGGATTTTTCCCACTACCGCAATGCCTTGGGCCTCGCCGAGGCAATGACCGCTCGCTGGGACAGCCCGTTCGACTATCCGAACCACGCCTTGCTCTATTGTCCAACCGGCATGCCGGATCCGAACCATGCCGATTATTGCGATGCGGTGGTCGAAGCCTGCTGGCCGGCGATCCGGGCAGCAGGCGGCCGGGCTTTCGTGCTCTGCACGAGCTTGCGCGCGATGCGCCGCATCCACGAGCTGCTGGCCTCGCGCATCGCGGCGGCACGGCTCGAGATGCCGCTCCTGCTGCAGGGACAGCGCCCCAAAGCGGAACTGCTCGATACTTTCCGGCGACTGGGCAATGCGGTGCTGGTGGCGAGCCAGAGTTTCTGGGAAGGCGTCGATGTGCCGGGCGAGGCGCTGTCGCTGGTGGTCATCGACAAGCTGCCGTTCGCGCCGCCCGACGATCCGGTGCTCGCGGCGCGCATCGACATGCTCAAGCGTCAGGGCCGCAACGCCTTCTTCGAGGTGCAGC
Source organism: Sulfuricystis thermophila (assembly GCF_004323595.1). Lineage (GTDB taxonomy): Bacteria > Pseudomonadota > Gammaproteobacteria > Burkholderiales > Rhodocyclaceae > Sulfuricystis > Sulfuricystis thermophila. The sequence continues at coordinate 1,205,037 of NZ_AP019373.1, forward strand.
TGCCGCGCGCGGTGATCAGCATGAAGCAGGGTGCCGGCCGGCTGATCCGCTCGGAAACCGACCGTGGTGTGCTGATGGTCTGCGATCCACGCCTGGTCGACAAACCTTACGGCCGGCGCATCTGGCAGAGCCTGCCGCCGATGCGGCGCACGCGCGAGATCGGTGAGGTCGCGGCGTTTTTCGAAAATCCGGAGAACTGACATGGCATGGATCCTCTTGCTGCTGGCCGGCCTGTGCGAGGTCGCCTGGGCGATCGGGCTCAAATACACCGATGGCTTCACGCGCCCGGTGCCATCGCTGCTGACGCTGGCGGCGATGGTGGCGAGTGTCGTGCTGCTCGCCCTGGCGATGAAGTCGCTACCGGTCGGTACCGCCTATGCGGTATGGGTCGGCATCGGCGCGGTCGGCACGGCGATCTTCGGCATCGTGTTGTTCGCCGAACCGGCGAGCGCCGGGCGGCTCTTGAGCCTCGCGCTCATCGTCGCCGGCATTATTGGTCTCAAGCTCGCCACACCGCACTGAGAGCTTGTGAAAAATTCTGCTGCGCTTGCCATCTTGGGGTCGGGCGGTGCTCGCCATCCTCATGTATGTCCATATACATTCCGGTGGCTGCGCTCCGGCCTCCCCCAACCTGGCTGCGCTCGCGACGAATTTTTTTCACAAGCTCTGATTCGGAATACACTCGGCGCATGAAACTCTCCGACCTTCCTGCCGACCTGTTGGCGGCGCGCCCACACCTGTTCTCGCCTGCAAGCGTTGCCGTGACGGCGGCGGATCACGCACGCATGCGCGAAGTGATCTTGGCGGTGGAGGAGGTCGTCGCGCTGAAACTCGGCGCTGACGGCACGGCACCTTCCGCCAGCGGCGTCTTCATGGGCTACGACTTCCATCTGACGCCCGAGGGCCCACGACTGATCGAGATCAACACCAATGCCGGCGGCGGCCTCTTGGCGGCATTGCAGGCCGAACGCGACGACGTGCTGGCCGCCTATGTCGAGATGTTCCGCAGCGAATGCGGCAAGCGCGAACTGCGCATGGTCGCTATCGTCGACGAAACGCCTGAGCAGCAATATCTCTACCCGGAGCTCGTCGGCTTCCGGCAGCTCTTCGAAGCGCACGGCATCCGCGCGGCGATCTGCGCGCCCGAGGCGCTGATGATCTGTCATGGCGGACTGTGGTATTCCGACGGCGTGACCGAGACGCGCATCGATCTCGTCTATAACCGGCTGACCGATTTCACGCTCGATTTGCCCGAGTCGGTGGCGCTACGGCTCGCCTGGCTGCACGAAGACACCGTGGTGACGCCGAACCCGCAGATCCATGCCCTGTATGCGGACAAGAAGAACCTCGTCGCGCTGACCGATCCGGCCCAGTTGGCCGAGTGGGGGGTGCAGGAACAGACGCGGCGCATATTGATGAATGGCATTCCGCGCACCGAGGCGGTGACCGTAGCGTGCGCCGAAGACCTCTGGAACCGCCGCCGCGGGCTGTTCTTCAAGCCGGCGATGGGCTTCGGTTCGAAGGGCGCCTATCGCGGCGACAAGCTCACCAAGCGCGTCTTCGCCGAAATCCTCGCCGGCGATTACGTCGCGCAGGCGTATGTGCCGCCCTCGACCGTGCCCGTCGAAGTCGATGGCCAGATGAGCGAGCTCAAGGCGGACATCCGCAACTATGTCTATCGAGGCACCGTGCAACTGGTCACCGCCCGGCTCTATCAGGGCCAGACGACGAACTTCCGTACCCCGGGTGGCGGTTTCGCGAAGGTGATCGAACGATGAAAGTGTTTGGTTTCGCCGGCTATTCCGGTTCCGGCAAGACGACGCTGATCGAAAAGCTGATCCCGCGCTTCACCGCGCGCGGCCTCAGGGTCTCGCTGATCAAGCATACGCATCACGATTTCGATGTCGACCAGCCCGGCAAGGATTCCTGGCGGCACCGCCAGGCCGGCGCCAGCGAGGTGTTGCTCACCTGCGACAAACGCTGGGTGCTGATGCACGAACTGCGCGGCGCGCCCGAACCTTCGCTCGACGAGCAACTCGCGATCCTCTCGCCCTGCGATCTCGTGCTGGTCGAAGGCTTCAAACAGACGCCGATCTCGAAGCTCGAAGTGCATCGCCCCGCCCATGGCCGGCCGCCGCTGTGGCCGGAGAACAACAGCATCGTCGCCGTGGCGACCGATGCCCGGATCGACTGCCCGCTGCCGGTGCTGGATCTGAACGACCCCGATGCGATCGCCCGTTTCATCCTCGATTTCCTGGAACGCCCATGCTGAGTTACGAACAAGCCCTCGAACACTTGCTCGCCGCCGCCACCCCGGTCACGGAAATCCGGCGGCTGCCGCTGGCCGCGGTGCGCGGCCGCTTTCTCGCCGAACCGCTCATCTCCACGGTGATGGTGCCGCCGCTCGACAACAGTGCGATGGACGGCTATGCCGTGCGCTGTGCCGATGTGCCGCAGGCAGGCGTCATCCTGCCGGTATCGCAACGCATTCCCGCCGGCAGCGTGGGTGCGCCCTTGCAGCCCGGCACCGCAGCGCGCATCTTCACCGGCGCGCCGATCCCGCCCGGCGCCGATGCGGTGGTGATGCAGGAATTTTCCGAACACGTGCCGGATGGCAAGGTGATCATCAATCAGGCGCCGAAAGCAGGGCAGAACATCCGCCGCGCCGGCGAGGACATCGCTGCGGGAAGCGAAATCCTGCCGGCGGGCGCACGCCTCGGCCCGGCCGAAATCGGCCTGGCCGCCTCGGTCGGCGTGGCCGAGCTGCCAGTGCGGCGGCGGCTGCGCGTCGCGCTATTGTCGACGGGCGACGAGCTCACCGAGCCCGGCCAGCCGCTGCCCGCCGGCGGCATCTACAACTCGAACCGCCACTTCCTGCGCGCGCTGTTCGAAACCTTCGGCTGTGCCGTCACCGATGCCGGCCACGTGCCCGATACGCTGGAGGCCACACGCGCGGCACTGCGCGAAGCCGCCGCAGCACACGATCTGATCGTCACCTCGGGTGGCGTCTCGGTCGGCGAGGAGGATCACGTCAAACCCGCCGTCGAGGCGGAAGGCGCGTTGTCGCTGTGGAAGATCGCCATCAAGCCGGGCAAGCCGCTCGCGTTCGGCCATGTGCGCAAAGTCGGCGCCGAGGGAACGGCAGAGTCCACCGCCTTCATCGGTCTGCCGGGCAATCCAGTGTCCTGCTTCGTGACCTTTCTGCTCTTCTTGCGCCCCTATCTGCTCAAGCGCATGGGCGCCGCGGTCGTCGTGCCGGTCGCGCGCGAGCTCGTTTCCGCCTCCGCCTGGACGAAACCCGAAGACCGGCGCAGCTTCCTGCGGGCGCGGATCGCTGCCGATGGCCGCGTCGAGTTGTATCCTAATCAAAGTTCCGGCGTGCTGACTTCCTGCGTCTGGGCCGACGGCCTGGTCGACACCCCAGCCCAGCAGACCTTCGCGCCGGGCGACACGGTGCGTTTTCTCGCTTTCTCCGACCTGTTGTGATGCGATGACTCTCAAAGTGCTTTATTTCGCCAGCTTGAGCGAAGCGATCGGCCTTGCTGCCGAAACCATCGACCTGCCACCCGGTGGCACGACCGTCGGCGCGCTGCGCCAGACCCTCGGCGCACGCCATCCAGCGCTGTTGACCACGAAGAACCTGCGCGCTGCGGTCAACCGACAGATGTGCGGCTGGGAAGCGCCTGTCGAGGATGGCGACGAAGTGGCCTTTTTCCCACCCGTGACGGGAGGCTGAGATGTCCGAAGTCAGCGTCCAGCAAGCCGATTTCGACGTCGGTTCTGAAATCGCGGCATTGTCGGCCGACGACCCGGAAGCCGGCGCGGTGGCGAGCTTCGTCGGCCTCGTGCGCGCCGACAAGCTCTGTGCGCCGGAAGTCGGCGCTGGCGGCACGGCACAGGTCGCCGCGATGACCCTCGAATACTATCCGGGCATGACCGAAGCCGCGCTCGCCGAGATCGTCGCCCAGGCCAAGGCCCGCTGGCAGCTGAAGCGGGTACGGGTGATCCATCGCGTCGGCCGGCTGCTGCCTTCTGAGCACATCGTCTTCGTGGGTGTGAGCTCGTCGCATCGCCACGACGCCTTCGCTGCCTGCGAATTCATCATGGATTACCTGAAGACCCGCGCGCCGTTCTGGAAAAAGGAAGAAACCCCGGCCGGCAGCCGCTGGGTCGATGCGCGCGAGAGCGACGATCGGGCCGCCGCCCGTTGGGAAGGGAAGGAGACGTAGGCTATTTCGCGGCTTTGGCCATCCCGGCCACGCTCGCCGTGGTGGCCTGGGCGATCTGCTCGAAGGCGCTGTTCGCGCTCGCCATCGCCTGCTGCATCATCTCGAGCAGGTTCGGTGATTGGCCCGGCAGCGTCTTCAGGAAACCCTGGAAGGCATCGGCCATCTCCTGACTGCCGGAGGCGAGTTGCTCGGTGAGGAGCCGGGCGAAGGCGGCACGCGACTCGTTACCGATCTCGGCCACCTGCTGCGCGACGGCCATCATCTTGCGCGTGGTCTCCTGCGCGTATTCGGCGCGCAGCCGCATCACCTCCTGCGCGTCCTTCGCGGCGGCCAACGCGCGTGCGTTGGCGACGCCATCGTCGAACAGCTCGCGCGCCAGCTCGTTTTGCAGTGCCAACACGCGCTGCGAATTCTCGATCGACAACTGCGCCAGATGCATCGCCGCTTCCATGTTCCTGCGGTTGAGTTCGCTGAATTGCTCGTTCGTGCCGGCCATGATTCCGCTCCCTTTCCGTTCTGTTCAACCCAGATTGTCCATTGGAACGCGAGCGGGTATCAAAAGCGAGGGCGAGCAGGTTTGCGTCACCGCGACGAGCCAATAACCCTGTCTGGCGATACGCGGGGGCGCAAAGATGCCACCCGCAGCGTGAAAACCGCCGCGTAGGGCAATGAAATGATCGTATCGAATGCTCATGGCGAATCAGCCCGCTCTCAATGGACAATCTGGGTTCAAAGACCTCCGCATCGACAGCCTAGCATGTCCGGCTGACGGCAATCTGACCGAAATCAAAAACTTGCGAGATTCACCCGGCGAGCCCCATCCTGCCATGCTCGAAGATGCGGGCGTCCATCATGGCAAGCGGGGTGCGGATGAGCGGGCGGAAATCCATCCGGGCGAGGATGTCGCGCTCGAGATCGATCCCCGGCGCGATCTCGGTCAGTTCCAACCCTTCCGGCCCGAGCCGGAACACGCAGCGCTCGGTGATGTAAAACACCTCCTGACCGCGCCGCAGGGCCTGTTGGCCACTGAAGGTGCGATGCTCGACCTGCGGCACGAACTTCTTTTCGCGGCCTTCTTTGACGATGCGCAGGCGACCGTCCGCGACGGCGATTTCCAGCCCACCGGCGGTGAAGGTGCCGACGAAGACGACTTTGCGCGCAGTCTGCGAGATATTGATGAAGCCGCCGGCGCCATTGAGCCGCGGGCCGAACTTGCTGACGTTCAGATTGCCCTCGCGATCGACCTGGGCGAGCCCCAGAAAGGCGATGTCGAGTCCCCCGCCGTCGTAGAAATCGAACTGGCAGGGCTGATCGATGATCGCCTGGGTGTTGGTCGCCGCGCCGAAGTTGAGGCCGCCGGCGGGAATGCCGCCGATCACGCCCGGCTCGGCGGTCAAGGTCATCCGGTCGTTGATGCGCTCCTCGGCGGCGACGGCGGCCACGCCCTCTGGCATGCCGATGCCCAGATTCACCACCGCGCCGGGGCTTAGCTCCAACGCGGCGCGCCGGGCGATGATCTTGCGCTCCGACATCGGCAGGGGCGGAATGCTCGACAACGGCACCTTGAGCTCGCCCGAGAATGCCGGGCTGTATTGCTCGATGAAGGTCTGCATGTGGTATTCGGGCTTTTCGGCGACGACCACGCAATCGACGAGGATGCCCGGAATCTTGACGTGGCGCGGATTCAGCGAGCCGCGTGCGGCGACGCGCTCGACCTGGCAAATGACGATGCCGCCGCAGTTGTGCGCCGCCATTGCGATCGCCTGCGCCTCCAAGGTCAGTGCTTCCTTTTCCATCGTCACGTTGCCTTCCTCATCCGCAGTCGTGCCGCGGATCAGCGCCACGTCGATCGGAAAGGCCCGATAGAACAGATACTCCTCGCCATCGATCTCCATCAGCCGCACCAGCTCGCGGGTGGTCTTGTCGTTGAGCTTGCCGCCGCCGAAGCGCGGGTCGACGAAGGTGCCCAGACCGATGCGCGTCAATGTGCCCGGCTTGCCGGCGGCGATGTCGCGGAACAGATGCGAGATCACCCCTTGCGGCAGATTCCAGGCCTCGATGCGGTTGCCGACGGCGAGCTCCTGCATGCGTGGCGCCAGGCCCCAATGGCCGCCGATCACGCGCGCGACGAGGCCGTCATGGCCGAGGTGGTTCAAGCCGCGCGCCTTGCCATCGCCTTGGCCGGCGGCATAGACCAGCCCGATGCCACGCGGCGCGCTTTCTTCCAGATAGCGCTCTTCGAGTGCGACGGCGAGGTTTTCCGGAAAGCCGATGCCGACGAAGCCGCCGGTGGCGATCATGTCGCCATCGCGGATCAGGCCGACGGCTTCGCGCGCGCTCACCACCTTGCCGCTCTTGCGGGCATGCAGGGCTGCCAGTTCGGGGTGTCTCGTTCTGACGGTCATGGATCCTCCCTCTGCCGTGATTATGCGCCGACGGCTCACCCGCGCTCATTTCCTGATGAGGATCACGCCCGGAAGATTTTCGAAGTGGGTATCGCAGGTGAGCAAGTCCACCCCTGATTCGCGGGCGGTCGCATACACCACGGCATCGGCCGTCGCCAGTTTGTATTGGCGATGCAGGTCGGCGGCCTGGAGCGCAAGGCGCGTGTCGAGCGCCACGACGATGCATTTTTGCGTGTAGGCGATCATCTGGTCGGCGGCTTCTTCGCTGACCTCCCTGACGAGCCATTTCGCCAGTTCCAGTTGCACGATGGTGGGCACGATGCATTGCGTCCGGTCGGGAATTTCCTGCGCCAGGCGGTCGCACAACGGGCTGCCCACCAGCCACTCGATCCAGACCGAAGTGTCGATGACCCGCATCAGAAGCGGTCTTGCCGGTCGCGGTAGCCTTCGGTGTTGGCGCCTTGCGCCAGACCGGCGAGCTGCTCCAGTTCGGGCACCGGCATGAGCAGCACGCCTTTGCCCTTGGGAATGAAGACGAACTCCTGTCCGGCCTCCCAGTGCAGATCGTCACGGATGGCCTTGGGGACGGAGATTTGATATTTGCTGGATAAGGTGGCGGTCGCGGCCATGGCTTTACTCTTTACCTTGTGTTGATCGATCACAGATTGGTAAAAGTATAGCAAGCCCGCCTGCCGGCTGAAAACCGCCGACAAATCCCTAAAAAAATAACCTGCCCGCTCATGCGCTTCGCTGCACGCCGCGCGAGCGGCAGAACGCGACGAACGCCGCCTCATCCAGCGGCCGGGCGATGAAATAGCCCTGTGCGATGTCGCAGCCCATCGTGGCGAGCGCATCCCAGTCGCCTTGCGTCTCCACGCCTTCGGCCACGGCCTTGAGCTTGAGACCATGCGCGAGCGCGAGGCTCGCCTCGACGATCACGTGCGCGGTCGGATGCTCGCCGCAGCCGGTGACGAAGCCCTGATCGATCTTCAGTTCCGTGAACGGCACCCGCGCCAGTTGCGCGAGGCTGGCAAAGCCGGTGCCGTAATCGTCGATCGACAGGCCAAAACCCTTCATGCGCAGCCGGGTGAGGTTCTCCAGCGCCGGCGCCAGCGCCGTCATCGCCGCGGTCTCGGTCACTTCCAGCACCATCTGCTCCGGCTCCAGGCCGCAGCCGGTGACGGTCGCAAGCACCCGGTCGGCCAGGGTCACGTCGTCGAGGCAGGCAGTGGAGAGGTTCACCGATAGCACAAGCTCCAGCCCGGCCTCCTTGAAGCGCCGCGCCGCATGGGCGGTCTGCTCCAGCATCGCGAAGGTCAGCGCATCGATCTTGCCGGCCTGCTCGAGCGTGAGGATGAAGCCGTAGGGCGAGACGATGCCTTTTTCCCGATGTCGCCAGCGCGCCAAGGCTTCCGCGCCCACCACGGCGCCGGTCTTCATGTCCACTTTGGGCTGGAAGAAGGGCACGAATTCGCCATTGGCGATGCCGGCCTCGATCTCGGCCAGTGCGAAACTCGGTGCTGGCGGCGCGGCACGGCGCGGCCGCGGCTGTTCGCGCACCGCCAAGAGTTGCGCCAGATGCACGCGCGTGACCGGCTTTTCCAGCACGCCCAACAGGCGCACGCCGTAGGCATCGGCCATCTTCGCCACCGAGCCCAACAGCGCCGGGTCCAGCGCGCTGGCGATGATCACCGGCACGTCGGGCAGCCGCTCGCCCAGATGACGGATGAAGGCCATGCCGTCCATCTCAGGCATGTCGAGATCGCAGATCACCAGCTCGGGCGCATGGCCGGCGTCCAGCAGTTCCAGCGCCGCCTGGCCGTTGGCCGCTTCGAGCACGTTTTGCGCGCCCAACGCGGTGAGCAGCCGGGCGAGGATACGGCGCTGGAAGTCGTGGTCTTCGACGATCAGGATGGAAGAGAGGCGGTTCATGGCGCAATCTCCGGCGGCATGGGCGGCGGCAGCGCCTCCCGCAGCTTGCTCAGCACCGCTGCGCGTTGGCCGGGTTTGACGATGAAGCCGGCCACGCCGTGTTGCGCCGCGGCACGCACCGTTTCGGCGTCGGCATGGCCGGTGATGGCCAGATAGGGAATGCCAGCGAGCGCCGGCACGCGCTTGGCCGCCGCGATCAGTTCCAGACCGCCGATGCCCGGCATCTCCACATCGACCAGCACGGCGTCGGGCTTGAGGCGCGGCAGCGCCACCAGCGCGCCCTGCGGATCGGTAAAGGCGCGCACTTCGTAGCCGGCGGATTCCAGCATCGAGGCGAGCACTTTCAGATAGACCGGATCGTCATCGACGACCACCAGCCGCTGCGGCTGCTGCGCCAGCCAGGCAGCCGCCTGACTCAGTTGTGGCGCCACTGCGGCGGCGGTGTTGCGTGCCTCGGCCGAGCTGGCCACCAGTCGCCGTTCGGCCGGCGAGCAGGCCGCCTCGATCACTGGATGCAGTTCCGGTGCGGCCGCGACCAGCCGCTGGCGTGCGGCGGCCAGATCGGCGGCCACCGCTTCACTGGCTTGCGCCTGCCGCGTCAACGCGCCGTGCAGCGCTGAAGCGCCTGTTTGTGCAGCGGCGAGTTGCCGGCGCGCGGCCGCCGCCTGATCCTCGCCGCGCCGTGCGCCGGTCAGATGGCGGATGCTGATGGCCAGCCGGTGCGGATCGTAGAGCGGCCGGAACACCACATAATCGTCGAACACGCCGCGCCTGACCAGATCGTAGGCCAGATCGACATCCTGCCCCTTGCACAGCAGGATCGACGGATGATCGCCGCCGGCAAAACCGGGTGCAGTGCGAAAGAGCTCCAGAAACGCGCGCTCGGCCAGCGCGAGGTCGACATGGGCGAACAGCAAGAGCGCCGGTGGCGCCTGCGCATAGCGTTTGGCGGCCCTCGCCCCATCCGTGAAGGCTTCGATGCGGAATCCACTGCCCTCGGCCAGCGCGCGTACTTCCTCGATCGCATCGGCATCGGCGAACAGCCAGGCGAGCGAGGCGGTCATTCGTGCGCTCCTTGCAGCCGGGCCACCAGCCGCGCCCAGGCCTCATCGAGTTGGTGATAGCCGCGCGCGGCCGCTTCCCAGTCGATGTTGTTGCCGGCGGCTTCGAGCGCGGCGAGCAAGGCGGCCAGTTCCTGCGCGCCGATCGCGCGGGCGGAGGACTTGAGCTTGTGGGCGGCGCGGGCGAGATCGCGCGCCGCGCGTCTTTCGTAGGCCGCGCGAATCTCGGCGAGCGGCGCATCGGCATGGACAAAGAAGCTGTCGATCAGCTCGTGCTGCAACTTTTGTGAATCGCCCACCATGTCGGCGAGCACCGCCGGGTCGAACACCGGCGGCGCATCGGGATTGGCCGGCTCCGCCGCCGGCGGGGCGGCAAGCCCCGCGCTGGCTTCCAGCTCGGCCAGGTCCGCCTCGATCTCGCGCAGCCGCTCGGCGGCTTGGGCGAGGTCATGACGGCGGGCGGCTTCCTCGGCGCGCGCGGCACGCGCGGCCAGGCGCAGCGCGCCGACCATCTTCGCCGCGCCTTTGATGCGGTGGGCTTCGCGCGTGGCGGCCGCCGCATCGTCACGCGCGAGCGCCGCTTCCAGCTCGGCGAGATCGCGGCGGGTTTGGCTCACGAAATCGGCGAGGATCAGCCGTTCCTCCTCGGCGCCTTCGGCGAGTTGACCGAGTACCGCGCGGTCGAGCACCATGCCCGGATCGATGGGGATGGGCGCGCCGTTGTCGGCGGCGAACGGCAGCCAGCGGGCGAGCACGGCGCGTAGCGTGGCCAGTTCCGTGGGCTTCACCAGCACGTCGTCCATGCCGGCGGCGCGGCAGCGGGCCACTTCTTCGCCCATCGCGGCGGCGGTCCAGGCGATGATCGGTGTGGGCTTGCGGCCTTCCTGGCGCTCGATGGCGCGCACCGCCTGCGCGAGCTCGAAGCCGTCCATCACCGGCATGTGCACGTCGGTCACGATCAGGCAGTAGTCGCCGTGTTTCCATTTCGCCAGCGCCTGGTTGCCGTTCTCGGCCAGTTCCACCGGCAGTCCCAGCAGCGCCAGCTGGCGCGCGATCAGCGCGCGGTTGGTGGGATGGTCGTCGGCCACCAGCACCGGCCGTCCGCCGCCGTCGAGCTGGCGCAAGGCCACGCTGGCGGTGGCGGGCGGGGGCGGCGCAGTCTCGGCCACCGGCAGGGTCAAGGTGACGAAGAAAGTGCTGCCGCGCGCCGGTGCCGATTCGACGCCGATCTCGCCGCCCATCAATTCGGCGAGCCGCTTGCAGATCGCCAGCCCCAGGCCGGTGCCGCCATAGCGCCGCGCCACGGTGTGGTCGGCCTGGCTGTAGCGCTCGAACAGCTGTTTCTGCACTTCGGGCGCGATGCCGATGCCGGTATCGCGCACCGAGAGCTTGAGCGTGACCTGGCCGTCCTGCTGGCCCAGCCAGTCGGCGCGCAGCTCGACATAACCTTCGGCGGTGAATTTGAGCGCGTTGGAGACGAAGTTCTGCAGAATCTGGCGCGCGCGCAGGCCGTCCATCACCAGCGCGCGCGGCAGGCGCGGATCGACGAAACTCATCAGCGAGATGCCCTTGGCGCTGGCCGTGGCCAGATGGGCGTCGCGCACGCCATCGATCAGCGCCGGCAGGTCTTCGGGCTCGGGCGAGAGCGTGAGCCGGCCGGCCTCGATCTTCGAGTAGTCGAGGATGTCGTCGATGATGCGCGAGAGCGCCTTGCCCGATTCGCGCGCGATCGCCAGCTGGTGGCGTTCCTCGTCCGGCAGCGGGGAGAGCGAAAGGAGCTCCAGCATGCCCAAGAGACCCGTGAGCGGCGTGCGGATCTCGTGGCTCATCGTGGCGAGGAAGTCCTGTCGCTGCACGAGCAACGCTTCCAGCTGCCGGGTGCGCTCGGCGACGCGCTGCTCCAGCTCGGCGTTGAGCCGGC